>CAYLTG010000197.1:0-5577 GCA_964386225.1 uncultured Bacteroidales bacterium
CAGAAGAAGAGGTCGTTGCAGAAATGGAGGCAGAGGCCGAAGCCGAAGCCATCGTGGAAGAGGCCAAGGAAGAGGCCGCGGAAGAGACCGCAGCGGAGGAAGTGACCGCAGAGGAAGCAGAAGAGGCACCGGAAGCCAAGGCTGAGGAAGCGAAGGCTGAGGAACCCGCAGAAGCGGAAGAACAGAAGGAAGAAGCTGCTCCGGAAGCCGAAGCGGAAGCTGAGGAAGCCAAGGAAGAGAACGTTGCAGACGAAGGAGAAGAGGAAAAGAAGAAAGAGGAATAGCAATTCCTTTCCGGCGCACAGGCGCGAATTCCCGGATCATTTTCATTCCATGGATCACACCGCAGCGAATTATACTTTCCTGAAAGCATTGTGGAATGGATAGAAAAGATTATTACTATTTGGGTAAGATCGTTAAAACATCAGGCTACAAAGGGAGCCTGATGTTTTTTTTTGACGTGGACGACATCGAACCATACAGGGACCTGGAGGCGGTATTTGTGGAGATCGGAGCGGAGCTGGTCCCTTTTGCCATCGGATCCGTCAATTTCAAGAGCGGCACCTCCGCCTATGTGCAGCTCGAGGATGTGGGCACGGAGGAAGAGGCCATCGCCCTGGCGGGAAAATCGCTTTACCTGCCCCTTTCCTTCCTGCCCCCCCTGACGGGAAACAAGTTCTATTACCACGAGGTAACCGGATTTGCCGTGATCGATGCGAAGGCCGGCCGGATCGGCGTGCTGGAGTCGGTGATCGACCAGGGGCCGCAGGACATCTTCGTGGTGCGGGCCGGCAACCGGGAGGTCCTCCTGCCGGTGACCGACGAGGTGATCCTCCGGGTGGACCGGGAAAAACGCGAGCTCCATGTGGCGGCACCCGAGGGACTGATCGACATCTACCTGGCGCCATGACACCCAGGGCCCCCTTCAGGTTCAAGCAGTTCAGCCTGGACGACTCCCGGAGCGCCATGAAGCTGTCCACCGATGCCGTACTCCTGGGTGCTTTTACCCGGCTCGGCTCCCCCGCATGCATCCTGGACATCGGCACCGGCAGCGGCATTGTGGCCCTGATGCTGGCCCAACGATGCAATGCCCGGATCCTCGGCATCGACGTGGACACCGGGTCCATTGCCGACGCCGCCGGGAATTTCGCACGGAGCCCCTGGAAAGAAAGACTGTCAGCGCGTCACCAGTCCCTGCAGGACCTGGCCCTGTCCGAACGGAACATTTTCGACGTGATCGTCTGCAATCCCCCCTACTTCGAGAACAGCCAGCGCTCCCCGCACCCAGCACGGAACCTGTCGAAGCACAATGACCTGCTCCCGCTGACCGACCTCGTCAAAGGAATGGCGGGACTGCTGACCGGGGAAGGAACCAGCAGCCTGATCATCCCGGCCCACCGCGCGCCGGTCCTGACGGCGGAGGCCGCAGGCGCGGGCCTGATCCTGACCAGGAAACTCATGGTCAGGCCCAAACCCGGCAAAGACCATAACCGGGTCCTCCTCGAATACGGCCGCCGCGGGGAACGGCCGGAACAAGGGACTCTGACCATCCGGAACACCGACAACAGTTTCACGGAAGAATACCGCGAATTCACCCGTGATTTCTATCTCGGCTTCTGAAAGACCAAATCCCATGCTGCCTGCTGCCGTCAACTGACATTACCTGAATACCCGCAATCACATGCAATTCAGATAAATATATTGAACTTTTAATTTTTACTATCTTCGCCGCGCAATCTTAATCAAATCAATCAGTATGAGAAAATCATCTACTTTTCTCCTTGTCCTGATGCTTGCTATTCAGCAGCTTATGGCGGGAGGATACCAGGTCAGGCTGCAAGGTCAGAAACAGACCGGTATCGGGTTAATCGGCGCACCGTTCGCCTTTGGGGCCAGCAGTATTTTCTACAACCCCGGTTCCCTGACATTCATGAAAGACAATTACAGTTTCTCTGCCGGTGTCAGTCCGCTGTTCTCCACGGCGTTGTACCGGGCTTCGAACTCTGATTACGAAGCGACCACGGACAACCCCATGGGCACGCCCTTTTACCTTTACGGGGCGGCCAAGGTTCTTGACGAGCTTGCCGTGGGCGTGGGTGTCTACACCCCCTTCGGCAGTTCCACCAACTGGGACCCTGACTGGCAGGGCCGGTACCTGGTCCAGGAGATCGCCCTGCAGACCATCTTCATACAACCGACGGTCGCCTTCCAGGTGAACGAATCGTTCGGGATCGGCGCGGGGCTCACCATCGCCACCGGTAGCGTCGACCTCACGCGGGCGGTCCCGTCGCCCATCGACGGTCAGTTCAACATGAACGGCAGCACCACCGGCCTGGGGTTTAATGTGGGCATCCTGCTGAAGCCCGCCGATCACCTGAGCATCGGAGTGGACTACCGGAGCAAGGTGACCATGAAGATGGACAATGGCGACACCAAATTCTCGGAGATCCCGGAGGCCCTGGCGCAAAGTTTCCCCGCATCGGGCAACTTCAATGCGGAGCTGCCCCTGCCGGCCAACCTGGATGCCGGCATTGCCTGGGATGTATCTGAGAAGCTGACCCTCGCCGCCGAGATCAACTACGTCTTCTGGTCGGCGTACGATTCACTGATCATCGACTTCAAAGTGAACAACGACCTGCTTGCCGACTCGAGGAACCCGCGCCACTACAAGAACTCGCTCATCTGGAGGCTCGGAGGGGAGTACCGCTTCACCGACTGGCTTGCGGCCCGCGCCGGAATCTACTATGACCCCACCCCCACCGACGAGAACTATTTCACCCCCGAGACGGTGAGCCTCAATACCCTGGCCTTCACCTTCGGTGTGTCGATCGAACCCGTCAAGGGCCTGAGCATCGACCTGTCGTACCTGCAGACCAACGGGCTGCAGGACGAAAAAAGCTACGAGCCGGGCAACTTCGGCGGCACCTACACGACCCGGGCCATGATCCCCGGCATTGGCGTAAGTTATAGTTTCTAACCTTAAATCGGACATAAGATGAAATTCAAACATATCCTTCTCATTGCACTGGCCGGGGTGCTGGTCTATTCCTGCGAACCGCAGTTGGACGACTACGAATACACCAGCGGCAGTGCCGACTTCACCAAGGTCGTGTCCCTCGGGAACTCCCTGACGGCAGGCTATGCCGACGGTGCTCTTTATAAGGAGGGCCAGGAGACCTCGTTCCCGGCCATCATGGCGGAGCAGCTCAAAAAAGTGGGCGGCGGGGAATTCACCCAGCCCCTGATGGCCACCGAACGCGGCGTCGGGTTCATCCCCACCCCCCAGGGTGCGGTGTTCCGCACCAAGCTGGTGGTGGGTTACTCCACCGACTGCCTCGGCAATACCTCGCTGGGGCCGGTACTCGCCGATCCTAACGCCGACCAGGGCGAGCTGCAGACCGAGCTTTTCACGCCTGTCCAGGGTCCCTTCAACAACATGGGCGTCCCGGGAGCCAAGTCGTTCCACCTGTTCGCCCCCGCGTACGCAACACTGAACCCGTTCTTCGGGCGCTTTGCAAGCTCCGAAACGGTGACCGTCCTAACTGATGCGATCGCACAGCAGCCCACCTTCTTCACGGTGTGGATCGGCGCCAACGACGCGCTCGGATACGCCATGAACGGCGGTGTGGGCGACACCCTCACCAGCCCACCCTACTTCGGGTTCTTCATGAGCAACATCTTGCAGACCATGACCTCCGGCGGGGCCAAAGGGGCCATCGGCAATGTGCCCGACATCCTCAATTCCCCGTTCTTCACCACGGTGCCGGCCAATGGATACGTGGTTACCCAGGAGCAGGCCGACATGCTGAACCAGTACCTCGGACCCCTCGGCTTCCAATACCAGGCAGGGCCCAACTATTTCATCATCGAGGATGCCTCCACGCAGCTCGGATTCCGGCAGATGACCAGCGGCGAATACCTCACCCTCACGGTTCCCCAGGACTCCCTGAAATGTGCGTTCTGGGGCGGGTTCAACCCCATCCTGCAGGCACCGGTGCCCATCCCCGGCCATTATGTGGTGGATGCCGCCGAGGCGGCTGCCGTGAACGCGGCGATCAGCGGGTACAATGAATCCATCGCCCAGCTGGCGAACCAGTTCGGCCTGGCCCTGGTGGACGTGAACTCGTTCCTTGCCAGCGTAAACGACGGCTACGCCTCCGACGGGGAGACGCTCTCGACCGGGTTCATCACCGGCAATGCATTCTCCCTCGACGGGCTCCACCTGACGCCAAAGGGGAATGCCATGGTGGCCAACCTGTTCATCGAAGCCATCAACAAAAAATACGGAAGCACCATCCCCCAGGTCTCCACCGCGAGCTACAGGGCCAACCAGCTCCCGTAAAAGAATACGTTTGCATCCTGGATCCCGGGTCTGTAACCCGGGATTTTTTTATACTTGCAATATATTCCTTATGAAAGAGATCGTTTTCGCCACCAACAACAAGCATAAGCTCGAGGAGATCAGTGCGGTCGTGGGCGACCGGTTCCGGATCCTCTCCCTGGCCGATATCGGGTGCTTCGAGGATATCCCGGAGACGGCGCCGACGCTGGAGGGCAATGCCCTTATGAAGGCACGGTTCGTCAAAGAGCGCTATGGCAAAGACTGTTTTGCAGACGATACGGGCCTTGAGATCGAAGCCCTCGGCGGAAGACCGGGCGTTTATTCGGCCCGGTATGCCGGGCCGGGGCATGACCACCAGAAGAACATGGACAAGGTGCTCCGGGAGATGGAGGACCAGGACCTCCGGACCGCCCGTTTCAGGACCGTGATCGCACTCATCCTGGGCGGGGAGGAACACCTGTTCGAAGGCGTCGTGGACGGCTTCATCCGGCGGAGCAGGGCGGGCGACAAGGGATTCGGGTATGATCCCATATTCCAGCCGGACGGGTACCAGGTAACCTTCGCCGAGATGGACCTGTCCGAGAAGAACAAGGTGAGCCACCGCGCCAGGGCGACGGCCCGGCTCATCGATTTCCTGCACACGGCCCCCGCGGGCTAGGACCCGAAGGCCCCCGCCCTCTCTTTTGCATAGTAGGCGATGGTCCTTTCCAGCGCCTCTTCCTTTCCGTATTTCGGTTC
The DNA here is from genome assembly GCA_964386225.1 of uncultured Bacteroidales bacterium. GTDB lineage: Bacteria > Bacteroidota > Bacteroidia > Bacteroidales > JAADJA01 > JAADJA01. The sequence continues at coordinate 5,081 of CAYLTG010000197.1, forward strand.
GAAGCCAAAGTGATCCCTTGCCTTGTCGGAACTGAAGGTAAAGTCGGTGCAGGTGTAGGTGACTGCAAACCGGCTGAACTTGGGATTGTATTTCCTGAAAAGGGAGACGATGGAGGCCATGAATTCCGAGACGGATCCCATGGCATATGCCAATCCCCTGGGAAGCCAAAGGTTGCGCGGCCAGATGCGGTATCCGGCACCCCTCACCACCTGGTCGAAGAATGTGAAGAAATTGGATCCCGGTCCGTCGGTGATGAAGTACACCTCCCCCCCGATCCTGGTGTTCCCATTGACCAGCGCGGCCGCAGCCAGAAGGAGGGCATGGGCCATATTGCCCACATAGACGTGCTGGCATTTGGACCTCCCGTTGCCCAGCCTGACGTAGAACCCGCCTTTTGCCATGTTGATGAGGGAGCCGATGTGGTAGGGGTCCATCTCACCGTAGATGTCGGAGGGCCTCAGCACGCAGGTGGCCAGTCCGTTGGCATGATGGTCCA
>CAYLTG010000198.1:0-5496 GCA_964386225.1 uncultured Bacteroidales bacterium
TGATCACCGCCGACAGGCCCCCGGAGCTGATCGACCAGGGCGACGGCCAGACCATCCGCCAGGTGAACGTCTTTGCCAATTACATCAAGGCCAGCTTCCAGGTTCCCGGCGAGATCGGGGATGAGGAGGAGTTCAGGGCGGCGGCGGAGGCCATCAACAGGGCCATCGACCTCACCATGGTCAATGGCTGCGGCCCGGTGCACATTAACATGCCCTTTGCCGAGCCCATCTACAACCAGGCTGATAGCATCCCGTTCGAACCACAGGTCACCCCCGTGGAAAGCCCTCCCGGCGAAATGGATGAAAAGGAGTTGCAGGGGTTTGTGCAAAAATGGAACAAAGCTGCCCGGAAACTGCTGATCGCCGGCATGATGGACCCCGAGCCGGCGTGGAAGGAAGTCCTGAAGGATTTGGTGAGCGATCCTTCGGTGGTGCTCCTCACCGAGACCACGTCCAACCTCATGGGCGAATGTTCCTGCCCGTGCATCGACCGGGTGGTCCATACCATCAGCGACCATGAGGCGGAAGACTTCACGCCGGAACTGCTGGTCACGTTCGGAGGCAATGTGATCTCCAAGATGGTGAAATCGTTCCTGAGGGAGCATCCCCCCGGCCAGCACTGGAACATCGACCCTGTGACCCCGGAAATGGACACCTACCAGTGCCTTACCGACAGCATTCCCATGGACCCGCTGGCGTTCTTCCGGCTGTTGCAACCCCATGTCGCACCCGTGCAGAGTGATTACTCCCGGAGGTGGGAGGCGAGGGATGAGCGGTCGGAGAAGCGGCACCAGGCATTTCTGGAGGCCTGCGACTATTCCGACCTGAAGGTCTTCGAGACCGTCCTCGGGGCCATCCCCCCCGGGGGCAACATCCAACTGGGAAACAGCACCCCCGTGCGGTATGCGCAGCTGTTCAGGCAGAAAGGGCGCTTCACCTTTCATTCCAACCGCGGCACCTCCGGCATCGACGGAACCGTGTCCACAGCGGCAGGTGCCGCCTTTGTCAACAGGAGGCCTACCGTCCTCATCACCGGCGACCTGGGCTTCTTCTACGACTCGAACGCCCTGATGAACCACCACCTGAAAGGCAACCTGCGGATCATCATCATGAACAACGGTGGCGGGGGCATCTTCAGGTTCATCCCCGGGCCGGGAGATACCGGCCAGCTCGAGGAGTTCTTTGAAGCACACCACCAGTGGACGGCCGAGTTCATCGCCCGCGGTTTCAACGTACCCTACTACCAGTCCTGCAACCTGCAGGAGCTGAATGCCATGCTCCCCCGTTTCTTCGGCCCGCAGGAAGGCGGCCGGCCCGCCATCCTGGAGGTACGCACTCCCAACAGGAAAAACGCCCGCATCCTGAAGGATTACTTCAAGAAACTCAAAGAATAACGCTTTCTTATTAAACATTTTACGACCTTTGCTGTTCCAAAAAAAACAACATTGACAGGCATGCAAAGAGACTGGAAGACACTGAAAAAATACGAAGACATTCTGTTCGAGTTGTGGGAAGGCATCGCGAAGATCACCATCAACCGGCCCGAGGTGTACAATGCGTTCCGGCCCACCACCGTGTTCGAGTTGGGGGATGCTTTCCGCATCTGCCGCGAGAACCAGGACATCTACACGGTGATACTCACCGGTGCGGGCGACAAGGCCTTCTGCAGCGGCGGCGATCAGAACGTGAAGAGCAAGGGCGGTTACGTCGACAAGGACGGCGTCCCCAGGCTCAACGTGCTGGATGTGCAGCGCCAGATCCGGTCGCTCCCCAAGCCGGTGATCGCCATGGTGAACGGGTATGCCATCGGCGGCGGTCATGTGCTCCATGTGATGTGCGACCTGACCGTCGCTTCCGAGAACGCCATCTTCGGCCAGACCGGGCCGAAAGTGGGTAGTTTTGATGCAGGTTTCGGCTCTTCCTACCTCGCCCGCCACGTGGGCCAGAAGAAGGCGCGCGAGATCTGGTTCCTCAACTTGCAGTATACGGCCGAGGAAGCCGAGAAAATGGGCATGGTCAACAAGGTGGTCCCATTCGATCAGCTTGAGGATGCCACCGTGGAATGGTGCCAGATCATGATGAAGCGGAGCCCCATGGCCCTGCGCATGATCAAGATGGGCCTCAACGCCGAGCTCGACGGACAGGCCGGCATCCAGGAACTCGCAGGCAATGCCACCCTGCTGTACTACCTCACCGACGAGGCCCAGGAGGGCAAGCACGCGTTCCTCGAAAAAAGGGACCCGGACTTCAAGAAGTTCCCGAAATTTCCTTAATTTGTAGAAAATTACGTCGCGTTGAAGACGAAGGCATGGATAGAGGCATTCCGGCTGAGGACGCTACCCCTCGCCCTTTCGAGTGTGGCGCTGGGCTGTTTCGTCGCCTATTACGACGGCATGTTCAACCTCAGGGTCTCCATCCTGGCCGCCGTGACTACCCTCTTCCTGCAGGTCCTCTCCAACCTCGCCAACGATTATGGCGACAGCAAGCACGGCGTGGACAGCTCGAACCGGGTGGGACCGGTGCGGGCCGTGCAGAGCGGCGTCATTGCGCCGGCAGCCATGAAACGGATGGTCATCACCTTCATGATCCTCTCCCTCGCCTCCGGGCTGTGGCTCATCTACGAAGGGACCAGGGGGATCCCGGTTCTCTACGTGGCCCTTTTCCTTGTGCTGGGGCTGGGTGCCATCGCCGCCGCGGTCAAGTATACTATCGGGGATAACCCTTACGGATACTCCGGCTTCGGGGACCTGTTCGTATTCATCTTCTTCGGGCTCACAGGTGTCCTGGGCACCTATTTCCTGAACACCCACACCCTGAAATGGGAGGTGCTGCTGCCTGGTGCCGCCATGGGTTTCCTTAGCGCCGGCGTCCTCAACCTGAACAACATGCGCGACCGGGTCAACGACAAGGAAAGCGGAAAGAACACCCTGGTGGTGATCATGGGGATCGAAAAGGCACGCTGGTACCATCTGTTCCTCCTGCTTGGATCGGTGGTCACCGGCCTCACCTACATGATCATCAACTACCACTCCCCCTTCCAGATGCTCTTCCTGCTTACCATCCCGCTCCTTTGGATCAACGTGGTCGTGGTCTTCAGGAACACCATCCCCGAAGAACTGGACCCCTACCTGAAGAAACTCGCCATCGCCAGCCTGCTGTTCTCCCTCACCTTCGGGATCGGGCTGATCATCTAGCCGTCAAGCCAGCACCATGCAAGGGATCACGGCCACATACAAGAAATTCACACTGACCTTCAAAAGACCCGGCGGCACCTCCCGCGGCATACTCACCACCAAGGATTCCTGGTTCATCGTGCTGAGATCCCCCGGCCCCGAAGGGCGGACAGGCGCCGGGGAGTGCAGCCTCATCCCCGGGCTCAGCCCGGACGCCACCCCGGAATTCGAGAACCGGCTGGAACAGTGCCTCCTCCGGATCGACCGTGCCGACCAGATGGAGGACCCCCTGCTGAAGGGGTTCCCATCCATCCGCTTCGGCCTTGAGACGGCCCTCCTGGATCTGCATTCGGGCGGAAACAGGGTCCTGTTCCCGTCGCGCTTCACGGCCGGCAGGGACGCCATCCCCATCAACGGCCTGGTATGGATGGGGGGGATCGGCTTCATGAAGGACCAGGTCCGGGAAAAGCTCCGGGATGGCTTCACCTGCCTGAAGCTTAAGGTCGGCGCCCTTGACTTTGAGTCGGAACTCGCGCTCCTGAAAGAGATAAGAAAGGAATACGGCCCTTCCGACCTGGAATTGCGGGTGGATGCCAACGGTGCCTTCAGTCCCGGGGAGGCCCTCGAAAAACTGAAAAGGCTCTCGGAGTTCAGGCTCCATTCCATCGAACAACCCATCCGGCAGGGGCAGGCCGGTGCCATGGCCCGCCTGTGCGAGCTGTCGCCCGTCCCCATCGCGCTGGATGAGGAGCTTATCGGGATCGAGGACATGGTACAACGGGCCGCCCTGCTCGATGCCGTCCGGCCTGCCTACATCATCCTGAAGCCAAGCCTCACCGGCGGACTGGAAGAGTCGGCAAAATGGATCAGCCTGGCGGCTGCTCGCGAGATCGGCTGGTGGGTCACCTCGGCCCTCGAATCGAACATCGGACTGAACGCCATCGCGCAGTGGACCCATACACTGAACAGCACCATGCCACAGGGCCTCGGCACGGGACAATTATACATCAACAACATCCCTTCCCCCCTGGAGATCCGGAGCGGCCAGTTGTTCCATGATCCGGACCGTTCGTGGGACATGGGACAGGTATTTTGATCTTTTTCGTATTTTACATCGCTTAAAGGCAGTCAAGTTTGGATCCAAGGCGCACATCCCTCATACTCAACGGAAGGTCGATGACCCCCGGCGACCTCCTGCGCGATGCGGAGAATATCCTGGGATCGTGGTCGGCGCCGGGCTGGCAGAAGAAACTCCAGCTGTTCATCCGGGAGTGGCTGTCGGATGACACCCACATGGATGTCCTCACCTCCGGCTCCACCGGCGCCCCCAAGACCATCCGGGTGGCGAAGGAGCAGATGGTGGGCAGCGCCCGGCGCACCGGGAAATTCCTCGGCCTCCGCCGCGGTGAGAAGGCCCTGCTCTGCCTGCCGGTGGATTATATCGCCGGTAAGATGATGGTGGTTAGGGCTTTCGTGCTCGGGCTGGACCTGGTGACCGTATACCCATCCTCAAACCCCATGGAAAGCCTGGTGCCGCCGCCCGATTTTGTGGCCCTGACGCCCATGCAGCTGCATCATGTCCTGGATGCCGATGGCGGGGCGCAATGGCTCGGCAGCATCCGCAACGTGATCATCGGCGGAGCCGGGATGGATGCCCACCAGGAAATGAGGTTGAAACACCTGCCCAACTGCATCCATCATACCTATGGCATGACGGAGACCCTGACCCATGTGGCCATGAGGAAGGTGAACGGACCGGACAGGGAAGGCCATTACCGTGCATTGGAAGGTGTGACCTTCGGTACGGACCACCGCGGCTGCCTGCTGATCACTGACCGACTGCTGGGGATCGACGGGCTGGCCACCAACGACCAGGTGAGCCTTGTTTCCGTCAACGCATTCAGGTACCTGGGCAGGATCGACCACGTGATCAATACCGGCGGCGTGAAGGTGAACCCCGAAGTGGTGGAGGGCAAGCTGCAGGCACACCTTGACAACCGGGTCGTGTTGGCCGGCAGGCCCGACCCCGTACTCGGGGAAAAGGTGGTCCTCGTAGTGGAACTGGGCGGCCGGCGGAAACCGGAAAACCTGCGAGCCGTGCTCGATACGGCAGGCCTTGAACGTTTTGAACGACCCCGCGAAGTGTTTTTCACGGAATTCTTCCCGGAATCATCCGCCGGGAAGATCGGAAGGAAAAAGATCATGGAATGGATCGCGGACCAGGAAGGCGAGCCGGTGAATGATCCGGGATGAATGCAGTGACTTGTACTACTTTTCCATGGCTCTTGTCCTGCTTTTTATATTTTTGCAACGATTGAACACA
>CAYLTG010000199.1:0-5445 GCA_964386225.1 uncultured Bacteroidales bacterium
CAGGGGATCCAGGCCCAGACCATTTCCAACCTCTACCTGGCCATCGAGCATGACCTGGAGATCATTCCCGTGCTTAACAAGATGGACCTGGAGGCTGCCATGCCCGATGAGGTGAAAGACCAGATCGTAGACCTCCTGGGATGCCAGCGTGACGACATCATCGAGGCCAGCGGCAAGACGGGGTATGGTGTGGACAGGATCCTCGACGCCATCATCGAGAAGGTCCCGGCACCTGCCGGTGATCCCGACGCACCCCTGGAGGCGCTGATCTTCGATTCCGTTTTCAATTCCTACCGCGGCATCGTGGCGTATTTCAGGATCATGAACGGCACCATCCGGAAGTCGGACCATGTCAAATTCGTGGCCACCGGCAAGGAGTACGAAGCCGACGAGGTGGGGGTGCTCAAGCTGGGGATGGAGCCGCGGGAGCAACTCAGTGCGGGCGATGTGGGCTACATCATCTCCGGCATCAAGACCTCCCGAGAGGTGAAGGTAGGCGATACCATCACCCATGTGAAAAGGCCATGCGCCAAAGCCATCGAGGGTTTCGAGAATGTGAAGCCCATGGTGTTCGCCGGCATTTACCCGGTGGATGCGGACGATTACGAGGACCTGCGGGCTTCCATCGAAAAACTGCAGTTGAACGACGCTTCCCTGTCGTTCGAGCCCGAATCGTCAGCCGCCCTCGGCTTCGGATTCCGGTGCGGTTTCCTCGGGCTGCTGCACATGGAGATCGTCCAGGAGCGGCTCGACCGGGAGTTCGACATGGACGTCATCACCACGGTGCCCAACGTTTCCTTCAAGGTGATCACCAACAGGGGTGAGACCATGGAGGTGCACAACCCCTCGGGCATGCCGGACCCGAAATACGTCGACCACATCGAGGAACCTTTCATCCATGCCCAGATCATCTCCCGCTCTGAATACATCGGTTCGATCATGAAGCTTTGCATTGATAAAAGGGGGACCCTCAAAAACCAGGTCTACATAGGCACCGACCGCGTGGAGATCGCATTTGAAATGCCCTTGAGCGAGATCGTCTTCGATTTTTATGACAAGCTGAAAAGCATTTCCAAGGGGTATGCCTCCTTCGATTATTACCAGACAGGGTTCAAGCCGGCCAGGCTGGTCAAGCTGGACATCCTCCTCAACGGGGAGTCGGTCGATGCCCTGTCGAGCCTGATCCATGCCGACAATGCCTATAACTTCGGCCGCAGGATGTGTGAAAAGCTCAAGGAGCTCATCCCCAGGCAGCAGTTCGACATCGCCATACAGGCCGCCATCGGGGCCAAGATCATTGCCCGCGAGACCGTCAAGGCGGTGCGCAAGGACGTGACGGCCAAATGTTACGGGGGCGACATCACGCGGAAAAGGAAACTGCTTGAAAAGCAGAAGAAAGGTAAAAAGCGGATGCGCCAGGTAGGCAACGTGGAGGTGCCGCAGTCCGCTTTCCTCGCCGTGCTCAAGCTGGACTGATCCCATGCCTCAGACGGGCTGCCTTCCGCCTTCCCGGTCATTACCCCGCCCCGTGGTTTCCGCAGTTGCCCGATTTTTGCCCGGCAGGCAGAACCTTTGCGATTTTGCGGCGTTTTAAACAATATCCAAGTGAGAATAATGTTTATTTTAGCATGTGAATTGGCGTTCTATTCCCTGACTGAATGAAGCATTACTACGATAGGCACAAAGGTTTCCATATTTCTCCGGGGAGGGTGCTTCTGGTTGCCGCCATGTTGCTGGTCACACCCCTGGCGGGCCAGTTCTACAACGGCATGCAAATGGATTTCGGGAAGAACAGGGTGCAATACAAGGAATTCCAGTGGACCTATTACAAATACGACAATTACGACATCTATTTCTACCTGGGCGGCAAGGAGCTTGCCCTGTATACGGCCCGCTTCATCGAGGAGAACCTGGAAGGCATCGAGGACAAACTCGACACCAGCCTCGACGACAAGATACAGTTCATCATCTACAATACGCTTACCGACCTCAAGCAAAGCAACATCGGCCTCATCCAGAATGAAAGTTACAACACCGGCGGCGTGACCCACATCGTCGGCAAGAAGGTATTCCTTTATTTTGACGGGAACCACCAGAATTTCGACCGCCAGATCCGCGCCGGGATCGCCCAGACCATCGTCAACCAGCTGTTGTATGGCACGTCCATCGGATCCCAGATCAAGAACACCTCCCTGTTCCCCTTCCCTGACTGGTATATGAACGGGCTGGTCTCCTACGTGTCCGAGGACTGGAATTCGGAGATCGACAACCGGGTGAAAGATGGGATCCTTTCCGGGCGTTTCGACAAGTTCAACCAGCTCACGGGCGAGGAGGCCACCTATGCCGGCCATGCCTTCTGGCAGTACATTGCAGAGAAATACGGTGAATCGTCCATTTCCAACATCATCTACATGTCGAAGGTCAGCCGGCGGCTTGAAAGCGGGTTCCTTTACATCCTTGGCATTTCCTTCAAGAACCTTTCGAAGGAGGCGTTGGACCATTACCGCGAGCGGTACGGCCAGATGGACGGCCTCGGGGAATTGCCGGAGGATCGCATCCAAAAAAAGATCAAGGACAAGGCCGTGTACGACAACATCAGGATCGGTCCCGACGGGACCTATGCCGCCTATACCTTTAACCGGTACGGGAAATACAAGGTCTACCTGAAGGACCTGCGCACGAACAAGCGGAAGAAGGTGCTGAAGGAAGGGTACCGCCTCGATGAAAAGGTCGACTACTCGTATCCCCTCATGGCGTGGCATCCCTCCGGAAGGATCCTGGCCATCATGGTCGAGCGCAAGGGGGAACCCATGATGTACTATTATGTGCTGGATGACAGGAAATCGGAGAAGATCACCCTGTTCCAGTTCGAGAAGATCCTCGATTTCGCTTATTCCCCTGACGGTTTCAAGCTGGTAATGTCGGCCGTGATCCGGGGCCAGACCGACATCTTCGTATACGACATCGCAGCCAATTCCTACGAGCAGATCACCCGCGACCACTACGATGACCTCAACCCGCGGTTCATCAACAATTCGGGCGACATCATCTTCAGTTCCAACAGGATCAGCGATACGTTGCGGAATGAGCCGAGGTACGACCCCGGCGAGGTCCAGAAGAAATATGACCTCTTCCTTTACCAGGCATCGCGGGAGAGCAACATCCTCCGGCGGGTCACCAGCACGCCCCTGGCCAACGAATACCAGGCGATGACCTATGAGCCGGGTTACATCACGTACCTGAGCGACCAGAATGGGATCTACAACCGGTACATCGGCTGGTTCGACAGTGCCATCAGCTACATTGACACCACCACCCACTACCGTTATTTCACCAACTCGTTCCCGATCACCGATTATACCAGGAACATCCTGATGCAGGATGTGGCTCCCGACGTGGGGAAGATCGGCCAGGTGATCTTCAGGGACCGGGAGTACCTTGTGCAGGTGCACGACCAGGTGCCGGTGTCGGCCCTCACGCCGCTCACCCTGGCCAATACGCCCCACATGGCCGGCCAGGTCAACCTGTACGGCGAGCGGAAGGTACGCACCGAGGAGACAGGGGGGGGCACCGCCGGCCTGACCGGTGTCAGCCGGGGCTTCCGGACGGTGAGGCAGAGCGAGGCCGTCGAAGAATGGAATGCGGAGCGACCGGAAGGAGGGGCTGACCGCATCGACATCAACGATTACAAGTTCGATGCGGAAAGGACGCAGGGCGACTACCGCTACACCAACCTGCTTGTGCCGCTTGCCGGACAGAGAAGGGTAGATGAAAGCGATGACCCCAAGCGGCTCAACTACAACGTGGAGTATTTCATCAACGAGATCGTCACCCAGATCAATTTCACGTTCCTTAACCAGATGTACCAGCCATTCACGGGAGGGAACCCGATCCTGAACCCCGGCCTCAATTTCCTGACAAAGGTGGGGGTCACCGACCTCCTGGAGGATTACCGCATCATCGGCGGGGTGCGCCTGAACCTGAACCTGGCCAACAATGAATACCTGCTCAGTTATGCGAACCTGAAAAAAAGGCTCGACAAGGAGATCATTTTTCACCGGCAGGGCGTGGAAGGGTATGATGCCTTCAACAACATCGTCAGGGTATTCACCCATGAGCTCTTCTATGTGGTGAAGTGGCCCTTCAACAGGGTCATGGCGGTAAGGGGCACGGCATCCTACCGGAACGACAATGCCGTGTACATGTCAACCGACGCCACCACCCTTGCCGAGCCGGATGCATTCCGCAATATCGTCGGGGCCAAGGGCGAGTTCATTTATGACGACACCAAGGACCTCGGCATGAACCTTTACCAGGGCACACGGTTCAAGGTATTCGGCGAGTATTACCAATTCATCGAGGGCCAGAACCAAAACCTGATCGTGCTGGGCGTGGATTTCAGGAACTACCAGCAGATCCACCGGGTGCTGATCTGGGCCAACCGTTTCGCCATGAGCTCCTCTTTTGGCAATAACCGACTCATCTATTATATGGGCGGCGTGGACAACTGGCTGTTCCCAAAGTTCTCCAACAACACCCCCATCGACTACACGCAGAACTATGCCTTCCAGACGCTGGCCACCAACATGCGCGGTTTCAAGCAGAACATCCGGAACGGAAACAGTTTTGCAGTATTCAATACGGAGGTCCGGTTCCCGATCTTCCGGTACTTTGCCAAGAGCCCGATCAAGTCCGATTTCCTGAACAACTTTCAGATCGTCGGGTTCGGTGACGTGGGTTCAGCCTGGACTGGCCTTCATCCATACGATGATGACAATTACCTCTTTACCAATAAGATCGAGCAGTCGCCCCTGAATATCACCGTCAAAGTGCAGAAGGATCCCCTTGTGGGCGGTTTCGGTTTTGGCGCCAGGACCCGGCTGCTGGGCTATTTCATCCGTGCCGACGTGGCCTGGGGCGTGGAGGACATGGTGGTGCAGCCCTCCATTTTCTACCTCAGCCTCAGCCTCGACTTTTAGGTATTTTTCGGGATTAAAATCCGGCCCGGGGACACCCCGTTTTTTTACTATGGAATAATTGTTCATTGCATCCGGTTCTGGTTGGATTTTTTTTTGTATCATACGGGCCGGAACCCTCCAAAATAGTTATAAATGCATAGATAACAATGGTTTGGCATAGATGGCCCCGGAGGGGCATCCTGGTTAAATTTTTATTAAAAATTTGTTAATAAAACAGATGTCAAAAGCTTATTTTTTTTGCACTCAACAACATAGCGTTTTTTCAACAATATTGTGTTTAAAAATGCTTTTGCGTTAGCTTCCCTATGTGTTGTATCTTCGCTTGGCGATCATAAAAGGTTGTTTAGGGTTATATCTCACTCACTTACAATTAGTTACAATATTCATTTCACAAAATTTTGAGAAGTATGAAGGAGAGTCTTTTTGCCAATGTCGAAGATAAGCAAGCAAGTGTCAAGCAGGAGAA
>CAYLTG010000200.1:0-5416 GCA_964386225.1 uncultured Bacteroidales bacterium
ACGGAGGTGATGGTGTTATAGTTGGACATGGCCTCGAAATCCCAGGGGGAGTCCCAGCTCCAGCGTTTATCCATGATGGGCAGGGCGATCCTTTCCTGGTTGCGGGTAAGGTCGTCAGAGATGGCTGTCCAGCTGTCGCCCCGGTCGTCGGACCGCCACAGCCGCTGGGAGCCGAAGTAGAGGCGGGTGGGGGAGTGGGGGCTCACCAGGATGGGCGAATCCCAGTTGTTGCGCTCGTAAACGTCACCCTCTGCGGGCTGGGGTTTGATGTACACTTGCTCGCCGGTGGTCATGTCGATGCGGTGCAGCTCGCCTTCCTGCGATTGGGCGTAGATGATGTCGGGGTTGCCGGGCTCGGTGGCCGGCTGGTGTCCGTCGCCGCCAAGGACGATGGACCATTCGGAATTGGTGATGCCCTGCCAGCTGTCGGTGCGGGAGGGGCCGCCCTGAGTGCTGTTGTCCTGGGTGCCGCCGTAAATGTTGTAAAAGGGTTCGGCATCGTCGAGGGCCAGCTTGTAGAACTGGGTGACGGGCAGGTTGGCGACATAACGCCAGTTCCGGGCTTCGTCAAAGGTCTCGTAGAGGCCGCCGTCGGTGCCGATCAAAAGGTATTCCGGGTCGTCCTTCCTGAAAACGATGGCATGGTTATCACTGTGCTTGCGGCTCTCATCCAGACGCTCGAAATTCTTGCCTCCGTCGTTGGACACCTGGATGCGCACGTCCACCAGGTAGATCCTGTCGAAGTGGTGCGGACAGGCATACAGCTCCTGGTAATAATGCGGCCCGGTGGCGCCGGACACGGCAGACGACTGTTTGCTCCAGGACGACCCGCGGTCGGTGGACTTGTAGACGCCGCCCGTCCTGCGGTCAAGCTCGATGGCGGCATACAGTACGTCGGGATTCTGCGGTGAGATGGCCAGGCCGATCTTGCCCATGTTGGACCCGGGCAGGCCCTTCTTGAGTTGTTGCCAGGTGAGGCCGCCGTCGGTCGACCGGTGAAGGCCGCTGCCGGGACCGCCGCCCATGTAGGCGGCGATGTTGCGGTGCCGCTGCCACGTGGCCGCATACAACCTGTCCGGGTCACGCGGGTCGATCACGATGTCGGTTACGCCCGTCCACTCCTCGTCGCCCAGCGTTTTGGTCCAGGTGGTGCCGCCGTCGGTGGTCATGTACAACCCCCGCTCTCCGCCCTTGAACCAGAGGGGCCCCTGTGCCGCCACCCATACGATGTCAGGATTCTCAGGGTGGACAATGATCTTCGAGATGTGATGCGACTCCTTCAGCCCCATGTTCTTCCAGGAGGCGCCGCCGTCATCGCTGCGGTAGATGCCGTCGCCGTAGCCCACATGCCTGCCTCCCACATTCTCGCCGGTGCCAACCCACACCACATTGGGGTTGTTGGGGTCGATGGTGATACAGCCGATGGAATAGGAGATCTGGTCGTCGAAGATGGGCTTCCAGGTGATGCCTGAATTCTCGGTCTTCCAGACACCGCCGGAGCCGACTGCCACATACCACGTATGCTCGTCGCCGGGATGGATGGCGATGTCGGCGATACGGCCCGACATGAGGGCAGGGCCGATGTTCCGGAACTCCAAAGCTGAAAAGGTGGAAGCGGTGAGCAGGGAGTCCTTCCCGTTTTCCTTCTTGTCTTTCTTCTGCCCGAAAGCGACAGGGCTGACAACAAGAATGGAAAGAAGGAGTACTGCGGACAAAAGGGTCTTTTTCATAATGGAATGGATTTATCGTTAACGTTGATGAAGATTGATAACCGATCGGACAAGAGAAAAAACATCATCGAAAATGATATTGTTCTTCAAAAATAACATTTTATGTCATGCAAATGCGACGGCACGCTCAATTGCTTGCAATCTGGCCCTCCCGGGGGAAGGTCCGTCCTTGGATCCCCCGGCCTGAAAACGGCAGTTTTATTTGGATTCGGCGCCGGGAGTGGTTATTTTTACAATGTGCAAACAGGCCAGGGTCCTGCGCCGAGGCGATCATGCAGGAGTGTTCCTTCCGGCCTTGCCCATCTGAATTCGCTGTCATGATAAACACAAGACCATTTTGCATGCTGCTGCTCCTTCTGCCCGGATTTTTTCTTCTTGCGGGCTGCCAGGGGGGCGAAGACAAGAAGGAGCCCCTGTCCCCCAATGTCCTCTTTATCCCGGTCGACGACCTGCGCCCCGACATCGGGGCCTATGGCGATGCCTTTGCCATCACCCCGAACATCGACCGGCTGGCGGCGCAGGGCTTGGTATTCGAACGGGCCTATTGCCAGCAGGCCGTCTGCAACCCCTCCCGGGCCAGTCTCCTGACGGGTCTCCGCCCCGATTCGCTGAGGGTGTGGGACCTGCATACAAGTTTCCGCGACCGGATGCCGGAGGTGGTCACCCTTCCGCAGTACTTCAGGCAGCAGGGATACACGACGGTCGGCATTGGCAAGATCTTTCACAACACCATCCCGGATACCCTCTCCTGGACCGAGAAGCTTCACATTGACGGCTATCCATTCGATCCGGATGCGGTCTATGTCACGGACGAGAACCTGAGACGGGTGGAGGAGAAGAAACAGCAATACATCGGGAATGGTGTGGACCGCATCGACCAGCTGGGGCAATGGTACATCAAGACCGTGGCCACGGAGATGGCCGACGTGGGGGATGATGCCTACTATGACGGCGCCCAGACCACCCTTGCCATTGAGAAGCTGCGCGAGTTCAGTCAGGGCGACAAGCCCTTCTTCCTTGCCGTGGGGTATTACAGGCCGCACCTGCCCTTCAATGCGCCCAAAAAGTATTGGGACCTCTACGACCGGCAGTCGGTGCCGCTGGCCCCGAACCAATACCTGCCTGACGGAAGCCCGGCGTTTGCCATGAATTACAGCTATGAGCTGAGGGGGTATGAGGATTTCCGGGACCTCCCGTACCCGGCGCAGCAGCCGCTGGATACGGCACGGCAGCGTCTCCTGAAGCATGGCTACTACGCGAGCGTGTCCTATGTGGACGCCCAGGTCGGCCGCCTCCTGGATGAGCTGGAACGGCTGGGCCTGGCCGGGAATACCGTGGTGGTGCTGTGGGGCGACCATGGCTGGAAACTGGGAGAGCACAACGGCTGGTGCAAGCAGACCAACTACGAGATCGATACCCGCGTCCCCATGATCTTTTCCGGATATGGCGTCACCGCCAGGGGAGGCAAGACATCCGCCCTGACGGAGTTCGTCGATATCTATCCGACCATTTGTGAACTGGCAGGGCTCGAGGTGCCCGGATACCTGCCGGGGAGGAGCTTGGTGCCGCTGTTGTCGGGGCCGGACCAACCCTGGAAGGAAGCGGCCTACAGCCAGTTCCTGAGGGGACGGTTCAGCCGGGAGCGGGATCATCTCGACGGCCAGGAATACATGGGGTATGCGGTACGGACCGATCGCTACCGGTACGTGGAATGGTACCAATGGGACAAAGATAAGGAACAGGCAGGCCAGCTCGTCGGCAGGGAACTCTATGATCATCAGTCCGATCCCGGGGAGAACATGAACATGGCCGGAGAGGAAGGGCCGACGGAGCTCGTTTTGTCGCTCGCCCGTTTGCTGAAGCGTGGTTTCCCGGGTTTTCTTCCATGAGCAGGCCCGGGGTATTGGTGCGACAATTATCTAAAATCATATAGCATGGAAGTCAGAAGAGTATCATCAGGAACGGTCTGGGAGGACCACGTGGGGTATTCCCGTGGGATTCGGCGGGGCCAGGTCATCGAGATCGCCGGCACCACCGCCGTCGATGCGGCCGGCAGGGTCGTGGGCGTGGATGATCCCTATGCGCAGACTATCTTTATCATCCAGAAAGCACGGTCGGCCATCGAGGAGTTGGGAGGCAGCCTCGAACAGGTGATCCGAACCCGCATCTACGTCACCGACATCACACGCTGGGAGGCGGTGGGAAGGGCCCATGGGGAGTTTTTCGGCAAGATAAAACCTGCCGTCACCATGGTGGAAGTGTCGTCACTGGTGCAGCCCGGCATGCTCGTGGAGATCGAATTCACCGCCCTCGTGGATGCATAGGGCAGTCCGGTAAGGTGTACATCCGAAGGTGAAACGCAACGGCAATTTCACCGTATTACCGTATTTGCCGTATTTACGTATTCACTTATTTGCGTATTAACGCGTCAATTTTAACCTCCCTCACTCCAGCAAATTCACCCCCATCAGCGCCTCCTTCAGCTCCGCCATGGTGATGGGCTTGGCCACGATCCTCTTGTCCTTGTCCAGCAGGAACATCGTGGGGGTGGCATAGACGTTGTAATCGACAGCCGACTGGCTGTCCCAGCCTTTCAATTCCGATACGCTGATCCAGCTGTACTGACCCTGGTCCAGCGCAGCGGTCCATTCATCCTTGTCGTTGTCGAGCGACACGGAAAGTACCTGCATCTTTTTGGGGTTGATGCTGCTCTGGCTGAGGCTGTGGATCTCGGGCAGTATGGTGTTGCAGTGGGGGCACCAACTGGCCCAGAAGACCACGAGGGTGTAATCGGATCTGATCTTTGAGAGCCGGATCACGTTGCCGTCCCTGTCAGGCGCCGCGATGTCGGGTGCCTCTTTGCCCACCGAAAGCTCTGCATACTTGGTCAGGCGCGTCTGGAGGTCCGACTTGCGCTCCTCGTTCTCGCATTGCTCAGGGGCGTAATTCTCGGCGATGTAGTCGAGTACCTTGTCAAAATGGTAGCGTTCGAAGCCTCCTACCAGGTATTCGACGATGAACTCGTACACCAGGCTGTTATCCATGGCCTCGTACATGATCCGGTCCACCGCCTTGATGAACTCGTCCTGCAACTGGTCCTGGGTATAGTTGGGGTTGCTGTAGAGGCTCATGTACTCGATGGCCGAGGTGGTGTAGACATTGCTTTTTATCAGCTCCTCATCGCGGAAGTCGAAATTGTCGAAATAGTGCCCGATGCGGTGCCTGCGGCGGGCAGCCTCGTCCATGGAGGGGTCGAAGAAAAGTGGCTTGCCGCGTTGGACGATGCGGGTCACCCAGGCTTCCGGGTAGGCGGTCACCAGGTCGTCGACGTAGACCATCATGTCGGCCTGTATCCCGATATACTGGGCCCTCGCCACGTGAAAGAAGGTGTCATTGCTTGGGTAATAGTCGTTGACGGGGGCCAGCAGCTCGAACTTGCGGCGGTAGTCGAACTTGGTTCGCATGAACTCGTAGTACACCTGGTTCTCCAGCGACTCCAGGACCTCGAGGCCCTCATAGAGGTCCTCGTAATCCGTGCGGATGCGGATGTCCTCCTTGTTGAGGATGAGGTCGAAGAACACGTTCTCCTCCAGGAAGACCCGGTACATGCCGCTGGGGTAGGAGGCCGGCAGATTGAACACGGCCCTTCCCGTCGTGTCGGCCATGGCCGAGTCCACGATGGTGTT
>CAYLTG010000201.1:0-3415 GCA_964386225.1 uncultured Bacteroidales bacterium
TTATCTTTGACTGTTAATTGATTAACAAATAAACATATGAAGATACGAGGTTATCAACGAATGCGGGTTTTGCTTTCTATCCTGTTTATAATGAGTGTATTGTCGCCGCCGTTGGGGGCGCAGGACGAAGAGGGCGTGTTCGAATATGCCGAACAGAACCAGGAGTGTTTCAAGTGTCATGGTCAGCGGACATACTATTATTATAATGAGTTTACCGAGCGGACCATCAAGGAGCGGATGAACCCCTATTTCATCATCGATTCGGCACTTTATTACCAGTGTAATCACAGGAATTTCGCATGCCTCGACTGCCATTCCTACGATTACCAGAACTTCCCCCATCCCGGCGAGCTGCGCATGGAGGAGAAGTTCACCTGCCTCGATTGCCACGGCGGCGATGAGGACTATGCCGACTACCATTTCGAGCGGCTGGACGAGGAGTTCCATAAAAGCGTGCACTCTTCTAAGCACAGTGAGGATTTCACCTGCTGGATGTGCCACAATCCGCACACGTATGAGATCACTGCGCGGACCAACGAGAATATCCTCGAGACCATCCAGTATGACAACGACATCTGCCTCAGCTGTCATGCCGACATCAGCAAGTACCAGTTGATCTCCACCATGGCCAACCCCAACATCCTGGTGACCCATGAATGGCTTCCCAACCAGGCCCTCCACTTCCAGAATGTGCGGTGCATCGAGTGCCACGCCGAGATCAAGGAGGACATCCTCATCGCACACAACGTGCGGCCCAAGGAGGAAGCTGTGCGACTCTGTGTCGAATGCCATTCCCAGAACTCCCTGCTGCTGGGCTCACTGTATAAATACCAGGCCATGGAGAGCAGGAGCAAGCTGGGTTTTGTCAATTCCGCCATCCTCAACAACTCATACATCATCGGCGCCAACCGCAACTACTACCTCAACCTGCTGAGCCTGGTGGTGTTCGGGTGTGTGGTAGTGGGCGTCATCATTCACGGAACATTAAGATTTTTAAAGAAATAGTCATGAACGAACGATTGTATCTATATCCCCTTTGGATCAGGATCTGGCACTGGATCAACGCCCTGATGTTCCTGGTCCTGATCGTCACAGGCCTCAGCATGCAGTACGCAAGCCCCGACCGGATGATGATCCGCTTCGACATCGCCGTTTCCTATCATAACATCTCGGGTGTGATCCTGACCTTCAGTTTCATTTATTTTATGATCTTCAACCGGGTATCCGGGAACTACGGGTATTACAAGGTGAAGAAGAAGGGCATTTTCAAGCGGCTCATGAAGCAATTCAGGTATTACACGTTCGGGTTGTTCAAAGGTGAGCACCCGCCTTATCCGGTCTCGCGGAAAAGGAAGTTCAACCCCATGCAGAAGATGAGCTACCTGCTTGTGATGTATGTCCTGATGCCGATCATGATCGTCACGGGCCTGGGGTTGCTCTATCCCGAGATCATCATCGAGGATGTGTTCGGTTTTTCCGGCATCCACCTGACGGCGCTCCTGCATATAATCAGCGGATTCGTCCTCTCGGTGTTCCTGGTGATCCATGTGTATTTCTGCACCATCGGGAAGACCCCGGTGAGCAACTTCAAAAGCATGATGACGGGGTGGCATGAGGCGCACTAGCCAAACTCGCTGATCTTCTGCAGTGCGGGCCGGTTCAGGATCTCGATGCCCTTGTCGAGGTGGATCAGCCCGTCGTCCTTGAATTCCCGCAGGATCTTGACGGCGCTGTCGCGTGCCATGCCGGTGAGGTCGGCCAGGTCGGCCTTGGTGATGTGGGGGTCGAATCGTTCCCGTTCAAAGATCTCGTCGGCCAGGTAGAGCAGGGCCTCCGCCATCCGGCCGGGGGTGTTCTTCTGTGCCAGGCTCACCAGCCGGTCGTAGGTCTGGAGCATGTTCCTGCTGAACTCCTTCATGAACTCGCCTGCAAATTCCGGGTTGGAATTGATGATCTCCTTGAACACCTTCATGTCGATGAAGCATGCGCTGAGGTCCACCAGGGCGATCACCGAGTAATGGTGACGCTGGTCGAAATACATGCCGGGGCCGCCGATGAAATTGCCGGCCCGGATGATGCGGAGGATGAGGTTGCGGCCGTTGTACCCCTCGATATACAGCTTGGCCAGCCCCGAGTTGACGGAGATGACGTGCGAGAGGTAGGTGCCCTGTTTGCGGAGGATCTCTCCCTTCCGGAACCGGATCTCGAACTTATTGTTGTTGATTACGTGCAACTCCTCCCGGGAGAGGAGGTTGAACATCGGGCTGCGGAAACCGCAGTCGTAACAATTCTTGCATGGCTGTTCGCCCGGATAGTGCATGGCCGCATCCTTTCCTGTAAAATTAGCACATTCTGTCCAAATACAATCGAAATGCAATGATATATGTCAATGTACATTCGATTTCATTCCCGATTTTCAATTGCCAATCTCCATGAAAAGGCTGAATAATGACAGGTCCCAACCCCTTGAAGTGAGGGTGTGATGCATTATTTTTGTAGAACTGAAGCAATTTTCGCGGACCCGGACTTGCCGGCAAGCGATCGCCAATTTGAATAACTATCTCTTACTATGAGACGCGATGCGAAGATTTATGCCAAAGAGCAGCAGATCAAGCTGATCGACAATATTCTGTGCAACCTTTGCTCCATCGAGCTCAGTGCCGACGGTCGCAGGTATCTCAAGAAGATGAAGGATAAGATCCAGAAAGAAGTGGACCGTCTCAGGCAACTGGAGGAAGAATCGTCCGATGAACCTCTGTTGGAACCGATCCGGGGATTCAGGTTCAGGCTTCCGAATTCCCTGAGGACCCCATGGTGATCCTGCACCCATTTCCAGCGACCGTGCGCCACAATTCCCGGGACCGGTATCGAAAACTCCAATCGCGGGGGATCGGAAGAGTTATTTTTATACCATCTTTCATTGATAATCTATTAACAGAGCTTGGAAAATGGCTATCTTTACACGGAAGGCTGCCGGAGAGAATATCTGTTGACGCCGCCCAAACCAACGTGCCGGCGCATTCACCAATAAATTTAAATAATTAGAAATGAGAAAGTTCAATTTACCACCATCTTTTTATAACTGGACATCCGTCATCGGGGCCACCGTGGCCATCATCAGTTTGTTCATGATCGGGTTTCTGTTCGTCGTTTCCATTTTCCTGGCCGAAGGTAGTTCTTACCTGGGCCTGGTAATGTGGATCGTACTGCCCACCTTCCTGGTGCTTGGCCTGCTGTTCATCCCCATCGGAATGATGTTCAAACGCAGGAGGGACAAGCGTCGGGAGATCAAGCACGACAAGCCGTGGCCCATGATCGACCTCAACGAGGTGAGTACCCGCAATGCCGTGCTGATCTTCGGGGTGGGCACCATCTTCTTCCTGCTCCTGTCGGCCGTAGGCAGCTACGAGGCGTT
>CAYLTG010000201.1:3515-5383 GCA_964386225.1 uncultured Bacteroidales bacterium
ACCGAATGGGACATCAACCTGCAGATGAAGACCGGGCCCACCTACAGCGCCCTGGGCCTGCAGGAGGGCATCCACTGGCACATCAATCCCAATGTGAAGGTGGAATATGTGGCGACCGACTCCGTGAGGCAGAACCTGCCCTGGGTCCGCTACACCAACAAGAAGACAGGAGAAGTTTACGTGTTCGAGGATGAGGAGAACAAGCTGACGGAAGAGGAGCTGGCTGCCCTGGAGATCAGGGAGATGGACTGCATGGACTGCCATAACCGCCCTTCGCACGATTACCATTCGCCGTTCAGCTTCATCAACGATGCGATCACCGCAGGCAAGATCTCCAAGGACCTGCCCGAGATCAAATACAAGGCCATGGAAGTGCTGGCCATCGAATACCCCACCACCGACAGCGCCATGAAGTACATCGAGCAGGAGCTGAACAGTTACTATGCTGACAATTACGAGGAGATCTACACGAACAACTACGCCATGGTCGAGCAGGCCATCCGGGGGATACAGGAGGAGTTCAAGCAGAACATCTTCCCGGAAATGAAGGTCACCTGGAAAGCTTACCACAACAACATCGGCCACCTTGAGTTCAACGGGTGCTTCCGGTGCCACAACGACCGGCATTCCACCACCGAAGGGCGCTCCATTTCAATGGACTGCAACCTGTGCCACAGCATCATCGCCCAGGGTACCCCCGATACGCTGCAGGTGGGATCCATTTACGACGAGCTGGAGTTCGTTCACCCCAACGATCCCGACGGCATGTGGAAGGAAGGCTTCTGCTACGAGTGCCACGCGGATCTCTATTAGAAGGGACAGGCCGCACAGGGATATCCCTGGCACGCCAACACACGACGCATGAAGCGCGGGACACGCACTTCCATGCGTCGTTTTTTTGTCATTCTGCTTAAAAGGTCTGTCTTCCGGGTGCCCCCGGACGGTCATCGACCGGGTCCCCTCACCGTCCCTGGTGGAGCATGCTGTTGAGCGATTTTTGCGCCGGGATTTCCACTTTCGGCATGGCGCTGCGGAATGAATGTGCAGCGGGTGTGGTGCCGGCTGTCTTGAATTTGCGAATTAATTTCTTTAAATATTTCTCTCTTTTCATGGGAAAATTTTTTAATTAATTCAAGCAGAATTCTTCTTTTCTGGCCCGCTAAAATAAACATTTTCTTTTTAACCCCGCGCGGGCATGCCATGTCATATCCCGTTTTTCAACAATTGCTTTTCCAAGTGCCTGTTGATTTATATCAACCAATTCCCTTCATTCCGTAAGCCATGCCCCGCCGTCGCCCGAAGCGGTTTCCGGGAATAGATTTAATATTTAAAAAATATATATATGTGTGGATGCGTTATCTCTACACACCAAAATCCCTGTCATGAAAAAGATCCTGTTTTTTTGGTTTCCGGCTTTACTGCTGGCCGTCGGGTGCGGCGGCGTGCCGGAGGAGGAGAAGGCCCCGCCTGCCGGAGCCGATACCGCACTTACCGGCAAGCTCTCCATCTGCGGTGCCGATGCCCTGCGGCCCCTCATGTTGATATGGGCGAACGAGTTCGGGAAGATGCCCCCGGGCCTGGAGCTGGACATGACCGGCGGCGGCACGGGGAAAGGACTGGCCTTGCTGCGGGATGGAAAGGTCGATGCGGCCATGGTCTCCAGGCGCCTGAGCCCGGGGGAGGAGACCCTTGGCATGGTGGCATTCCCCGTCTCGCGCGAGGCCGTGGTGCCGGTTGTCAGCCACCGGAACCCTTACCGGGACCTGTTGCTGACCCGCGGTGTCGACCGGGCAGGCTTGTCCGCTGTTTACAGCGAAGGGCAGGTGGAGAGCTGGGGGTGGCTGCTGGGTGACAGGAGCCCGCTTCCG
>CAYLTG010000202.1:0-5371 GCA_964386225.1 uncultured Bacteroidales bacterium
CCACGTTGGCGGTACCGGTCACCGACGCTTCGTCGAGGAGCATGTAGCAGCCGGTGAGGTTGCCGGCCTCGATGTCGAGGCGCTTCTGCACGATGTCGTAATCGATCTTCGCCCCCAGCTTCTGGAAGCCGAGGAAGTGGGTGTCGAGGCGGCGCCGGCCGATCTTGTCGCCGCCGGGCTGAGGCATATAGGCCTTCTTGAACCGGGCCAGCAGCGGGCCGATGATCATGATGGAGCCCCGCAGGCTGCTGCCCTTCTTGTTGAACTCTTCGGTCTTCAGGTATTCCAGGTCGATGTTGTCGGCCCGGAACGTATAGGTGCCGGTGGCGGGATTGGCGATCCTGACGCCCAGGTCGCCCAGCAGCTCGATGAGCTTGTTCACGTCGCGGATGTTGGGCACGTTGTGGATGGTCACCTCCTCCGGGGTGAGCAGGGTGGCGCAGATGATCTGGAGCGCCTCGTTCTTGGCCCCCTGGGGGATGATCTCCCCGGCCAGTCTTTTTCCGCCGATGATCTCGAAAGAAGCCATTGCTTGTCCTGTTTTCGTTCAAAAACGACGAATTTAAGGGATTTAGGCCCCGGACAGGGAAAAATCGTCAGAAGATACCCACAGAAAAATGTTATTATTTTCCAAAAAAAAGCGGGATGAAGTACCCTCATCCCGCCGTTGTGTGCATCAGTATTGTTTTTTCTTCTTGAATTTCTTCTGCGGGCCCCTGACCGGTTTCTCGGGCACCGTTTTCTTCTTCTTGTTCCTCGCCAGGATCTCGTTGGTGGTGTTGAGCTTGAGCTCGTCCTTGAGCTTGAGGTTGCCCTTGGAAAGGGTCTCCAGGTGTTCGAAGATCTGCTCGTCGTCGACCGACTCGCGGTTCCAGCTGAGGTATGATTTCTTCAGGTGGTTGGCGATGGCGTGGATGAGGGCGTCCTTTTCGGGGCCTTCCTCGAATTCCTTGGCCTTTTCGATGATGTCGACAATGTTGGATCCGTACATCCTGAAGCGGATATCCCTGCCGCCGTAGGACAGGCGCTCCGGTTTCTTGTAGAGCATCTCCTTGGAGGGCATGGGGTAGGGGGAGTCGACATCCAGGTCGAAATCGGCGATGATGAAGAGGTGGTCCCACAATTTATGCCTGAAATCGCCGCTGTCGCGGATGGTGGGGTTCAGCTGCCCCATGATCCCGACGATCACCTTGGCGAACTTCGTCCGCTCCTCCCTGTCCTCAATGGCCTTGGCCATGTTGACAAGCTTTTGCACATTCCTTCCGTACTCACTGATCTTGAGCTTGTTCCTTGTCGTATTGTATTCCATCATGTCGTTTAAAATTTAAATTCGAACCCCTCCTGGACCCTGTTTTACCGATTGTATGAATGTTTGCCCGAAAAATGGACTGGCAGGCAGTTCTTTGTAAATGTTCCGATAGGCTGTAAGTTGTAAATACAACGTATTGCGTGGTGCAAAATTATCAATAATTTTTAATATCAAACACAATTGATGAAAATAGTTGACAGTTTCACCCGGCGGCCGCCCCGCCGGCCCGCCGGCCGTGCACCGCGTTCGGTCCCCGGCCCGGCGAAGCCCGGGACAGGCTGTTGAAAAGGCACGTTTCAATCTGGCGAACAGGGTGTTGGGTAAAGTTAAATAATTGTCCGGATTTATTTTGCCCTGATTTTTAAATGTTATAAGTTTGTCCTCTCTGCAGGATGTTCCGATCACAGGACCATCCGCAAAAAGTTGAAGCGGCATGAAAAACACCATAGGGATCCGGCATGAGGACAAATACCTGATGGAAAGGCGGGTGGCCATCATCCCCGACCACGTGGCAAAGCTCACCCGGGATCAGGGGCTGGAGTTCCTCGTGGAGAAGTCTCCCAAGAGGATCTTCAGGCATGAGGAGTATGAACGGGCCGGGGCCCGGATCGTGACCGGCCTGGGGCCGGCCGGCTTCATCGTCGGCGTCAAGGAGATGCCGCTGGACTTTTTCGAGGAAGGCAAGACCTACATGTTCTTCTCCCACGTGATCAAGGGGCAGCCCTACAACATGCCCATGCTCCGGAAGATGATGGAGAAGAAGGTGAACCTCATCGATTATGAGAAGGTGGTGGACGAGACCGGCCGCCGCCTGATCTTTTTCGGCCGCTTTGCGGGACTGGCCGGCATGATCAACTCCCTCTGGTCGCTGGGCATGCGGCTCAGGGAACTGGGCACGGAGACCCCGTTCCTGAGGATCCGGCAGTCGCACACCTACGACTCGCTGGCCGAAGCCCGGAAGGCGATCTCGGATGTAGGCCGGGAGATCGCGGAGAAAGGGCTTCCGGAGGCACTCACCCCCCTGGTCATCGGGTTCACCGGCTACGGCAACGTGTCCAACGGCGCGCAGGAGATCGCCGGACTGCTGCCCGTCAGGGAGGTCGCACCTGAAGAACTGGCCGGGCTCACCGCCCGCCGGAACCTGCCCGGCAACGTGCTCTACAAAGTGGTGTTCCGGGAGGAGCACCTCAGCAAACGCAAGGATGGCAAACCCTTTGACCTCGGTGATTATTATGCCAATCCCGCAGATTACGAAAGCATCTTCGAACAATATATCCCGCACCTCACGGTGCTGATGAACTGCATGTACTGGGACGAACGCTACCCGCGCATCGTCACCAAAGACTACCTGGAAGGACTTTTCGGCCAGGGAAAGCCGAAGCTGACCGTCATCGGCGACATCACCTGCGATCCCGACGGATCCATCGAGTGCACCCACAAGGGGACCGCCATCGAGGATCCCGTCTTCGTTTACGATCCCTTCCGGCGGGAGCCCGCCATGGGGTTCCGCGGAAAGGGTATCCTGGTGATGGCGGTCGACATCCTGCCCAGCGAACTGCCGCGCGAGTCCTCCATCGCCTTCAGCAACGCGCTCTTCAACTACATCCGGCCCATCGCCTGTGCAGATTTCTCGAAGGATTTCGAAACGCTTGACCTGCCCGGACCGGTAAAAAGGGCACTGATCCTCCACCGGGGGGAACTGACACCGGATTTCAAATACATCCAACAACATTTATAGCGAAGGCAAATGAAGAAAATTCTGGTCCTCGGCGCCGGCTTGTCCACACCAAGCCTGATCAACTACCTGCTCGATCATGCCGAAGGGAACGGGTGGCAGGTGCGCGTGGGTGATTTCAACCAGCAGGCCGCGGAGAAACGGGTGCACGGGCATCCCAGGGGAGAGGCATTCAAGTTCGACGTGTTCGACGACGAGCAGCGCACTGCCGAAGTGCGCAAAGCCCACATCGTCATCTCCATGCTGCCCGCCCGGATGCACTTCCTGGTGGCGAAAACGTGCGTCCAGTACAAGAAGGACATGGTCACCGCCTCCTACGTCTCCAATGAGGTGAAACAGTTCCACGAAGAGGCCAAGGTGAGCGGCATCCTGCTGCTCAACGAACTGGGCCTCGACCCCGGGATCGACCACATGTCGGCCATGCAGATCATCCACCGCATCAAGGACGGCGGCGGACAGCTGATCGCCTTCAAGTCGTCGACCGGCGGCCTGGTGGCACCGCGCTACGACAACAACCCCTGGAACTACAAGTTCACCTGGAACCCGCGCAACGTGGTGCTGGCCGGGCAGGGCGGGGCGCAGTTCATCAAACGGGGGTCGTACAAGTACATCCCGTACCACAAGGTCTTCACCCGCTTGCAAACCATCAACATCGAAGGGTACGGTGAATTCGAGGTGTACCCCAACCGCGATTCATTGAAGTACCGGAGCGCCTACGGCATCGACGACATCCCTTCCATGTTCAGGGGCACCATCCGCCGACCGGGCTTCAGCAAGACCTGGAATGCCCTGGTGCAGCTGGGCGCCACCGACGACTCCTATGTCGTCGAGAACTCGGAGAACCTCACCTACAGGGAGTTCTTCAACGGCTTCCTCAAGTATGACAAGGTGCGCACCGTAGAGGAGAAACTGGCCGAATATGTCGGGTTCGCCGAAGACAGCTTCGACATGTACAAGCTGCGCTGGCTGGGCATCTTCCAGGAGAAGAAGATCGGCCTGAAGGACGCCACCCCCGCGCAGATCGTCCAGCAGCTCCTGGAGGAGAAATGGAGCCTGGCGAAGGAAGACAGGGACCTCATCGTGATGCAACACCAGTTCGAGTACAAGGTGAACGAGAAATACCGCCGCATCGTCTCCTCCATGGCCGTCGAGGGCAAGGACAGCGTCGAGACCGCCATGGCCATCACCGTGGGGCTGCCCGTGGCCATCGCCTGCCGCCTCCGCCTCGAAGGGAAGATCGCCGCCACCGGCGTGCAGATCCCCACCATCCCCTCCATCTACGACCCGGTGCTGGAGGAGCTTGCTTCGCACGACATCCTGTTCAAGGAGGAGGAAGCGGAGATCGATGAGCCGAACGGGGGGAAGTTGTAAATTGTTATTTTTGCGGAGGTGAGGGGAGCTGTGTCAGGTGATGGGATAGCAGATAAGAGATAAGAGATTAGAGATTGCAGATTGTGGGGGGGAGCCGGCGGGGTGCGGGGAAAAGGAACGATTCTGTTGCAAATCGACTTGGCACCACTTACCTTGAAAGGTGATACCGGATTGTCTTAATCAATCACAGAACAATGGCAAAATATGGCAAATGGGTAGGCCTTGGACTGGGCTGGGCGCTGGGAGGCCCCATCGGAGGGATCCTCGGGCTGGTGTTCGGCTCCATGTTCGACGGCATGCAGAGTGGAAAATATGCGTACGATGGCGCCGGTGCGCATCCTTACGGTGCGGCTGCAGGCCAGGCACGGACACGGCCCGGCGATTTCGCCGCCTCCCTGGTGGTTCTGGCCGCCGCGGTGATGAAAGCCGACGGCAAGGTGCTCAAATCGGAACTCGATTATGTGAAGGAGTTCTTCAACAGGCAGTTCGGCCCGGAGCTGGCCTCCGAGAACATCATGCTCTTGCGCGAGGTCCTCAAGCAGGAGGTCAACGTCCAGCAGGTGGCGCAGCAGATCAGGATGTACATGGACCATGCCTCGCGGCTGCAACTGGTGCACTTCCTGTTCGGCATCTCATCGGCCGACGGGCACGTGCATTCCACGGAGGTGGATGAGATCAGGCGCATCAGCGGGTTCCTGGGCATCAGCACCCCCGATTTCGAGTCCATCAAGGCCATGTTCTACAAGGACGTCCATGCCGCATACCGCATCCTGGAGACCACCCCCGACGCCAACGACGAAGAGGTGAAAAAGGCCTACCGGAAGATGGCCACCAAATACCACCCCGACAAAGTGAGCCACCTGGGCCCGGAGTTCCAGAAGGCCGCCAAGGAAAAGTTCCAGGAGGTGCAGGCCGCCTGGGAACAGGTGAAGAAGGAGCGGGGGTTGAAGTAGGGG
>CAYLTG010000203.1:0-5361 GCA_964386225.1 uncultured Bacteroidales bacterium
GAGAACCCGTCGATGTTCCCGCCGTGCTCCACCCGGTAGTGACCGCGGTAGGAGGAGATGAACCATCCGTAGCCGTAGTTCGCCAGGTACATGTCGGGGAATTCCTCGTCAGGCAGAGCCGCAGTGATGACCATGTGGGAGCTCATCGCCTCCATCACGTAGGGTTCGGGGAGGATCTCCTCGCCCTTGAATTTGCCCTTGTTGACCCATACCATGAGCCAGTTCGCCATCTCGCTGACGCTGCTGTTGATGCTGCCGGCAGGGCCCATGGCGGCGATGCGGTAATAGTCCAACTTTCGGATGAGGCTGTCGCTTTTCAGCTCATAGCCAATGGCCGCATTCGAGGCCTGCTCCATCTCGTCGATGGACACATTCGAGCGGTCCATCCCCAGCGGCTTGAAAAAGCGCTCCCGGATGTTGTCTTCCCAGCTCTTGCCGGTGATCTTCTCGACGATGACGCCCTGGAGCAGATACATAAAATTGTTGTAGTACCACTGCTCCCGAAGACCTGTGAAGGGCTCAAGGTACCGGATCCGCATCATGAGGCTGTCCCTGTCGTTGGTGGGGAACATGTACCATGAATAATCATGCCTCGGGATCCCGGTGCGATGGACCATCAGGTCCTTGACGGTGACATTGCCGTTAAGTTCGTCGTTATGGAACCGGAGTCCGGGTACGTACGTGATGGGGCTCTCCTTGAATTCAATCTTGTCCTCCTGCCTGAGTTGACCGAGCAACCCGCATGTGAAGGCCTTGGAGGAGGAGCCGATGGCATAGAGGGTGTTGGCATCGGCAGGGACCTTGTTCTCAAAATCCCGGTAGCCGAACCCGCGGGCATAGACGACTTTGTCGCCCTCGACAACGGCCACGGCGAAACCGGGCGCTTTGGTCACTTCGAGAATGGCTTCAAGGTCGTCATCGACGCCTTTGAGCCTTTTGTCCTGCTGGGCCGACACAGCGGCGGCCGCCAGGACCAGGGACAGGAGGAGAATTACTTTTCGAATCATTCTTTCTTGTTTATCAGTGATATTGTTATGTCATTACCGTCTGCCGATCTTCATCAGCATCTCTGCAAGCCCTTCCGGGGCCGACCACTGGGGGTTGTGGTCCGCTTCCAGGTACAGCACCTTCCACCCTTTCTCTCCTGCCTTTGCGGCCTCCGATGCAAAATCATCGTCGGCAGGGACCACATCCCTGTTCACGGTGAGAATACAGGTGGAAGGGATGGAAAGGTTTAATCTGCTAAAAATACGAAATCTCATCGACTGAAAAGACCCGCGGCGCATTCGCCGTTAACTTTTCAACCTGCCTGGAACCGCGGTTCTGTTAATCAGGCCGCACGCACCGCGGCATCCTTCCTTTTCGCGGCAACGGCCACAACGGCCACCAGGGCCCATAGTACGGCCGCCCGGATCACGATGTAGGCCAGGAGGTCGCGGCCGCCGATGACGGGGTCGAGGGTGGCCAGGCTGGCCACGAGGGCGGCATGCATGAGGATGACCACGAACAGGCTTCGGGTATGCTCATGGACCCACACCATCAGGATGCGGTAGGCGGGGAGCCACGAGAAAAGCCGCGCAAGGAGGAGGAGGAAGGGCAGCGTTCCGCTGAAGGTGTCGTCCTCCCAGAACAGGATGAAATGCCAGGCACCCCATACCAGGCCGATGATGGCACCGGTGTACAGGAACATATGCTTTTTCCCCATCCGGGGGGTGGCAAAGCCTGTCCATCCCAGCTCCTCGCAGAGCCCTACCGTGAGTCCGCCTACGATCCCAAGCACCAGCAGCCCGGAAGCATCCGGCGATCCGAGGATGGCCGGCCGGTGGCCGGGCACGAACAGCTGCAGCAGGAGGACGGCGACGACGGTCGACAGCGGGGCCGTAAGCAGCGCCACGGCATACCACACGGCACCCACACGCCACCTTGCCAGTCTCTTTCCCAGGGCACGAAGGCCCCGGGCACCTTCGGTGAGAAAGATGAGCAGCAGTCCGGCAACGACCGGGCCCAGCAGAATGGTCATCCCGATCTGCTGCTGCAATTCGGCGGTGGCCGGGATGCCGCCCGGGCCGAAGATCAGCAGGATCGCCCCCCACGAGATGAGGATGGTCAGGAAAAAGAAAACGGCGACAGGGTGCCTGGTTATTAAGGGAATGTTCATCATTATGGTGTTTTGGTGCTCGCCCTCCGGTGGAACATTGCGGGCCGCTCCGGCGTCACTTGTCATCGACTTCTCCCCCGGGCGGTAATAGGACATATCCCTCCGTTTTCTCCCGGGCTCCCGGTATTCCCCTTCAAAATATTCGATGGCCCCCAGTACGATCGTTTTGGAAAGATTGCCCCCTTTGCCGATGTGCCTGGCCGCGACCCGGCCGAGCGCTTTGATCTCTTCCTCCGTCAGCATCCCGGCCTTTTCGGCGAGCTCGAACTCGCCGTAGGCCATCAGGTCCTGGACGATGGACTCCTTATCAGCCAGTATCATAGCTTTTTGCTCTTTGGCAGGATCCTTCACGGGTCGCCTGGTTTCAATATTTCACTTTATCCCTTTTGCAATACCAGTGCGGATCACACTGGGTGACCGCACATCCTCCCAGGTAAACCCTGCCCCTTTTCGCCTTCCTGAGCGTCCTGCCCGCGGGCTCGCCATACACGATGGGGATCGCCTCGTCCGAACGGCCGCACACAGGGCAATCCCCGGATCCGATGAGATCGTATTCGCATATTGACAGGTCGATCACAAGGAAAATGGCCGAATCCGCAGTGATGTCCAGGTTGATCCTTCTCGGGGAGCCATACCCCAGGAGGGCGCATTCCAGGACATCCCCGCCCGCGGGAACGGCGGCAAATTCAAATTTCCCTTCCCGGTCGGAATGAGTGCCGAGCCCGGCATTCAGAAGGCGCAGGCTGGCATAGGGAACACCCGATCCCCCGACGCTGTCATACACGATCCCGGCGACCTGCCCGTGCTGCTGGCTGAATACGCGGCCCTGCACCGCAACAACCAGCAGATATACCAGCAACAACCCTTTCGCATACCCCACTGCTTGGCGCAAAAAACGATCAATCCACCCTGTCGGAGGGAGCTTTGTCATTTCAACGGTTTATTTCGAGGCCATTGCGAAGAACACATTGTCGCCGCTCCACATGTCGCCCGGCGGCAGGATGTCATCGCGGAACCCAATATCCGTAAAGTTATGCGTTTCCAGCAAAATGGCCAAATCATGCTGCGAAAAGAAGTGGGTATAGAACCGGTAAACCTCAATGTCCCCCTCGTCGTCGGCAACAATATGCTGGAACAGGATGACCTTTTCCTGCGGGTAAAGGAATGACTCCGAAAGCGCCAGGTAGGGGATCCCCCGCCAGAATCCCTGGTGACCCGCCTCCCAGGTTCTCGGGGTTGTTTTCTTGTGCAAGTCCCTGTCGTCCAGCACATCGAAAATGAATGTCCCGCCTTTTTTCAATGTCCGGAAGACCATCCTGAGCAGGACATCCCTGTCTGCCGGGTCCAGCACCCCGAAGTCGGTGAATATCATCGTCACGAGGTCGTATTTGCCGGGCCCCGGATCTGCTTGCAGGTAATCTGCCTGCAGGTAGGTTATGTCCATTTGCTTGCTTTCTGCCGATCTCCTGGCATACGCG
Organism: uncultured Bacteroidales bacterium; assembly: GCA_964386225.1. GTDB lineage: Bacteria > Bacteroidota > Bacteroidia > Bacteroidales > JAADJA01 > JAADJA01. Next base: position 3,637 of record CAYLTG010000203.1, read on the forward strand.
ATCGAATGCTCCGAAATGTCAATCCCGGTGACGGTGTGTCCTTTTTCCGCGAATAGCTCCGCATACAGCCCGGGACCGCAACCCAGGTCGAGGATGTTCAGCTTCCCTTTTCCCCTCTGGGTGTCCAGGATCCAATTTGCCGTTCCCACGATGGTCGTCCGCTTCCTGCTTCCCAGGTCGAGGTCGGGATCCAGGTGGATGCCTAGCAACTGTTTTGAAATATGTGGGTCGGTCCACATGAACGCCGTGCCTTTCTCATAGATCTCCGGCCTTCCCGTGCTTATGACGATATCAGCTGTTTTCATTGATGCAATTGACCGAGTTAAATGAGCAATGACCTGTGCCTGTCACGCCTGCCGGGATTTGTCGGACACCGGTTTTTATCGGCTGGGGTCCGGCCAGGTTCTCCGGCGTCATGATGACCCGAACGTGTCCCTTTGCTGCGGGCGCGGCTTGCATATGTGTTTATTTCAATCTGTATCCGATCAACAGGTTTATGGCAAATGTGCTGACAGACACTTCTCCGCTTACGCCGGTGCTTTCAATGCTCCAGTCAGCCACTTGTGTGAGATCCAGGTAATAATCAGCGCATAATCCGATTTGAAAACTGGAAAATCCATACTTCAATCCTCCCTTGAAGATCAATCCAGCAGAAATATCGTTAAGTTCACCCAGTTCAACCAATCCATCAAACTGTTCGCTGCTGCTTAACAAATAGTCAAGCCGTGGACCAACTCCGAGGAATGGGAAGAACTTCTCCTTGACACCATATTTGAGATCAAAGGATGTGTTGAAAGATAAATAGTCCAGCGTGGGCCTTACGGTAACGGACCGACCAATCAGTTCGCCATTTTCGTTCGTGAGCTGGAACTCCCCCTTTCCTCCTTTTCTTACTATTCCGATATTGCTGGAAAGGTTGAGGTATTTCATATCGAGATAATCCAATCCGATGAAAAAAGAATAACCAGGTAACGTTTCATCATAAAACTGGTCAGCACTGATCCCGGTCAATTCCCAGTCAAGTTTTGAAATCGATGTACCTCCCTTGAGATTAAATGTTTGTCCGGCTGTTGATAAAGCAACAATGACTCCGATGAAGAACAGGCACGTACTTTTCATATTATTCCCTTTTTGATGAATGTCGTGTCTGGCGCCGCTGCTGGAAACCTGGAATTATTTTCATCAATCCCTTTTTCCCGTTGGGACCCCGGATACTTCATTCCGATATCATCCGAACAGTCTGGCCAGGCCTGAAATGGATGACCAGCGTATCGTTCCAGCGTTCCACATTTCCGCCGGTCGTTTCCGGTATTCCGGCGAAGGGATCCATCATCATGAAGGCTCCGCCCCTTTCCGACCGGACAGCTACCTCGGTAACTTTCCCATCCACCCTCTTTGCCGAGACCAGGAAGGCCCCAGCCGCCCGCAGGTCGGTGAATGACACCTCCTTCCAGTCGTACGGAATGGCCGGGAACACCCTCACCACGCCGGTGTGCGACTGCAGCAGCATCTCCTGGATGCCGGCGGCGAATGCGAAATTCCCCTCCAGCGTGAATGGCCGGTAGGTGAATTTCGAGTATCCCTTTCCCGACTGGTCGCCGTTCACATGGAAGCTGTTGGGCAGGCAGAAGGCGGTGGCGAAGACCCGCAGGGCCTCGGCAGCCCCTTCTCCGTCGAAAGCCCTGGCTTTCAGGCTTCCCAGCCAGCTCCAGGAGTAGCCGGTCC
>CAYLTG010000204.1:0-5327 GCA_964386225.1 uncultured Bacteroidales bacterium
GCTGGCAGTCGAACGTGACGTACCAGGATGCGTCGAGGGCGTCGCAGGCACTCTACAGGCTCTTTTCCCCGGAGAAGAAGAAATGGCCCTGGCGCTCGCATTTTTCCAGTTCGTCAAACATGATCATGTGTGTTGCTGAGTGATGTGCGGTCCCTTATCAGGCCGTTATTCGACAAGATAGGGGCTGTCTTGCATGGCATAAAGGTCGTTTTTTCAACAGTGGCCCGGCTGCCGGACCTTCATAAATGGACATCGGGCGTAGGATAGCGCGTGCTGTATGCGTCTTATTTGAAAATCGATCACCCACCATGCACCACCCAGCATCCAATTTCGAATTGTCTCCTGCCGCTTGTTTCCCCGGTCAGAGCAGCCCGAGGACCAGGTGCCAGGAATACAGCCCCGCAGGTTTTTCCGGCAAAATGAATGAAATCTCGTCCTGCTCTCTGAGTCCGGGTTCCTTTCCCGGCCCCGGCGCGGATCTGCTTTCCACGTATCTGGCGGGTTCTTCTGAAAGGTAGAACTCCATGGCCTCCCGGACCTTTTTCTTCATGGTCCTGACCTCTATGTCCGCAGGCACCGACTGCCCTGTAATGCCCGCGATCTCCAGGAGCACCTCCGTCAGTGCGCTGCCTTCCAGCTGCTCCCGGGCCTTTAGGAGAAGATCAAATATCTTTTTCAGCAGATCCAGGTTATCGATGGTGGAGTTGAAGATGGAATAATCCGGGTCGGCATAGAAATAGTACCCGCCTTCCACCTCGATGGGGGCATTGAACCCCAGGATGTCTCCGCGCATCACCCGGATGTCGTCCCGGACGGTGCTCTCGGCGATCCGCTGATATCTACCCCTGTGCTCTCCCAGGGCCTCGGTGCAGGCGTCGCGGAGGTCGTCGACGGTCCATTTGCGGAAGCGGTTCCGCAGGCAGGTGTCGATCTGCTTGTAGCGGATCAGGGCGTTCAGGTTCTTCGGCATGCAAAAATATTTTTGAATTCCGGATAGGGCGGAGCGGCGCTTCCTATCCTTGCATCAAATCTATAAAAAATATGTTATGAGAACGACAACCGACATCACCATCGTCCTCGACCGCTCGGGTTCGATGGAGCCCATCGCCGACAGCACCATCCGGGGGTTCAACGCCTTCCTGGAGGAGCAGAAGGCCGTGAAGGGCCATGCCACCCTGTCCCTGGTGCAGTTCGACCACGAGTATGAACCGGTCTTTCAAGGGCTCGACATCCGGGAGGCCCTGCCGCTGACACGGAAGACCTATGTCCCCCGGGGCATGACGGCCCTGCTGGACGCCATCGGCAAGACCATCAAATCCACGTCGAAGCGCCTGGACGCATGGCCGGATGGGGAGGGGCGGCCGAAAGCGGTCTTCGTCATCATCACCGACGGGCTGGAGAACCACAGCCGGGAATACACCCGGGAAAAGATCTTCCGCATGATCGGCAAACGGGAGAAGAAAGGGTGGCAGTTCGTCTTCCTGGGTGCCAACCAGGACGCCATCCGCGAGGCGGGCCGCATCGGCATCAACCACGACAGGGCCATGACCTTCCGCCCCGACGAGGAGGGCGTGATCAACTTCATGAAAGGGGTGAGCGAGAACATTGCCGGGGTGCGGATGCATGACCTGAGCTTCAAGTTCAAGAAGGAGCAACGGGAGGAGCAGGAGGAGAAGTAGCTGAATAGTATGATCCGGGACCGATATCACCAAACGCGCTGAATTACATGAAAATCTGCAAATAGCGCTCAAACACATACACCCGGCCCCGCTGGCCTCCTGTTATTTCCCGGAGGATATCCAATTTCTCCAGGTCCGCGATCAATTTGTAGGAGGAAGGCATCGATATTCCTGCGATCTCGCTGGCTTTTTCCGCATTTATCATGGGGCGGACATACAGATGGTCAACGACCTTTTTTGCATTCGCTGCCCTGCTGCCCAAATTTTGAAGGTTCATTTCAACCTGCTTTTGCAAGCGGAGGATGTTGTCGAACGTCGCCACTCCATGCCGTGCGGTTTCAATGATCCCCACCAGGAAAAACCTGAACCACTGTGAAAGGTCGTTCTTCTCCCTGACCACCATCAGGTTATCGTAATAGAGCTTCCTGTTCTTTTCAAAGAAATCGGAAAGGTACAACACAGGTTTTTTCAGTATCCCTTTGTCAATAAGGTATAGAGGGATGAGCAGCCGGCCCACCCGGCCATTCCCGTCAAGGAACGGGTGTATCGTTTCAAACTGATAATGCACAAGACCAATTTTAAGCAATTCAGGGATGAAAATTTCCTCGTTGTGCAGAAACTTCTCGAGGTCTCCCATCAACTCAGGGATCGCGGAATGGGCCGGCGGGATGAAGGTGGCATCCGTCAGGGTCGCGCCGCCGATCCAGTTCTGACTTTTTCGGAATTCGCCGGGCTGTTTCCGCTCACCCCTCACTCCCTTGAGAAGGATCTTATGGGTCTCACGGATCAACCTGGAGGAAAAGGGGAGATTTTCCAATTCCCGTATGGCCCATTCCATGGCCCGGGTATAATTCTGGACTTCCTCCCAGTCCTCCCTTTTCTCCAATGGGATATCCTCTTTTCCCAGTATGGCTTCTTCCATGTTGGTCCGGGTCCCCTCGATCCTGCTGCTTTGCGTCGCTTCTTTCAGCACGTGCATCCGAATGAAGAGGTCGACGTTCGGAATATACTCAGAATACATGTCGAGCCTGCCCAGTTCCCTGTCGGCCTGGCTCAACAGTTGCAGCACCTGCATGTCGTCAACCTGCAGTTGTCTGTTGATCAATGTGGGTTGAAAACTTTTGTAGTGTCCCTGCTGAATGTATCGTCCGGATTTATACCCTTTCATCCTCTTTCTTTTAAACAAAGATAAGAGTTATTTAAGAAAAAGCAAAATATCTTAAATAACAGCCTTTGTTATTTAACATTTGGTGAGGAGGATGTCAGGGTCGGAGGTTTGATATTGGGTGTTGAAAAAAGGTGTGTTTCTGCCCTGTTTCAGCCCCCTAAAAAGTTGGGCAACGATCAACAAACAACAAATGCATAAGTTGCTGCAACCGTCGTTCCCCGAAAACTTCAAACATCACAAGTCGCCGACCGCAAGTATTATATCAAAGAAAACAGCTGTTTTGACCGGCGGGTGATGACTTGCGACTGGCAAGGTATTCGCCCGGGGGATCATGTTGGAAGATCCGTCCCAGGCAGATTTTCAATCCCCCGGAGCTGGCTTGCATGGTTGGTGTGTGTGTGGCGAAATCCCGTAGGGATGACCTGTCAATGGCTAATAAGACGTAAGCTTCTTTTTCAAGCGCCGTAGGTGCGGCCTGGTTATTTCTCTTTGGACGAGCGATCAAAGGCTGCACCTGCGGTGCTTGGTTTTATACCGCTCCAACAGGCCTGTGGCAGGTGGTTCCTGCGGAGCCGGATGGGGTTGTGGCAGTCCCAGGGGGTGGGTTTTCCCGATCCGCAGCTGCAAGGTCATCTTCGAAGGCTTCAGGTGCGGCACTATATACCATTCACACGTCGAATTGGTGCCGTGCCTACGGCACTCAAATATGCCGCGCCACACATATGACTGGGGAGATGGCGTCCCTACGGGACTGGAAGGGGCAAATGGGTGGGGTTGCCCTTGTTGCTCCGGCGCAATGGGAGAGTGCATAAGGGTGCGGTCGTGATTGGGGTGATGTATGCAGTGATATTTTACTTGACTATTCTCCCGGGATTTCTTAATTTTGGTTCACTATGGCCAGGCCATGAAAAAGATTTCTTCTTTGCCCACCCTTGCCCTTGCTGCTATGTTATTCTCAACTATTTGTTGTTCCCCATTTAAAGATCAGCAGAAACCTGATGGCTACACTGATCCCTCATGGGAGATCGTCGGGCAGCGGGGGTTTTCTGTGAACGTTGCACAATTCATTGAAATTACCATCAGCCCGACGGGTGTGCCTTATGTAAATTACTATGACACCTATTATGGAGGGGTGATAAAGAAATTTGATGGCAATTCGTGGGTTAACCTGAATAAGCCAGATATCGTTTGGGGAAGGATCGAAGATATCGCATTCAGTCCCGATGGAGAATTATATGCATGGGTAAGTTTGGGATCGATCATGCAATTTGACAATACAGAATGGGTGCATATTGGAGCTCAGAATTTTTTAAAGGACAGAGCCGGTCAAGTCAACATAACGTTCAATCCAAGTGGCGAACTGGTCATTGGTTTTATCGACAGTCATTTTGGGGCCAGGGCCACAGCCATGAGATATGACGGTCTTGATTGGATTTGCATCGGCGATCCGGGATTTACCGGAAGTGCCGCAGAGTTGAGTGTCAAATACAGTCCTGATGGTGAACTGTTCGTTGCCTATTCTGATTCGATCAATGATCCCTATGTCATGAAATATGACGGTGCAGAATGGAATTATGTGGGAGCAGGACCATTGGCTCCGGGCCAGGTGTTCTGGATCAATTTGGATTTTAATCTGGACGGTGAGCCGCATTTGGCTTTTGCCGGGGATTTCCCTCTGATGACCTCGGTCATGAAGTACGATGGGAGTGAATGGTTATACGTCGGTAAAAAGGGTATTTCCCCACCGGGAGTTCATCGCACTTGTTTAAAGTTCAGTCACGCAGGTGAACCCTGCATTGCATTCATGGCGCATGATCCTGATGATTTTAATTTCAGGGCTTCGGTCATGCGATTCAATGGAAATAAATGGGAGTATCTTGGTTCTCCTTACTTCACTCCCCCGATCAACCAGTTCTATGACCTGGATGTTGGTTCCAATGACCAGTTGTATCTTGCAATATCTGATTACAGTTCTGGTTATTATGGAAAAGCAACTGTTTTCAGATACATCGGTAATTAATCGTAAGTAGTTTTGCGTGTTAGGGGGATCGGATTTCCTGGGAACCAAGCATGTTTCTTTTGATTTGAATGCTCTTGTGTTCTTGCTTTTAGTCGATACTGAAATACACTATTACTTGCCTAAATGGGAAACACCCGGTAAATCCTGGACCATTCAACGGATTCTCCCGGCCCGACGGAAAAATGTATGAGCACCTCCGGGCTGATCACATGCTTCCATCCCCAAAGGTTCACTTTGCCCGTCCGGAAACTGCCGGTCTCGCGGATCCCGATCCTGTGCCGGAGGTGGAGCAACTCCCATTCTGCAGTGGTCTCTTCACCACCCGCCAGGTCGCTGAAAAAGAATTGCTGTTCGGGCGTGCCGCTGAACCGGACCTCGTTCTCCAGGATATCAACCTTCCCCTCCGGATTGACGGTCTCCGTGAACCGCTCCGGCCTTAACCGGAAAGGGAACCGCAGGA
>CAYLTG010000205.1:0-5298 GCA_964386225.1 uncultured Bacteroidales bacterium
TATTAACGTATTTACCATATTAACTTATTAACCTGTTCCTTCATGCCATGAACCGTTGCATCGTCCATCTCGACCTCGACACCTTTTTCGTGTCCGTGGAGCGCCTGCTGAACCGCGACCTGGTGGGCAGGCCCGTCATCATCGGCGGCACTTCCGACCGGGGCGTGGTGGCTTCGTGCAGCTACGAGGCCCGCCAGTACGGGGTCCATTCGGCCATGCCCATGAAGATGGCCCGGATCCTGTGCGACCATGCCATCGTGGTGCGCGGTGACATGGACCAGTACAGCAAGTATTCGAAGATGGTGACGGAGATCATTGCGGAACGGACACCCGTGTACGAGAAGGCCTCCATCGACGAGCATTACCTCGATATCACGGGGATGGACAGGTTCTTTGGCAACCTCAAGTGGTCGCAGGAACTGCGCGAAAGGATCATCCGTGAGACCGGGCTGCCGGTTTCCTTCGGGATCTCGGTCAACAAGACGGTCTCGAAGATAGCCACGGGAGAGGCCAAGCCCAACGGACTGCTGCAGGTCCCCTTCCAGGGGATCCATCCCTTCCTCGACCCGCTGTCGATCCGGAAGATCCCCATGATCGGGAACAAGACCTACCACCTGCTCCGCTCGATGGGCATCGCCAGCATCCAGACCCTGCGGCACATCCCGCCCGAGATGATCGAACGGGTGATGGGGAAGAACGGGCTGGTGATCTGGAAGAAGGCCAACGGCATCGACCTCGCTCCGGTCCAGCAATACTCTGAACGGAAATCCATCGGCACCGAACGCACCTTCGAAACCGACACCACCGACGTGAAGTTCCTGAGGGACATCCTCATCGGCATGGTGGAAAAGATCGCGTTCCAGCTTCGGAAGGAGCAGAAGCTCACCTCCTGTGTCACGGTCAAGATCCGCTATTCCAACTTCGACACTCATACCCTGCAAAAGCATATCACCTATACCTCCTTCGACCACATCCTGCTGAAAACGGCCCTGGAGCTCTTTGACAGGCTCTATACCCGGCGCATGCTCATCCGGCTTGTCGGGGTGAAGTTCAGCGCGCTGGTGCAGGGCTCGCAGCAGCTCGACATGTTCGAGGACCTGCCGGAGATGACCAGCCTGTACCAGGCCATGGACCGCATCCGGTCCAGGTTCGGCGACCGGGCCGTGCAGCGTGCCGCAGGAATGACAAGGGTGAGGGATGTGCACCACTTGAAGTTCAAGGTTTAATGTTGTTTAGGGTTCAATGTTGTTCAGGGTTATGGATGGTTTTTTGGTTAAATGGTTATATGGCTGGAGGGTTGGCGAACGGGCAGTGTTGCGGACCCACGATGGCCAGCTTCCATTTTTCATTTATAAGGTTATAATGTTTTAATGTTTTTAATTTCCAATGTTCCTCAACGTCCATTCTTATTTCAGCCTCCGCTACGGCACCCTCTCCATCGACCGGCTCATGGAACTGGCCAGGGAGCGCGGGGTGGAGGCCATGGCCCTCACCGACATCAACAACTCCACCGGGATGATCGACTTTGTGAAGGCCTGCAAGGCCAACGGCATCAAGCCCATCGGCGGGGTGGAGTTCCGCAACGGCGACCGGCTGCTGTATGTCGGCATCGCCCGCAACCTCGAAGGGATGCGCGAGCTCAACGAATTCGTCACCGACCACAACATCCACAAGAAACCGTATCCCGGCCGGCCCGGTGAATTCAGGAATGTGGTCACGGTCTATCCCTTCGGGAGCATCCAGCCCCGGGACCTGCTCGGCCATGAGTTCATAGGGGTGAGGCCCGAAGAGGCACTGAAGCTTTTTGGTCCCCGCTTCAGGGATGCGGCGGACCGCTTCATCATCCGTCAGCCGGTCACCTTCGCCGACGCGAAAGGCCATTTCCTGCACCGCAACCTGCGGGCCATCGACCACAATATCCTGCTGAGCCAGCTCGACGGGTCCATGACGGCAAGCCCGGCCGAGCAATTCATGGACCCGGGACAGTTGGCGGATCGGTTCCGGGACCATCCCGGGATCATCCGCAACACGGAACGCCTGCTGGCCGAATGTGGCATCGATTACGACTACAGCAGCTTCAAGAACAGGAAGACCTTTACCGGCGATGCCGCCGACGATCGCCTGCTGCTCACCAAACTGGCCTATGAGGGGATGGTGTACCGGTATGGCGATGCGAACAGGGAAGCGCGCCAACGGGTGGAACGCGAGCTCGACATCATCTTCAGGCTGGGTTTTGCTTCCTATTTCCTCATCACCTGGGACATCATCCGGTACTCGATGTCGCGGGGATACTATCATGTGGGGCGGGGAAGCGGCGCCAACAGTATTGTGGCCTATTGCCTGAAGATCACCGATGTGGATCCGATCGACCTCAACCTGTACTTTGAGCGCTTCATCAATCCGAAGCGCACCAGCCCGCCCGATTTCGACATCGACTATTCATGGCGGGAGCGGGACGATGTGCAGGATTATATCTTCAAACGCTACGGCCGTCAGCATACGGCCCTCCTGGGCGCCATCTCCACGTTCAAGGGAAAGTCGATCTTCCGGGAGCTGGGCAAAGTGTACGGACTGCCCAAGGCCGAGATCGATGCGCTTGTCGAAAACCCTGAAACGGAGGTGGACAGGAATGACATCACCCGCAGGATCCATGCCATCGCCGCCGAGCTGCTCGACTTCCCCAACCTCAGGACCATCCATGCCGGCGGCATACTCATCTCCGAGGAGCCGCTGTCGTACTACTCCGCGCTGGACCTCCCGCCCAAGGGATTGCCCACTACCCAGTGGGACATGTACGTGGCCGAGGACATCGGCTTCGAGAAGCTGGATATTCTCAGCCAGCGCGGCATCGGCCATATCCGGGATGCGGCTGACATCGTTCGGGCCAACCGGGGCATCAGCGTCGATGTGCATGCCGTCGACAAGTTCAAGCGTGACAGGACGGTACAGGCACAACTCCAGCGGGGCGAGACCATCGGCTGTTTCTACATCGAGAGCCCTGCCATGCGCGGCCTTCTGAAAAAGCTGCGCTGCGACAACTACCTGGGGTTGGTGGCCGCAAGCTCCATCATCCGCCCGGGGGTGGCCAAATCGGGCATGATGCGGCAGTACATCCAGCGCTTCCATAACCCTGGCCAGTTCGAGTACCTGCACCCTGTGATGGAGGAGCAGCTGCGGGAGACCTACGGGGTGATGGTCTACCAGGAGGACGTGATCAAGGTGTGCCATCACTTCGCCGGCCTCGACCTGGCGGATGCCGATGTGCTGCGCCGCGCCATGAGCGGCAAATACCGCGGGCATGAGGAAATGCAGCGCATCATCAGCCGCTTCTTTAGCAACTGCCACGCCCGGGGCTATCCCGAAGAGCTGACGAAAGAGGTCTGGCGGCAGATCGACTCCTTTGCCGGTTATTCCTTCTCCAAGGCCCATTCGGCCTCTTATGCCGTGGAGAGCTTCCAGAGCCTGTTTCTGAAGGCCTATTTCCCGTTGGAGTTCATGACCGCCGTCATCAATAACTTCGGGGGGTTCTACCATACCTGGGTCTATTTCAACGAGGCCCGCCGCCAGGGTGCCAACATCCGGCTGCCGTGCGTGAACAACAGCACCTATGTCACCTCCATCAAAGGGAAGGACATCTATGTGGGGTTCGTGCACGTGGCCAACCTGGATCACAGGGTGGGAAAGGCGATCGAAAGAGAGCGTCAACGGGATGGTGGGTATCGCGACCTCGAGGACTTCATCCGCCGGCTCGACACCGGCATCGAACAGCTGGTGATCCTCATCCGCATCGACGCATTCCGGTTTACGGGAAAAACGAAACAGGAACTGCTGTGGGAGGCGCATATGTACCTCGGCAAGGGGAAACAGGAAGGTGCAAGGACCCTCTTCTATGCAAAACCCAGGGAGTTCACCCTGCCCCGGCTGGAATATGACCGGCTGGAAAATGCATACGACGAGATCGAGATCATCGGATTCCCGGTGACCATGACCTACTTCGACCTGCTCAAGACCGGCTTCCGGGGTGAGGTCATGGCCGGAAACATGATCCGGAACGTGGGGAGGAAGGTGAGGATGGTCGGCCACCTGGTCACGATCAAGTATGTGAAGACTGTCAGGAAGGAATGGATGCACTTCGGCACGTTCCTGGATGCCACCGGCGAGTTCTTTGATACGGTCCATTTCCCGAGATCACTGGCCAGGTTTCCGTTCAAGGGGAAGGGGGTATACCTCATCCTGGGGGAGATCACCGAAGAGTTCGGCTTTCCCAGCATGACCGTCGATAAACTGGCCAAACTACCGCTGAAACCCGATCCGCGGGAAGGTTGATGGCAGGTTTCGGAGAAGGTCGCTTGCAACAGGAGAATAGTTGATGCTTTAAGGTGATCAACTCATATCCAGGTAAAAACCGTTCTTTCCGCAATGAGCATGACTTCGGATGGTTGTTGAAAAGACAATGCGTTTCAACATTATTGCGGCTCAGTCGCTTTTGGCGGATTCAAGACTTCGCAGAGGATTTTACTCTGGCCCCGGCCGGAATGAGCGTTTTCTGATAGAACCGGGTGAATTCATCATATTCTTCCTGGTAGGATTTTTTATGATGATGCTCAGGTTGCCGGAGTATGTATTTGCAAACATTTTGGATATCGCCTTTTGAAACCGAGAAGGCAGAAGCAGATTGCTGCCATGAAAAGGGTTCAGAGGCAAGCTTGTTTTCGTTGATAAACTTCGATGAACTGTAGGCAATTATTGTGGCAATGGCCTCTTCCGACACGCAAGGAGCCCTGGATATTAGAATGTGCACATGCTCGGGATTCGCATAGATGGCGTATAATTTACACCCGTTGTTGTTTACGATGCCAGTGATGTATTTTTCGATCCGCGCCCGGTGTTTGGAAAGAATTGTGGGCTGGCGCCGAAAGGTGGTGAACACGAAATGGGTGTAGAGGTTGTTGTATTCAATTTTCATGATGATTGGTCTGGTTCATTAGGTGCACAGGTAACGGTGAAGACCGGCGAATGGTATAGTTGTTCGAAAATAAATGAAAGATCTGTTTCGGGACCATCTCCTTTTCGCCGTCGATCACGGGCAATTCATACAAACCCAATAAGGTAATAAGGTTTAAAACTCTTCTAATGGCATGGGTTCTACTGAGGTGGTGGGATGGGATAAGGTTTGATCCGGGGCTACTGAGGTGTTGGGATGGGATAAGGTTTGATCCGGTTCTATTGAGGTGTTGGGTTAGGATAAGGTTTGATTCGCACATATCCGTGGTTATAATATGTGAAACGAGCGTGATC
>CAYLTG010000206.1:0-5282 GCA_964386225.1 uncultured Bacteroidales bacterium
CCTATCCCCCCTGTGGGGGGGCGATCTCCCTCTGGAACGCCGACCCGTTCATCCAGAAATGCATCTTTTACGATAACAGGGCTGAATACGGCGGTGCCATCTTCGTGTACAGCCATTCCGCACCGGTCATTTCAAACTGCCTTTTCTTTGATAATGAAGCCGAAAAGGGCGGCGCACTCGGTTACTATTCCTATGGGAAGGGCAAGGTTATCAACAGCACCATGACCGCCAACAGCGCACTCCTGGGAGGTTCCATCTATTTTTATAATGAATCAATACCGGAGGTGATCAACTCCATCCTGTGGGGTAACCAGGCCGCCACTTTGGGCGACGAGGTGTATTTCTCCACGGGCTGCGCTCCCGGATTCTATTACTGCGACATCGAAGGGGGTGAGGAAGCCTTCGGCGGTGCCATGTTCCTGGGCGATTACCTGTTCAACCTGGACGAAGACCCATTGCTGGAAAATGCCAGCATGGCTCCCTATTTTGTTCCCTCAACCGCTTCGCCGGTCATCAATGCCGGAACACCGGATACCTCCGCCTGGTATTACCCGAAGTTCATCCCGTCGACCTGCCTCTGCGGCACAGCCAGGATCCAGAACGGCTGCATCGACATGGGGCCCTACGAAGTGGCGGCCGATTTCAAGGTGGCCCTGGATGACCACAGCCTGGCTGCCGGGTTCGCCATCAGCCCCAACCCGGTCCGCAATGTCGCAGGCATAAGCTACTTGTTGGAGAAAGCGGCAGATGTCAGGATCGAGACCTATACCCTTTCAGGCCGGAAGATGGAGACCCTGCTGAACGAGCACCAGGTCGCCGGGGCGCACCAGCTGCACTATGCGGTCGGTGACCTGCCCACGGGCATCTACCTCGTGAAGCTCTGCATCGACCAGAAACCCTATACAATAAAGATGATCAAGACCAATTGACCCCTTCGGAATTAGTTAATATCGGGGAATTGCGGGCAGCCCACCGGGGTTGCCCGCTTTTTTCATGCAGTTGAAAATAAAAATGCATATATTCGTGGAAAAGAATGACATGATCAAGGCCATCCTAGTCGATGACGATGCCCTCTCACGTGAACTGACTGCAAAGACCATTGCCGGATATTGTCCGAATGTGAGGGTGGCCGCAACGGCCGGCAATGTCAGGGAAGGGGTGGCGGCCATCAACGCGCACGATCCCGACCTGGTGCTGCTCGACATCAAGATGCCCGACGGCAGCGGCTTCGACCTCATCAAGCATTTCGACAAGCCCGACTTCAAGGTGATCTTTGTGACAGGATACATGGAGTACGCCATCAAGGGGTATAAGTTCGGCGCCATCGATTACATTCTGAAGCCCTACGACGACGAGGACCTGGCCCATGCCGTGAACAAGGCCCATGACCTGATCCGGTTCGAGGAGAAGCTCAAGTTCAAGGCGCTGGCCGAGAATTTCAGCTCCAACGGAAAGGCCAACCGCCTTGTGCTGAAGACCAGCGACCAGGTCCACCTGGTGGCCGTCGACCAAATCGTCCGTATCGAGGCCGACGGCAATTACTCCACCTTCCACCTCCCCGACGGCCGGAAGGTGATCGTGTCGCGAAGCATCAAGGACTACGAGGAGATGCTCATCGACAAGGGCTTCCACCGCATCCACAAGTCGCACATCATCAATATCGCCCGGCTCAGCTACTTTGACAAGGCCGACGGCGGCGACGTGATCATGTCCGACGGCTCCAGGGTACCCGTGGCTTCCCGCAAGCGCGACATGCTGCTCGACCTGTTCGAGTCGATGGGCTGACCATGCCCGTCGTTCGTCATTGAAACAGGCACGTTCCTACATCCTTTCCGGGCGTTCCCACACCCGGCCCCCATTACGACCTTCCGTTTGTTATATTTGATAAAAAATCACTACATTTATGAATTCCAATCCCAGTTTGCCGATGGAAGCGCAGAAACAAGAGACCACCACCATGGATATCACCGTCCTGCATGTTTCCCTGACCGGTTTTGACGAATATACGCAACAGAAAGGTCCCGAGGCTGGCTCGCACCTCCTGCAGGAGGCCTTCGGGATCATCCGGTCCACCGTCGACCTCTACAGCGGGAAGGTTGAGAAGTACATGGGGGAGCAGCTCATAGCCCTGTTCGGCACGGGCGACCAAAGGAAGGATGCACCTGTCCACGCACTGTCGGCAGCCCGCGAGATCCAGCATAAGTTCGAGGATTACAAGGAAGAGAATGAGATGGATGCCGGCCTGGGCATACGGGCAGGACTGTACACCGGCCCGGTGATGGCCAGCGCCATCCACACCGACGGGTACCAGCAGGTGAATTATTTCGGCGAGGCCATCAACATTGCCCGCAGCATCCAGGCCATGGCCGAACCGGGCCAGGTGCTGGCCGGCGACCCCCTCTTCAAGGTCGCCAGGGAAAAATTCCAGTTCAATACACTGGAGCCGGTGCCGATAAAAGGCATGAAGAAACCATTACCCCTTTACGAGGTGCTCGACCGCAAGGAGCCGTCGAAAAAGGTGCCCCTGCAGTCGGGCCGCATGATCAGCAGCCGCATGATCGGCCGCGATGGCGAGCTTAGATTATTGGAAAAGCAGGTGCTGCAGCTGATCAACGGCCGCGGGTCGGTGGTCAACATCGAAGGCATCGCCGGCATCGGCAAGTCACGGCTCATGGCCGAGATCCGTCGGAAAGACATCATGGAGAACGTCGCCTTCTTCCAGGGGCGTGCCCTGAGCGAGGGTGGCAACCTGAGCTTCCACCCCATCACCCACATCATCCGGAGTTGGGCCGGCATCACCGAGAACGACCCGAGTCCGGAAGCAGCTTCCAAGCTGAGGAATTCCATCCGCCGCATCATGCCCGGGTCCGAAGGGGAGGTGTTTCCCTTCATCGCCACCATGATGGGGTTCTACCTCGACGGCAAGGACCGTGAACGCCTGGAGGGGATCGAGGGGGAGGCGCTGGAACGACTCATCCTGAAAAATCTTCGTGACCTGATTGCAAAAGCCGCATCGATCCGCCCGGTGGTGATCGTGATCGAGGACGCCCACTGGGCCGACCAGTCGTCGGTACTTTTCCTGGAGACCCTTTTTAAACTGGTCAGGAGCCACCGGATCCTCTTCGTGAACGTGTTCCGCCCCGGACACAAGAACACCGGGGAGCGGATCAGGAAATTCATCAAAGACAACCTGCCCGGCCACTCCCTTGAGATCGGCCTCGAGCCGCTGACGCAGGAACAGACGGAAGAGCTCATCACCAACCTGCTGCAGCAAACGAAATTGCCGGAGGAGATCACGGGATTGATCAAGGAGCGGTCCATGGGAAATCCCTTTTTCGTGGAAGAGGTGCTCCGCTCCTTCATCGATGAGGGGCTTATCGAGATCAAAAAAAATACGTTCATCCTCACCGACAAGATCAGATATGCCAACATCCCGGAGTCTATTGACAAGGTGTTGCTTTCCCGGATCGACCGCCTCGACGAAAAGACCAGGAACCTGCTCAAGACAGCCTCTGTCATTGGCCGTAACTTTTATTTCAAGGTGCTCGAGGAGGCGGCCAATACGATTGGCGAACTGGACGACAAGCTGGAATACCTGAAGGATGTGCAGCTGCTCAGCGAGCGCAAGGGCAAGGACGAGGTGGAGTTCCTCTTCAAGCATGCCCTGGCCCAGCAGGCCACCTACGACTCCATCATGGAAAAAACGAGGAAGGAGTTGCACCTGAAGATCGCCCGGTCCATCGAGCGGGTGTTCGCCGACCGGCTGCCGGAGTTCTATGGTACATTGGCCCACCACTACACCAAGGCCGGTGTGGACGAGAAGGTTCTGGATTACCTGGTCAAGGCCGGGGAGGAATCCCTCCGCTCGGGTGCTTCCTCCGAGGCGGTGAAATTCTTTTCAGAGGCCATTGACAGAATGCCAAAAACCACTACGGACAAAGTGATCCTCGAACAGCTCAAGGAACTGGAGGTCAAACGAGCCTACTCGCTGCAGGCCTCAGGGGCCAACATCGAGGCCATCGAGAAATACGAGGTGATCCTTGAGAAATATTTTGGTCATCGTTTTCCGAAAGGTGATTTTTCACACATCCTTTCCCTGCTTATCAATCTGTCGGGATTATCTTTCAAGTTCCTCTTGGCGAAATTTTTTTTCAGAAAGAAACCAACCCGGCATGCAGAACAGTATGTCGAGATCTATCATCAATGGGGAGAGGCCCTCGCTACCCTGAATCCAAGACGCCATTTCTTCCTGGCTTTTTCCATTTTCAATTTTGCGGCGAGTTATGACCTCCGGAGATCGGTGTCTATACTTTCAGTCTTTACGGCCAGTGCGCCGACTTTCCTATGGACCGGACTGTCCATAAGAATGTGCAGCAGAGTGCTGGAGATTGTTCTCAAGAATGGTGTTAAGGAGCATCGCAGTTCCCTGATGGATTACAGTTATACACAGATGATGTACAGGTTTTATGTGGGGGACCTGGGACCCAACAAGGACCTGGAGAAGATCTATTCGATCGGCATGCGGGTGGGTGATGCCTGGCCGCTGACCATTTATGTCCTCTACACAGGTTTGAACCAGCTCTATTATGGCAGCCGGGAAGGTTATGAGGATTGTATCAACAAGTTGGAAGAGATCTCCGAATCGCTTGACAATTCCCATGCGAAAGCACAGAAGTTCAGGCTCGGGATCATTGGCCGCTACCGGTTTCGGCAACTGGAGGGAGCGATCACATTCGCCGAGGAAGGTCGACTTTTCATCAGCAAAACGGGGCATACAGGCATGCTGCTTGTCCTGTTGTCCTATGAAGCACAATTGTGCCTTCTGATGAACCAGTTGGAGGAGGCGCGCAGCAGACTGGAAGAGGCCCGGTCGCTGTACGGAAGACATAAGATCATCACGGCCTACAACATCCCATTCTTGCTGGCGGAGATAAAAATGAAACTGGCGGACATGAGACGGTTGGAGGGTTCCGACGGGATCACCAGTGCGGACCGCAGGAGCGTCCTGAAAACCGTCAACTTACTCATTAAGAAATCCAGGTACATGAGAAGTGTCTACACCGAAGCGTATCGTCTGAAAGCAGAGGTTTGGTGGCTCCTTGGCAGATACAAAAAGGCCCTTAAGGATTTTGACAGGTCGGTCGCAGCGGGACAACAATACAACACGAGAATGGAGCTGGCCCGCACCTATTTCTCCATGGGGCGCTGCCTGCAGGACCCTGCCTGCCGCGGGAGCAGTTCGAGCGGCAGGGGAGGGAACGAATACCTCCTCAAGGCAAGGG
>CAYLTG010000207.1:0-5274 GCA_964386225.1 uncultured Bacteroidales bacterium
ACCGTCAACCGCACCGACTGCGCCAACCTGACGGCAAAGCCCTTCGTGATGCGGTTCACCACCGGCTTCTTCAAGCCAAGCAGGCCTGTCACGGGCACCGATTTCGCCGGGGTGGTGGAGACGGTGGGCCCGAAAGTCACCCGCTTCAAGGCGGGCGACCGGGTGTTCGGGTTCAACGACCTGGGCCTCAGCTCCCATGCGGAGTACCTGGTGGTCCCTGAGCACGAGGCGATGGGCATCATCCCCGCGAATTTTTCTTTCGAGCAGGCCGCCGCGAGCATCGAGGGGGCGCACTATGCCGTCAACTTCCTCAACAAAGTGAAGGTGGAGGCAAATCATACCGTGCTCGTCAACGGCGGCACCGGCGCCATCGGCTCGGCCCTGGTGCAGCTGGTGAAGGCGATCGGAGCGGAAGTCACAGCCACCTGCCGTGGAGAGCATGGCGGGAAGGTGCTGGCCATGGGTGCCGACCGCGTCATCGATTATACCCGTGAAGATTTTACCAGTATCGGGAAAACCTTCGACTTCGTTTTCGACGCCGTCGGCAAGAGCACCTTCGGCAGGTGCAAGGCCATCATGAAACCCGGCGGCACCTATATATCCTCCGAATTGGGCCCCGGCGGGCAGAACCTGTTGTTCGCGCTGACGACCCGCATCGGCAAGGGAAAGAAAGTGGCCTTCCCCTTCCCTGTCGACCGCCAGAAAAGTGTCGACCTGGTACAAAAGCAAGCCGCTGAGGGCACATTGACGCCGCTCATGGACCGGACCTACCCGCTGAAGGAGGTCGCCGAAGCCTTCAGGTATGTGATGAGCGGGGAGAAGGTGGGGAATGTGGTACTGAACATGAGTGAAGAATGAAGAATGAAGAGTGAAGAGTGAAGAGTGAAAGCCTCCGAGCCTATTTATGCCAGTTGAACAAGGGCTTGGCACACTATACCTTTATACCCATATACCCATAGGCTTCAATCCCGAGAAATATTTATTTTTGAGTAGAATCACCCAATCAAGCACCCATGCGATCCATGAATCTTTTCACCATTTTCCTGATCACCCTGGTCTTGTTCGGTCACACCGCCGTAGCCCAGCCGGCCACGATCACGGAAACCCCGATGGAGTTCACCACCTACCCGTTCTCCGACCCTGACCCGGTGCCGGAGATGGGCAGGATCTATCCCTACTTCTCCTTCGACGGCTATACCAACACCCCCGTGCAACAGGAATGGAACATGGTGATCCTGGAAAATGAATACATCCAGGTGTATGTCTGCCCCGAAATCGGCGGCAAGGTATGGGGTGCCGTCGAGAAGTCGACCGGGCTGGAGTTCCTCTACTTCAACCACGTGGTGAAGTTCAGGGACGTGGCCATGCGGGGGCCGTGGACCTCCGGCGGGCTGGAGTACAACTTCGGCGACATCGGCCACATCCCCACCTGCGCCACGCCGGTCGACTATACTACCGCGGAGCACCCTGACGGCAGCGTCACCTGCACCGTGGGGGCCATCGACCTGCCCTCGGGCACCCGATGGAACGTGGAGATCAGGGTATCGCCCGGGAAGGCCTTTTTCGAGACCAGGGCCAGCTGGTTCAACACCACCGCCCTGCCCTGCACCTACTACCACTGGATGAATGCCGCAGCAAAGGCCTCTGACGACCTGGAGTTCCTCTACCCCGGCAGCCACCGCATCGGCCACGGCGGCGAACCGGGCCCCTGGCCCGCGGAGGATAACCGCAACCTGGCGTGGTACCGCAACAACGACTTTGGCAGCTACAAGTCATACCACGTGATCAACGCCTATGCCGGCTACTTCGGCGGCTACTGGCACAACAGTGACTTCGGCTTCGGGCGGTATGGGGATTTTGACGAGAAGCCGGGCAAGAAACTGTGGATCTGGGGGCTGTCGGACGAGGGGATGATCTGGGAAGACCTGCTCACCGACGCCGACGGGCAGTACATCGAGTACCAGGCGGGCAAGCTCTTCAACCAGGCCGCTGCCGGCAGCACCGCCACCCCCTTCAAGCACCGGGAGTTCATGCCCCACGACGCCGATGTGATGCATGAATACTGGTTTCCTCTGAAAGGAACAGGCGGCATGGTCGCCGCCTCCCCCTTCGGGGTGCTGAACATGGAACAAAAGGGGGATCAGCGGGTCCTGACGCTGGGCGCCCTGCAGGCCCTCGACGACGACCTGCAGGTGTCCGTCAACGGCGAGGTCAGGCACCTGCTTCCTCTGAAACTGCAGCCGCTGGAGCTCTTCACAATGGAGGTCACTGCTAAGGAGGAGGATGAGGTGACCGTTGTGGTGGGCGACCACAAGCTTGACTATTCTACTGCCCCCGGGTCCGTCCTTACCGACAGACCCGTAGAGCCCAACGACGAGTTCGACAGATCGACGGCCTACGGTCGATATACCCTGGGACTGGAGCACGAGAAACAGCGGGCCTATGCGGAAGCTGAAATGGAATACCGCGCCGCCCTGGAGCTGGATCCCGGCTTCCTCCCCGCCCTCACCCGGATGGCGCTGGCCTGTCACCGGAGGATGGACGACGACAGCGCGCTGACCTTCGTCAGGAAGGCGCTGGCCATCGACACCTACGACGGCGAGGCCAACTACCTGCTGGGGCTGGTCTGCCGCGCCACCGGCGACCGCACCACCGCCAAAAGCGGCTTCGCCGTGGCCATGGGCAGCACCGCCTGGCGGTCGGCGGCAGCCACCGGGCTGGCCGGCATGTCCCTGGAGGAGCGGGACTGGCGCCAGGCCGAACGATACGCCCGCAAAGCCCTGACCTACAATAATTTTAATTTTGACGCCCTCCGGACGCTGGCCGTCGCGCAGCGGAAAAGCGGCGACACGGACGGCGCAGCTGCCACCCTGACGATCCTGTCCAACCTCGACGCCACCGACCCCTTCCACCGCTTCGAAGCGTGGCTGCTCAGCGGCCGTGCGGCCGACAGCCTGGCGTTTGTCAGCCACATCACCAGCGAGCTGCCCCACGAGTCCTTCCTCGACCTGGCCGTGGATTACTACCGGAAAGGATGCCACGACGAAGCTGCCACGGTGCTGGCGACGGCTCCACCCCACCCGGTGGTGGCCATATGGCTCGCCCATCTTGACAGGGAACAGGGTGATGCGTGGCTGGACCGTGCCCTTGCCGCACCCTGCGACCTGGTGTTCCCCCACCGCCGCGAGACCGCCACTGTCATCGAGGGACTGCTGACCCTGCATCCCCACTGGAAGCTTCGGTACTACCTGGGGCTCATCTACTGGCACCAGGGCCGCGTCGGGGAAGCCCGCGAGCAGTTCGCCGCCTGCGGCGACCGGCCCGGTTTCGCTCCTTTCTACCAGGTCATGGCCAGGCTGTCCGAAAGCCCCGGGGAGCAGCAGAGGCACCTGGAGACCGCGCTGGCGCTGGCCCCCACCGACTGGCGTGCCGCCCTGTCCCTGTCTGACAGCTACCGGGCCCTCGGCAACCCCGACGGAGCCCTGCAGGTCATCCGCCCCTTCCTGATGTCCTGCCCCGAGCGCCCTGCGGTGGGCCTCGCCTATGCCCGGAGCCTGGAAGCCCTGGGAGAGTATGAAGAGGCTGTCGCCTTCCTGGAATCCTATACGGTGCTCCCCTTCGAGGGGGCCACCGCCGCCCGCGACCTCTACCATGAGGCCTGCCTGCGCACCGCCATGGAGGCGCTGCAGGACGACGATCACGACCGGGCCATCACCTATGCCGAGAAGGCCAGGGCATGGCCTGTCAACCTGGGCTCCGGCAGGCCCTACGATCCCGACGAGCGGTTCGAGGACCATCTCCTTTACCGTGCCTGCTCCGCCAAAGGCGACAGCAACCGCGCCGCGGTGTATGCCGCCAGGGTCATGGACCATGAGCATCCCCGCGATAAGCAGGAGAACTGCCTGTTCTATCTCCAGCTCGACCTGCTGATGAAGAATGGCAGGCAGGAAGAGGCTGAAGACCTTATCGATGAATTCACGGCGCTGCTCCCCGGCAACGCCTACCAACTATGGGCTGCACTCAAGGCCGCCGGCGACGAGGCCGGAGCTTCAGGGATCGAGCAGGAGATCATGGCAGGATCGGATAAGGACCGGCCCCGTCTTGAGCCGAGGTACCGGGATAAGACCTTCCCGTTGCTGCTGGATTACCTGGAAATGGAATGATCAGACTTCCATCGAAGATGATGTCCATCAATTTCCTACCTTCGCCAAAACGTCAACCGCGCACATGAAACTCCCGAAACACCCCTTTCTCCATATCCTCAAAAGCTTCAACGGAGGAAGACTGCCACTGCAACTGCTACTGCAACTGCTACTGCCACTGCTCCTTCTACTGCAACTGCCACTCACCCCCGCCCACGCCCAATACACCATCAACTCCTACTTCGGCAACCTCGACGCGTGCGACACCATGACCCGCAGCATCTACATCGTATGGTGGGACAAGGACTTCAGCTACGGCCCCCAGGTCGACGTGCTGCTCGACAGCATGATCAGCTACCGCACCACCTGCCTGGAGGAACTGCTGATGCTCGACCCGCCGAATACCGAGGACGGCTATTTTTACAACGTCTACATCCATACCCCCGGCAATTCCAACTGCGTGTTCTACCCCAATGGCTGGGGCAATGGCCAGGGGACCGATCCCAACGGCTACCCCTTCCTCACCCTGCCCAACGGGGTGCTGACCGACTGGCTCAACAACGCCCACGAGACCTTCCACATCTTCCAGTACAACGCCAACAGCCCGGGCTTCGCCTATTCGGGCGACAGCCAGTGGCACATCGAGGCGGCGGCCAACTGGTTCGCCGCAAAGGAGAACATTACCGCCCCGAGGGCCTTCGTGGAGGCCGAGAGCCTGGTGCGGCTGCCCCACGTGCCCCTGTGGCTCAGCTATGACAACTTCCCGGCCGGTTACCCCCAGAACTGGCAGCGTTATGTCCACCAGTATGCCATGGCCCTGCTCCTCTATTACCTGACCGATGTGGCCGGCGTATCCGACATGCTGGTTGTGGAAGGGTACTTCAACGGGACCAGCCAGCTCCCGCAAGAGTACATGTTCAACCAGCTGGGCGGAGATGTGTTCCGCGGTCATTTCCTCGGCTGGGCCGCCCACATGACCAACGACTTCGATTTCATCACGCCCCTCCAGGCCGCCACCAACCTCAACGAGTGGAACACCTATGCCGATCCGCTGGATGACAATGAGTATGTGCTGGTACTGGACAATGAAGGGACCGATGGCTGGTATACGCCGGGCGAGCTGGAGGTGACC
>CAYLTG010000208.1:0-5151 GCA_964386225.1 uncultured Bacteroidales bacterium
TGATCTCTATCCCCGTGCTCCGGCAGTGGGGCAGCAAGGGCTATTTTGGTAATTTGACCCTAAATTTAATCATTATTCGGACGGGGACCGTACGAGAAGTCACACCCGGGCTGGATGACCATCGCTTCCTTCCGTTCGAGTGACAAGCCGGGCTCCGCTCATGGCAGCCCTTCCGGGTGGTTTTGCCAACAGGGATTTCATGGATATGCTGAAGTTATCAACACCCAGTTGTTATTTAGATTAGTTATAAATTACTTGGTCATCTCATATATTTTGGATAGTTTCGGGCCAATCTTTGAACTAACCATCAAAACGTAACATTATGAGAAAGACAATTTTTACACTTGCTTTTATTGCATTTGCCGTCGTGGCCATGGGCCAGGAGGGCTCCTGGTACCTGGGTGGCGCAGTGGGATTCTCCTCCAGTACCGATAAGGATGCCGACGACAGCGACAACAAGACCATCACCTCCAGTTGGACCTTCAATCCGGAGTTCGGGACCTTCCTGTCCGACCGGTTTCAGCTCGGGATCACCCTTGGTGTCGGCGGGTCCTCCCGCAAGGTGGGCGACAACAAAGACTATTCACGCAGCAATTTCTCGCCGACGGTCTACGTCAGGCATTTCTACCCCATTACAGAAAGCTTCAACGTTTACGGCGGGGTCTACCTCGGGCTGGTCACCGGCAGCCAGAAGAACTACGAGTACGAGGATGGCAACGAGACCGAGTACAAGACCTCCATGTCGGGCTTCAACGGCAGGGTGGGCACAGGCGTTTCCTATGCCATCGCGCCCCGCTTCACCATCATGGGAGAGTATGGCCTTCTGAGTTTCAGCAGCGTGGGCTATAAGAACAACGACGGGGACAAGACCCATACCGAATCCGACTTCGGCTTCGGGGTCAATACTCTCGGCACGGTGTTCAACGTGGGGATCTACTATACGATCGTGCAATAAGGGGCGGGCGGCGGGCCGGCATGCTGGTGCCGGACTGTTTTGAATGACCCCGGTCAACAGGTTCCGGCCGGCACAGCCTCTGCAACAGGCTGCCGGCCGGAATTTTTTTTACCCGTGATGTGGTGCCGGCGAGAGGACCGGTTCCCGGGTGCCCAAAATTTTTTTGGTCAATCCGGTCAATTTGCTAACTTGCTTCCTGAACATCGCAAACCCTCTCAAGCAATGAAAAAAAACACCTTTTGCCTGTTCCTGGCGGCGGTGGCGCTATCCCTGTCATCCTGCAACAGGAACGACGACGGGCTCTATATCGTGGCGTTCGAAGGGAGCCTCGACGATCCCACCCTGTCAGACCTGCAATCACTCTATGACGGGGGGTACAATTACATCGACGGGTCCGTTGTGCTGGACAGCCTTTCGGGACTCGAGCACCTGTTGTACCTTTCAAATGTCCGCACCATCGCCGGCGACCTGGTCATCCGCGACAATCCCGACCTGGAGACCCTCGACGGCCTGCACCGGCTGCAGTCGGTGACGGGCGACCTCATCCTGTCGGGCAATCCTGCCCTTGTGCAGGTGAGTTATGTGCCTTTCGTGAGGCATGTGGGCGGCGACCTTGTCATCGCCGGCAACCCGGAGCTTTTCCTGGCCGAGATGCCCAGCCTGAAGCGGGTGGAGGGTGACCTGGTGATCGACGGCAACGCGTCGCTTGCCGAGAGCCTGCACTTCACGGCGCTGGAGACCGTTGCAGGCCATCTGCTCATCCTCCGCAGCACCTTCATCGACATGCGGGCCTTTCATGCACTGCAGGAGGTGGGCGGGATCGTGGAGGTGAGCGGCACGGCCCTCCGCGGCCTGACGGGACTGGAATCGCTCCGCCTGGCCGGCGGCGGCCTGGTGATCACCGGGAACAAGAAACTGTGCGACCTGTGCGGCATCAAGGGCCTCCTGGAGGCCAACGGTGCCGGCGACGACGTCACCATCAGCGGCAACGGCTACAACCCTTCGGTCCAGGCGATCATGGACGGGGACTGCAGCCAGTGAAGCACCTTACTCCTATAGCGTCACCGCCGGCGTCGGATCGTTCTCCTTGATCCTTTTGCGGCAGATCTGCTCAATTTTGAAGACTTCGGGGATCGACGAGAGGTAGATCACATCGGGCACATAGCGGGGAGGCCTGTTCTTGCTGCTGACCATCCGGCCGGTGCGGAGCTGCAGCGACAGGTTGCCCTTCACGGCATCGCCCTTCACCTCGATGTCGCCCGAGAACTGCTCCCAGTCGATGGACCGCACATTGCCCCCGCTGTAGTGGATGAGCCGTGTCGGGGTGCCGACGAAATAGCCTCCCTTCTTGAACAGCATGTACACCCCTCCCGCGAGCATGCCCAGCCCGATCAGCACGAACAGCCCGATGATCAATGCAGGCACCAGGATGGGCTCCAGGTTGTCGGGGCTGGCCACCGTGGGCACGCCGTTGGCTTCGAAATGGACCTCCTGCCCGAAAAAGAGGGGGCCCAGGAAGGCTGCCACGAAGATGCTCGTGAACCCGGTCCAGGCCAGGCCGAAGAACAGAAAGAACAAGGATTTTTTTGGCGGGTTCGCACGGCCTGCCTTGACGGCGAATTCGCGCTTTTCGGACCCGATCACGGTGAGCAGGTCAGGAGGGAGGAGGGTGTTCTCGATCATGGGGCAGGGATTTGATGATAAATATAAGGATTTTTCGCAATTTCCCCTGATCAACTGGATGAAAAAACATGCAACGCCTCCACTGGATCGACAACCTCCGCATCCTCGTGATCATCCTCGTGGTGATCCTTCATGCCGCCGTCACCTACAGTGGCATCGGCGGCTGGTATTTCAAGGAGAACGGGCAGGTCGACACCGCCAGCACCCTGTTCTTCGGCGGCCCCCTCTACGGGGTCATGCTGATCGCAGGGGGCTGGAACTGGCCGGCCTTCTTCTATGCCCTCTGGGAGTCGTTCATATGCGTCACCTTCATCATTGCCATGGTGGGCCTCTTCAGGCACAAGGTGGACCGGGGTGGCCGTATCCAGCAAATCCTGCTGGTGTCGGTCCTGGCAGTGGCAGCCTCTTTTTTCGTGGCCTGGCTGGTACGGCGTTTTGGCGTGCTGCGCAGGGTGTTCTCCTGACCATCGCAGCGGTCAGATCTCCATCCGCACCTCGACGCGGGTCCCGGCCGCCTGGCCTTCAGGATCCTTAAGGTCGGTCACGGTATGGGTGATCCGCTTCCCCTTCAGCTTGTAATACAGGTCGAAGATCTGTTCCGCAATGCGCATCCCCTTGCCAGTGCCGTAAGTCGCATTCCGGGCCGCCGCCTCGCGCCCGATGCCGTTGTCCTCGATGGTCATCACCAGCGTACGGTCCCGGCGTTCCACTCCGATGGTCAACATCCCTCCCTTTTCCATTTGTCCGAGACCGTGTTTCACGGCATTCTCGGCAAAGGTCTGCAGGATCATCCGCGGCACGGGGATCCCGCCATCGGCATTTTTGTCCGCATCGATCCGGAAATCGAACTTCTCCCTGAACCTGAACTTCTCCAGTTCGAGGTAATTGTGTACGAACTCGATCTCCTCGTCCAGCGGTACGGTGATGTGTTCCGCGTTCTTCAGCGTGAACCGGATCAGGTTGCTGAACTTGGTGAAGAAATAGTAGGCGGTTTGCTTGTCCTCCTTGTAGACCACCGACCCGATGGCATTGAGGGCGTTGAAGGTGAAGTGGGGGTTCATCTGGTTGCGGATGGTGAGCATCTGGAGCTCGTTGATCCTCCGTTCGGTCTCGTAGATCTTGTTGATCCTGCGCTTCTGCAGGAGGAACAGCAGGTGGAAGAAACCCCACAGGAGGAGGAACAGCAGGAAATAGGCCGGGAAGCGCAGCCGGTAGGCAGGGTTCCTGGCGTATACATACCAGGTGCTGGTCTCTTCATCGGTGATGCAGAACAGTCCCGGCGAATTTTTACTCCAGCGTGCTGTGATGGTGCTGAATTCATAAGGCTTATGGTCCAGGACCACCGGGCGGGACAGGTCATTCCGGTAGATCACCAGCTTTGTCCTGTCCCCGCTTTCAAACAGGAGTTCCGGAATGGAGTCCTGGTCGAGGTCGATGAGCCGGGGCCTGGTGCCCACGGGACCTTTCAGCCTGCCGGCCTTCTTCAGCGAAAGGTCCTCCTTGAGGCTGTACAATTCCTTTCCAAGGACAAATATTGGGGCTGGGCCGGGTACATGCACCATGCTGATCCCCCTGAGGCGGGGATCCAGCTCCTTTTCCATGAGTGGGTTGCCTGTCAGGTCGAACAGCATCAGCCGGTTCGCCTGCGGACTGGCGTGGTAGCTGGCATGGTGGGCAAGGAGCCGTCCCCCTTCGCCATCCCTCAGGCAGGCGCCGTTAGTGCCGCCGTACTTGCCGTTCATCCTCACCGGGGGGAACAGGAAATCGAGGCTATTGTCGAGCACCATGGCCCAGCTGCAGGTGTCGGTCCAGGGGACCGGTTCTTCATAGTTGGAGGGGGCGTAGGTGTTGACGATGATCTCCTCCTGAGGGTCTTCGTCGATATTTGCGAAGACAAGTGCGGTGATGGAGGTCCCCATGAAGGGCGACCGCAGCAGGGTGTCCCTCCGGATGTCGGCTGCGAACACCCCCCGCGGCTGCGGGCCGAACCCACCGTTCACCGCGAACACCACTTCCGGGTAGCCGTCACCGTCGAGGTCGGTGACCTTGCCGTTGAGCACCCGGCAGACCAGCTGGCCGTTGTACCGGGGGAGCGCCGCGATGAACATCCTCCGGACCTCGAAGTCCCAGTTGCCGAAAGGCTCTGTGCCGTTAAGAAAAAGGGTGTCGTTCTGGATGGTGAACCCGTATACCTCGTCCCGGCCGTTGCCGTTACAGTCGCCAAACAGCAGGGGGGCATGCGGTACCCAGGTGCCCGGGCAGTTCCATTCCCCGATGAGCTTTTCCTCACTGTCGGAAAAATCGATAAAAGGCACCCTGGAATAGCTGTTGAGGCCTGCGTGCACTTTTTCGGAGGCGCCGTCATGATCGAAATCATGGTACAGGAAACGGACCTGAAGATCCTTTTCAAACGGTTGTTGACGGACCAGCTCCACCCTGTATTTTGAAAAGTATCCCTGCATGGATGCCACCACGATGATCGTGATGAGCAGGGCAATGAATGCCGGGTGTAT
>CAYLTG010000209.1:0-5145 GCA_964386225.1 uncultured Bacteroidales bacterium
TTCGGGCTGCTGCTCGAGGGCGACGCCCTGGCCGCGCCCCAGGGCCGGGCCGAGGACGTGCTGGCGGCCGCCACCTTCGCCCTTTCCGACCACCTCCGGCTCAGGGCGGGCTACCGCATCCTGGAAGGGGGCGCCGACAACGACGAGGTGTACAACTTCTCCCTGTTCAACTATGCCTCGGCGGGGATCACCTGGACCTTCGGCAAGAAAGAGAAATCCGAGTAAGCACAACGACCGATGCGAACAACAGACATTTTAAAGCTCCTGGCATCCCTCGCCCTGCCACTCGGCGTGGGGGCCGTCGCAGGCATGTTCACCGCCCAGTCCGTACCGGAGTGGTATGCCGGGCTGAACCGCCCTTCCTTCGCACCTCCCAACCGGATCTTCGGGCCGGTCTGGACCGCCCTCTACGTCCTCATGGGCATCTCGCTGTTCCTGGTCTGGAAGCTGGCGGCATCCCCGGCCCGCAACCGGGCCCTCGCGGTCTTCTTCCTCCAGCTGCTGCTGAATTTCGCCTGGAGCTTCGTCTTCTTCTATTTCAACCGGATCGGCCTGGCGCTGGCGGAGATCATCCTGCTGTGGGGCAGCATTGTCTGGATGCTGGTGCTCTTCTACAAGATCAAACCGGCGGCGGCATGGATCAACATCCCCTATTTGCTGTGGGTGACGTTCGCCAGTGTGCTGAACGCGGGGTTTTATGTGCTTAACTGAAGCTGAAGGGCTATATATTGAAGTCATTCCGTCATCCCCCCCGGCGGCACAACATGGACAGGCACGAGCGGTATCTCCCACCACACCGTGGCCATGGAGCCCGACATGGTCTCCGCCATCGGGACATCGGTCTACATGATCCACCTGCCGGAGCAGTACGTGACCGCCGTGGTCATGATCAACAACATGAACTACAAGTGCTCGGCAGCCATCCTCAAGCACCTGGTCAGGATCTCGCTGAAGGAGCTGCATGCCTGGTCAGTCATTCCGGGCATCTGACTTTTCCTCCGATGGCCAGGTCATCGTGGCGGTCGCGGCTCGCAACCGGCTGTCCGGGAAATTGCACCCCATTTTCTTTCACCCTTTCATTATGGAAAACCCAATCCAATGGAACGAAAATTATTCGTACCTTAGACCCTTTATCAATTTACTAACCACCTGAAATATGAAAAATCTTATTATCGCGATCAGCCTGATCCTTGCCATTACGGGATGTAACCAGAACACCCTCGAAAAAAAAGAGCAAACCCCCGCCCCTGAGGAAATGCCAACCGCGCATACCAACCGGGACTGGTGGCCCGACCAACTCGACCTGAGCGTCCTCAGGCAAAATTCGTCGCTGTCGGACCCGATGGGCGAGGGATTCTGTTACCGCGACGCGTTCAACAGCCTCGATTATGAAGCCCTGAAAAAAGACCTGCGTGACCTGCTGACCCGGTCCGAAGACTGGTGGCCGGCCGATTACGGGCATTATGGCGGACTGTTCATCCGGATGGCCTGGCACAGCGCCGGCACCTACCGCACCGGCGACGGCCGTGGCGGTGCGCGTGAAGGACAGCAGCGTTTTGCGCCCATCAACAGCTGGCCCGACAATGCCAACCTCGACAAGGCCCGGCGGCTCCTCTGGCCCATCAAGCAGAAATACGGAAGCAAGATATCCTGGGCCGACCTGATGATCCTCGCCGGCAATGTGGCCCTTGAATCCATGGGGTTCGAGACCATCGGCTTCGGCGGGGGAAGGGCCGACGTGTGGGAGCCCGCCAGCAACGTCTACTGGGGCCCCGAGAGCAAATGGCTGGACGACCAGCGCTATTCCGGCGACCGTGACCTTGAACGGCCCCTTGCCGCCGTGCAGATGGGACTCATCTACGTCAACCCCGAAGGGCCCAACGGCAACCCCGATCCCGTGGCCGCCGCCCGGGACATCCGTGAAACCTTCGGACGGATGGGGATGAACGATGAAGAAACCGTGGCCCTTATCGCCGGCGGGCATACCCTGGGGAAGACCCACGGCGCCGGGCCCGCTTCCCATGTGGGACCGGAACCCGAGGCAGCACCCATCGAAGAACAGGGACTGGGTTGGAAGAGCGACTACAAATCAGGGAAAGGCCCGGATGCCATCACCTCGGGGCTTGAAGTGATCTGGACGCCCACCCCCACCGCCTGGAGCCATACTTTCTTCAGCATGCTGTTCAACAACGAGTGGGAACTGACCGAAAGCCCGGCGGGGGCACACCAGTGGGTCGCCAAGAATGCAGATGCCATTTTCCCTGACGCTTTCGACCCGGAGAAAAAGCACAAGCCCACCATGCTTACAACCGACCTCTCGCTGCGGTTCGACCCCGTGTATGAGAAAATATCCCGGCGGTTCCTCGAGAACCCTGAAGAGTTCAACGGTGCCTTTGCCCGTGCCTGGTTCAAGCTGACCCACCGCGACATGGGCCCGCGCCCCCTCTACCTGGGGCCGGAAGTCCCGGCGGAAGACTTCATCTGGCAGGATCCCATCCCGCCGGCCGGCGATGATATGATCACCGCAAAAGAGATTGCCGGGCTGAAAGCCGACATCATGAACGCAGGGCTGAGCATCCGGGAGCTGGTCTCCACCGCCTGGGCCTCCGCCTCCACCTTCCGCGGGACCGACTTCAGGGGCGGCGCCAACGGCGCCCGCATCCAGCTGGAACCCCAGAAGAACTGGGAGGTCAACAACCCCGCCCAGCTCGAAAAGGTGCTGAATGTGCTGCGCGACATCCGGCAGAAATTCAATGACAAATCCAACAACAAAGTATCCCTGGCCGACCTGATCGTGCTGGGCGGCAACGCCGCCGTGGAGAAAGCCGCCAAAACCGCCGGCTATGCCATCGAGCTTCCCTTCAGCCCCGGCCGCATGGACGCGCTGCCGGAACAGACCGACGTGGAATCGATGGCCGTGCTTGAGCCCATGGCCGACGGCTTCCGCAACTACCTGAAAAAACAGTATACCTTCTCCACCGAAGAGTTGCTGATCGACAAGGCGCAGCTGCTCACGCTCACCCCGCCGGAGCTGACCGTGCTGGTGGGCGGCATGCGGGCCCTGGACGCCAACTTCGACCATTCGAAACACGGCATCTTCACCACGCAACCCGAAGTGCTCACCAACGATTTCTTCGTCAACCTGCTGGATATGCGTACCGAGTGGAAAGCCACCGACGACACCAGGGAGGTGTTCGAGGGCAGGGACCGGAAGACCGGCGAACTGCGGTGGACCGCCACCCGCGCCGACCTCATCTTCGGCTCCAACTCCGAGCTGAGGGCCCTGGCCGAAGTGTACGGCAGCTACGATGCCAAAGAGAAGTTCGTCAAGGACTTTGCCGCCGCATGGACCAAGGTGATGAACCTCGACCGCTTCGACCTGAAATGAAAATGCCCCCCTTGAAGAAGCCGGCCCGACCGCCGGCTTCTTCCTTCAGGGGAGGCCATTGACTGTTAACTTTCCCATTCAATTGTTCGCTGTTCGTTCTTAACCCCGGAAAAAAGTACGAACGACAAACATATGAACCAGGAAGCAGAAAGTGGGGAACCGTGCTGCCAAGCATCCACAGGTTCCTGGCCACCGGAACAGGAATGACAGAAAGTCCTTTTCCGGCGATTATCTGTCCTCGTCAATCACCCGCATAGGGGTGGTCAACTGAGAAATTCACCGTAAGTTACGCCAAACAATTCACCCAAATTGACTATCTTTGGAAAAATCATGTCGGGATGGAAACGCTGAAAATACAAATACTGAACCCGAAGGCAAAGAGCATCCTCAAAGGGCTTGCAGAATTAAACCTGATCAGCATCAAAAAGGAGGTGAAAACAGAGGACTTCACTTCCCTGCTTGACAAGATCAGGAAAAAGTACGAGACCGTTCCGGATCTCAATGCGCTGGCGGAAGAGGTGGAACAAGTCCGGAAAAAAAGGCATGAAAAGTAAACCCTTCAAGGTCATCCTCGACACAAATATCTGGATCAGTTACCTCATTTCCGGAAGTTTCGAAATACTGGACCATCTCATTGAAAAAGGCCAGGTTAAGTTTCTATTTTCCGGAGAATCCCTTCAGGAGTTCCTGGACGTCATCCAAAGGCCGAAACTCAGGAAGTTTTTTAGCCGAAACGATACCAGGGCAATATTGGAACTGTTTGATACCTATGGAGAGTACGTGGAGGTCAGATCGAAAGCGAGGCTCTGCCGCGATCCTAAAGATGACTTCCTTGTGAACCTCGCAATCGATGGCGCGGCAGATTTCCTGGTGACCGGTGATCATGACCTTCTGATACTGGGGAAAGTTGGAAGCACTAAAATAATTCCCCCGGCGGAATTGACCAGTGTCCTCAAATGATCGATCCTGCCCAGTCAACTTCGTGGGGTTGGTCGCACCGCCAAAACTTCTGACTTTCTCATTCATTTGCTCCCTGTTCTTCCTTGACCCCGGTTAGAACTACGAACGACAAACATATGAACCGGGAAGCAGAAAGTGGGGAATCCGCCGCGGCATACGAACCCATTTCCTTTCCGCGCTTTCAACCCGGCCTTCAGTGATCCATCTGCATGAACACCTTGCGGATCCTGCTGATCGGGAAGGGGGCAGGTGAATTCGTGAATTCGTGAATTCGTGAATAAGTAAATACGTAAATACGTAAATACGGAGGGCAGCCCTACGTGAAAACCTTTGTGTCCTTTGTGGTTACCCTTCGTATCCTTTGTGGTAAAATCCTTCGTGTCCTTTGTGGTTGCCCTTCGTGTCCTTTGTGGTAAAATCCTTCGTATCCTTGTTGGTTAACCACACTTCCACCTCAAATTAAAGCCTATTTTTACTCCATGAAGAACTGATCCATTGCCATTTTCACACCATGCCCCACGCCCTCAAAAACAACGACCTCGATCTCCAGATCGACCTCCCCCATGAGAATTATACCTCCTCCCGGTTCGACCGGACCGGCAAGATCACCGGGGTGAGCTTCCGCCGCATCCCCCTGACCGGCTGCGAGCGGCCCGAAGGCGGTAACGAAAACCTTTTCGGCAAAGGCCTTTACAACGAATTCGGCATCGACACGGCGCTGGGGTTTGACGAGGCCCCCACCGGCGGCTGGTTCCACAAGATCGGGGTGGGACTGCTGAAAAAGACGGGCGATGCCT
>CAYLTG010000210.1:0-5026 GCA_964386225.1 uncultured Bacteroidales bacterium
ACGCGGGCGGGCTCGGCATGATCGCCATCGGCGTGGGCGGCGCCGACGCCGTCGATGTGATGGCCGGCATGCCCTGGGAGCTCAAGTTCCCGAAGCTCATCGGCGTGCGGCTCACCGGCCGGCTCAGCGGGTGGACCTCCGCCAAGGACGTCATCCTCAAGGTGGCCGGCATCCTCACCGTGAAAGGGGGTACGGGCGCCATCGTCGAGTATTTCGGCGACGGGGCGAACAACATCAGCTGTACGGGAAAAGGGACCATCTGCAATATGGGTGCCGAGATCGGCGCCACCACCAGCATCTTCGGCTACGACGACAAGATGGCCGAATACCTGAAGGGCACGGGAAGGGCCGAGGTGGCCGAAGCGGCCGACCGCATCCGGGAGCACCTCACCGGCGACCCGGAGGTATATGCTGATCCCGAGAAATATTTCGACGAGCTCATCGACATCAACCTGTCGGAGCTGGAACCCCACGTGAACGGTCCGTTCACCCCCGACCTGGCCACCCCCCTCTCCCAGTTCGCAGAGGCAGTGCGGAAGAACGACTGGCCGGCGAAGCTGGAGGTGGGACTGATCGGGTCGTGCACCAACAGCTCCTATGAGGACATCACCCGGGCCGCCTCCGTGGCACAGCAGGCGCTGGAGCAGGACCTGGAGGTGAAGGCCGAGTTCACCATCACTCCCGGGTCGGAGCAGGTGCGTTATACCGTGGAGCGCGACGGCTACCTCGACGTCTTCGAGAAGATCGGCGGCGTGGTGCTGGCCAACGCCTGCGGGCCCTGCATCGGGCAGTGGGCCCGGCATGGTGCCGACAAGCAGAAGAAGAACTCCATCATCACCTCCTTCAACCGCAACTTCGCCAAGCGCAACGACGGCAACCCCAACACCCACGGGTTCGTCGCCTCGCCCGAGGTCGTCACCGCCTTTGCCATCGCCGGCGACCTCACCTTCAACCCGATGACCGACCACCTGGTGAACAGGAGGGGTGAGCATGTGAAGTTGGAGGAGCCCAAAGGCATCGATTTCCCGCCGCAGGGATTCGCCGTCGAGGACAACGGCTACCAGGCCCCGGCCGAAGATGGCAGCGGGGTAGAGGTGATCGTCGATCCCAAATCGGACAGGCTCCAGCTCCTCTCGCCCTTCGCGCCATGGAGCGGCGAGGATTACAAAGGGCTGAACCTGCTGATCAAGGCCAAAGGCAAGTGTACCACCGACCACATCTCGATGGCCGGTCCGTGGCTTCGGTACCGCGGGCACCTCGACAACATCTCCAACAACCTGCTCATCGGCGCTGTGAATTATTTCAATGACGCCACCAATTCCGTGATGAACCTGGAAACCGGCAGTTACGGAGCGGTGCCTGAGACAGCAAGGGCCTACAAGGCCGCCGGCACCGGCTCCATCGTCGTCGGCGACGAGAATTACGGGGAGGGATCATCCCGTGAACATGCCGCCATGGAGCCGCGCCACCTGGGGGTGAAAGTGGTCCTGGTCCGCTCATTTGCGAGGATCCACGAGACCAACCTCAAGAAGCAGGGCATGCTGGCCCTCACCTTCGCCGACAAGGCTGACTATGACAGGATCAGGGAGGACGACCGCATCGACATCCTGGGCCTGAAGGACTTTGCCGAAGGCAAGCCCCTCACCGTGGTGCTTCATCATTCCGATGGTACGAAGGATGAGTTCCTGGCCAACCATACCTACAATGCGAACCAGATCCAATGGTTCAGGGCGGGGAGCGCACTGAATTTGATCAAGGAGCAGAACAGGTAGTTTCAGAAGAACAGGTGTTTTGCCTGAGATAAAAAAAGCAGGATCGGGTATTTCCCGATCCTGCTTTTATACGTTGGATCACTATTGTGACTTGGGATGCGCCGTCATGCTTTGCACCACTTTGTCGATGGAGAGCGAGGAACCACCTACCGGCGGATAGTCCTTGAACGTGGCCAGGAAATTTGTTGCGAATTCCTGTGCGGGGACGAACAGCCACATGTTATCACCATACCAGCGGGTGTACATGGCAGATTTCCAGGATACCTCAAAGGGATCGGCCCTCAGGTTGAAGACAAGCGGCCAGCTGGGAGTTTTCCGGAAGGCCTCGTTAATGGACCCTTCCATATAGGTGAAATGCAGTTTCCAGTTGTTGTAACGGATGGCGTTCAGGTTGCCGCCGGCATCGAAATAAAATATTTCCTTCCTCGGCGACTCCTCAACCTCACCTTTGAATAAGGGCATCATGTTATACCCGTCGAGGTGGACGTTGAAGTTCTTGCCGTTGGCCTGGTAGCCGTTCAGCAGTTTCTCCTTGATCTCGGGTTCACCTGCCGCGGCCAGAAGGGTGGGCATCATGTCCTCGTGTGAGAATATGTCGTTGAAGACCGTCCCCGGCTCAATCACCCCGGGCCAGCGAATGGCACAGGGCACCCGGAAACCGCCTTCCCAGGTGGATCCTTTTTCACCGGCAAAGGGCGTGGTGCCGCCATCCGGCCAGGTGAATTTCTCAGCCCCGTTATCGGTTGAGTACATGATGATTGTGTTATCGATGATGCCAAGTTCCTCGAGTTTGGCAAGGACCTGTCCGACATTGTTGTCATGTTCGACCATCCCGTCAGGATAGAGGCCAATTCCCGTCACACCCTGGCTTTCCTCTTTCAGATGAGTCCATACGTGCATGCGTGTGGCGTTGAGCCAGACAAAAAAGGGCTTGCCGTCGGCATGGGCCTGTTCGATGAATCGCAACGCGGCTTCCGTAAATTCCTGGTCTACGGTTTCCATGCGGTCGCTTGTCAGCGGACCGGTATCTTCGATGTCGCCTCCCGCATACGAGTGGATCACCCCGCGGGGCCCGTATTTTTCACGGAAGTCGGGGTCTTTGGGATAGTAGTAGCTTTCGGGTTCCTCTTCGGCATTCAGGTGGTACAGGTTCCCGAAAAACTCATCGAACCCGTGATTCGTCGGAAGGTGTTCGTCCTGGTCCCCCAGGTGGTTCTTACCAAACTGGCCTGACATATAACCTTGTGGCTTGAGCAATTCGGCAATGGTCGGCTGGTCATCGCGAATCCCCTGTTTCGAACCCGGCATGCCGATGGTCAGGAGCCCCGTTCTGAAAGGATGCTGCCCGAGGATGAAAGCAGCCCGGCCTGCGGTGCAGGATTGCTGGGCGTACCAGTCGGTGAACATCGCACCTTCCTCTGCGATGCGGTCGATGTTCGGGGTCTTGTAACCCATCATGCCATGGTTGTAGGCGCTGACGTTGCCCCATCCGATGTCATCGCCCCACAGGACCAGGATGTTGGGCTTATCCTGTCCCATGGCCAGGACCGGAACAAAAAATACTGCAATCAGTACATTTTTAAGATTTAGTCTCATTATGATTGATTTTAATGATTGTGCTATTGATATCTATGATCTTTAAACAACGTGCCAATGGATTTGTTTCCTGACCTGCGCAATACCATCCTGGTGAAGGGTTGGTTCATGTTCCGTCCGCACCCCAGCTGTTGCCATGCTCGCGGAACGCACAATGGCCGGAACCGGCAATGATGATCGTCCCATTCAATGCCGGTCGCCGCATCGTGAATTCCGTCAACCATGACCATGATCATTCATTGAAAGTGGTCATTCCGGAAATGTCGATCGATAGTATTCTGTTGGTTGAGTTAAAGCAAATATAATCATTTCCCCGAAGGACAGGCATCCTTATCATGTTCCTATTGCGCACCTCCGAGATTGCCGCAG
Source organism: uncultured Bacteroidales bacterium (assembly GCA_964386225.1). Classification (GTDB taxonomy): domain Bacteria; phylum Bacteroidota; class Bacteroidia; order Bacteroidales; family JAADJA01; genus JAADJA01. The sequence continues at coordinate 3,738 of CAYLTG010000210.1, forward strand.
GCCAGTCGCCCGTCACTTGCCTGACCTGGTATAATTGAGAAATGAAACCACGGGACCGGTGCAATGGACCTCCCTTTTCCTCCCTCCATTATCTGCAATCTCTAATCTCTAATCTGATATCTGCTATCTGCTATCTGCCATCCTCACGTTTTCTGCTTCTTCTTCCGCGCCGCCGGGAAGAGCACATTGTTCAGGATCAGGCGGTAACCCGGTGAGTTGGGAAAAAGGTTGAGGTCCGTGGCGGGATCGCCCACAAAGTGCTGATAATCTTCCGGGTCGTGACCGGCGAGGAAGGTCCAGGTCCCCTTTCCATATTCGCCATGGATATAGCGTGCTTCATCGAGGCTTTTGCTCTCGCCCATGATGAGCACATTGGGCTTCACATATTGTTTCCTGAAGGCGGTGGTCTGCCCCATGAAGCCTTTGACCACCTGGGTATGGTTCTGGCAAAGCATGGTGGGGACGGGGTCCCATTTGGCCGAGAATTCGAAGAGGGAGAAATAGTCGTTGTTGGTATTGGCTTTCCTTTGTGCCGGGTTCACGTCGATGGTGGAAATTTCGTACTCGAAGGGGTTGGTGCTGATGGTGAAACCGGTGAAGGCAAAGCACTTGGAATAGTCAAGCTTTTGCTGTGCCATGGGGTCGGCCGGATCGCCGTCGAACATGTAGTCGCAGATGTCAACCCCCTCGGCGGCCAGGGCCACATCGTAGCTGTCGGGGGCCGAGCACATGGAGAAGAGGTAACCTCCGCCGGCGGTGAAATCACGGATCTTCTTGGCGACCGCCAGCTTGCATTGCGACACCTTGGTGAACCCCAGCTTGCGGGCGATCTCCTCGTTGGCCTCCACATCGCGGATGTACCATTCGGCATTGCGATACCGGGCCCAGAATTTTCCATACTGTCCGGTAAAGTCCTCATGGTGCAGGTGCAGCCAGTCGTAGAGGGGGAGCTTCATGTCCATCACCTCCTCGTCGTACACCACATCGTAGGGGATCTCGGCATAGGTGAGCACAAGGGTGACGGCATCGTCCCAGGGCTGCTTGTTTTTCGGGGAATAGACGGCGATCTTAGGTGCCTTGTGCAGTTTCACGGCGTCCATGTTCAACTCGGGGTCGGATATCTCCACCAGGATGGCCGTCGACTGCGCGTCGGCGATGATCTCATAGCGGACCCCGCGGATCACGCATTCCTGCTCGATGGCGTCGTGGTACCGGCACATGAAGCTTCCGCCCCGGTAGTTGAGCAGCCAGTCGACCTCCACCTCCTGCTCCAGCACCCAGTAGGCGAT
>CAYLTG010000211.1:0-4991 GCA_964386225.1 uncultured Bacteroidales bacterium
TTTATGGTTTGACGCCTGCAAAGAAATGAATTTTATCAAAATTATACAAATTTTTAATTTGAATTGAAGTTTTCGCGGGGAGTGCCCATAAGGCCCTATCTTTGCAGGAAACAAGCATCCCCATGAAGAACATTGTCATCTTCGCCTCCGGCAACGGCTCCAACGCCCAGCGGATCGCCGAATACTTTGAGAACCGGGACGATATCGCCATCCGGCGGATCTACGCCAACAAAAAGGATGCATACGTGCTGACGCGGGCCAGGAACATGGCCATCGACACCCTGGTATTCGACCGGGACGACTTCTACGGTTCCGGGCGGGTCCTCGAACAGCTGCGACTGGACCGACCCGACCTTATCGTGCTCGCCGGGTTCTTGTGGAAGATCCCCGAGGATATCCTGCGGGAGTACGAGGGGCGGATCATCAACATCCATCCCGCCCTCCTGCCCGGCTACGGGGGGAAGGGCATGTACGGCGCGCGGGTGCATGAGGCCGTGATCGCCAACGGTGACGACATCAGCGGCATTACCATCCACTATGTCAACGAACGCTACGACGAGGGGCGGATCATCTTCCAGGCCACCTGTCCTGTGAGGTCCGATGACACAGCCGACAGCCTGGCGGCAAGGGTCCATGAGCTGGAGTACGCCCATTTCCCGGTACAGATCGAAAAGCTCCTTGACACTTAACGGGCCTTCCCGCCCCGGTAGGAATTGTAAAATACAACCTGTTCGAAAGGCTTCCTTTTCTTCTCCCGGAGCCGGTAATCATCCGGCGCATACCCCACCGTGACGATGAGGCCGATGGTCTTCGACCCGGGGATATTCAACAGCTTCCTGATGGGGCGGGCATTGAACCAGCCCAACATGCAGGTGCCCAACCCTTCGGATGCCGCCTGCAGGCAAAAATGCTCGGCTGCGATGCCGATGTCGATGAGGGGATATTCCAGCTTTTTGATGGCGGCGCCCAGCCGGGTGATCACTTTCGGGCGTTCCAGCACCATCACCACCAGGATGGGAGCCGTACTGACGAACCGGTTGAATGACAGCACCTCGTCATAGGTCAGCCGGGCCACCTGGTCCTTCAGCCCCGGTTCATCCACGACAATGAAGCTCCAGGGTTGCGAATTGCTTGCCGATGGCGCCAGCCGTGCAGCTTCCAGGCACCTTTCAAGCTTCTCCGTTTCGACCGGCCGGCCGGTGTAGCGCCGCACGCTCTGCCGCTGCCTGACAAGTTCAATGAAATTCATGGTTCATCCTGTTTTATTGATTGGACCGGCATTGCTGAACGATTGCAACCCTCATTTCTTTCGCAGGATCATCAGGCCGTCTCGAACGGGAAGGAAGAGCCTGTCGACACGCTCGTCCCCCCTGACATGGGCATTGAAGGCGGCGATTCCCTGCGTCTCCCGGTCATGTTCACGGGGATCGGCCAGCACTTTTCCATCCCAGAGCACATTATCGGCAAGGATGTACCCTCCCTGCACCACATTGTCGATGACCAGGTCATAATAATCCGCGTAGCCCTCCTTGTCGGCGTCGATGAACACCAGGTCCCATTCCTGTTCCAGGCCCGGGAGGATGTCGAGGGCATTGCCGGCATATTGCCGGATAGTACCGGCGAGGCCCGCCTTTTCAAAATAGCGGCCGGCAAAATCGACCAGTTCCGGGTCCACCTCGATGGTCACCAGCCTGCCCCCGGGCCGTAGCCCCCGGGCCAGGCAGATGGCGGAATATCCAGTGAACGTGCCGATCTCGAGGATGGCTGCGGGCCCTATCATCCGGCTGATCATCTCCAGGAGCTTGCCCTGCAGCGGCCCGGAGAGCATCCTGGGATACATGGTTTTCAGGTTGGTCTCGCGGTACAGCTCGTGAAGGAGTGGATCCTCCTGCGAAGTGTGGAACAGGGCGTATTCTTCAACGTTGCCAGGGATCATATCAGCTGAATTGAATGCCGGGAAAAATGAACAGACGGATGACAACGGAAAGGACTGCAAAGACAATGACCAACATCCATGCGATGGGCACGGCGCCGGGCTTCCCGGGGATCCTGATCTGCTGGTTTGTCGGCGAATTGTAGTGGACCAGGGTGGGCAGGACCATCAGCAGGGAAAAGCCCTGAAGGAGCATGAAATTGAGCGGGTTCTTCGGGAAATTGGTGAAGTATACGACGAGGTTCCCCAGCAGGAACGGGACCAGCACCGTACTGAGCATGTAATAAACGCGGATGTATTGGTTGATGATCCTCGAGGACCGGCTGGCCATGATGAAAAACCGCGTGACCAGGAATCCGAGGGCCACCAGGATGATCACTGCCAGTACCATGAAAATGATCTCTTCAATGTCGTAGGGCCTGCTGAGGAAGATCCATGCGGAGCTGTATACCAGCCCGGTCCTGGTGATGACCCCCGCGATGTAGGCGGCGAAGAACATGGTGGCGCCGTGAAAGACCATCCAGACAAGGAAAAGCCTGACACCGGGATATTTCTTGTAGACCGAAAGGAAGGCCCGGTAGGCCGCCAGGGCGATCACCAGGCAGGCAAGAGGACCCGAACCGAAGATAAGGATCAGGTTCCTGCGTGTGTACAGCGGGGAAAACTCGTACAGGGGCCAATCGGTGATGTAGGAATAGAGCATGGCGGGGATGGAATAGAAACCGGCGGTCCAGATGGTGACCAGCTGGCCGATGAAATAAACCACCCAGAACGCGACCACAAATGCGACGGTGGAATTGAGGGCGTTCCTCATCAGGTCGGCCCTCAGCTCCCTTGAGTTCTCGCGCCTGATGAGGGGGGCGATGGAATAATCGAACCGCTCCCGGAGCATCCCCGCCTGCTCTCTCTGCTTCTTAAGGAAGTCCCGGATAGCATTCAGGGCCATGGACGGCGAATTGCGCAACAGTTTCTTTCGGTGTTCGATGATGTCGTACTGCAGGTGCCTCCGCATCGTTTTTTCGTCGCGGCTGAGCTTTTTACGACCGAAAGGGTTCTTCAGGAACTTCAGGATGGCCGTTCTCTGCTCTTCGCGGATGTCCTTCCTCACCTTTTTGCGCATGCGGGAGACCGTGGCCTGTAATTTCTTTCGCTTCGCCTTTTCCCTCTTATAATTCTTCCAGGACTCGGTCAGCGACTTGCGAAGCGTCTGTTTCTTTCTTTTTTTGTTTCGGTTGAACATGAACCCCGGCTTGAATGGAATATTACGCAAATGTAATTCACTTGCCCATAACGACAAAATTTTGGATATTTGAATGACAAGCCGGCGATGCCAGGCCCCAGGTTAACATTTTCAACCATTCAAACTGAATGATATGCCAAATCACTATCCCAGGCTGCTCCTGGACGAGACGATCTGCCGGAGGAACCTTTCCCGCATGGCCCTGAAATGCAGGGAACAGGGCGTTCTGTTCCGGCCCCATTTCAAGACCCACCAGTCGGCTGCCATCGGTCAATGGTTCAGGGAGGAGGGCATCGGCAGGATCACCGTTTCGTCCGTCAGGATGGCCTCGTATTTTGCCACCCATGGATGGGACGACATTTTCATTGCCTTCCCGGTGAACCTGCTGGAGGCCGGGGAGATCAACCGTCTTGCGGGCAGCATCGATCTTGCCATTTCCATTGAATCGGAAGAATCGGCCAGGTTCATGGACAGCCGGCTCGAGTCGCCGGTCAGGGTGTGGGTGAAGATCGACACGGGGTATCACCGCACCGGCCTCGACCCGGACGACGGGGACGGGATCGACCGGGTCCTGCAGCGGGTGGAGGGATCCAACAGGATGTCCTTCGAAGGTTTCTACACCCATGCCGGACACACCTACCATGCGAAGAGCAGGCAGGAGATCCTCGACATTGCAGGCACCGCCCTGGGCCTGCTGGCCGGGGCCAGGGAGCGGGTCGCCCACAGGCATCCGGCCGCCAGGTTGTCCTACGGGGATACACCCTCCTGCACCCTGCTTGGTGATCTCGGGGAAGCGGATGAGGTCCGGCCCGGCAATTTCATCTTCTATGACCTGATGCAGCAGCAGCTGGGGGTCTGTGCCCACGAAAATATCGCGGTGGCGCTGGAATGCCCGGTGGTGGCCAGGAGCGAGGCCAGGAAGGAGCTCCTGGTCCATGGCGGGGCCGTCCACCTTTCAAAGGAATTTCTCACCGTGGACGGAACGCCCTGCTACGGCCTGGTCGTTCCCATCGGGGAGGATGGCTGGGGAGCGCCATTGGAGAATGCCAGGGTGGTCTCGCTGTCGCAGGAGCATGGCATCATCCGCACCGACGGCGACACGTTCGGCAGGATCAGGATAGGCGACACCGTTGGGATCCTGCCCGTCCACTCCTGCCTGACGGCCAACCTGGCGGAACGGTATGTCACCACCGGCGGCCGGGTGCTGGGCAAGATGCGCTCATGAGGCGGCCATTCAAACCGGGAGGGTCACAAATACGGGGGCTTTCTGAAAATTGAACAGGGTGTCGGCCAGCTTCTTCATCGCTTTTGTCTCCCAATCCATCAGTGCGATGTGGAAGCGGGTCTGCTCATCGTCGAAGACCTCGAGGGCCAGCCACCTGACATCGGGGCTCCAGTCGTGCCATCCTTCATTTTGGCCATTTCCGGTGAGTTCCCATTGCCTGCCCCCGTCGCAGAACGCATGCCAAAAGCCCCCGAAGGATCTAACCTTCAGGGGCTTAAGACAACTAAATTAAAACTACTATGATGTTGATGGAGGAAGGCGCCGCTTCGCGCTCCTATTTAGCAAGGCGACTATTTCTTGATCACCTTCCTGTTGATCCATCCGGCATCTGTTTCCAGAGAGATGTAGTAAATGCCGCTGTTCAGGTCGGCAACGTCGATCCGGATGACACCGGAACCGGCATGTTGCTCTTTGATCACGATCTGTCCGCCTGCATTCATCAAGATTACCGTGTGGATGGCCTCATCCGCTTCAACCTGGATCATGTCGGATACCGGGTTCGGGTAGATCATGATCCCATCGCCTGACAATTC
>CAYLTG010000212.1:0-4983 GCA_964386225.1 uncultured Bacteroidales bacterium
AACCAGGTGTTCGTGACCGATTCCGTGGAAGGGATCGTGCCCGACTTCCTGACGCTGCTGCACGGTGTGATCGATTCGCCCGACATCCCGTTGAACGTGTCGAGGAGCTACCTGCAGAGTGATGCCAATGTGAAGAAAATATCCAACCACATCATGAAAAAGGTGTCGGACAAACTGGAGGAGATCTTCAAGAGCAACCGCGAGGAGTTCGAGAAGAAATGGGACGACATCAAGGTGTTCATCGCATACGGCATGATCTCGGAACCCAAGTTCTATGAGCGCGGCGAGAAGATCGCCCTGTTCAAGAACACCGAGGGCAAGTATTTCACTTTCGGGGAGTACCGGAAACACATTGAGAAGACCCAGACCGACAAAGACAAAAAATTGATCTATCTTTACACGACCGACAGGGATGAACAGCATGCTTTCATTGCCACGGCCCGCGACAAAGGGTATGATGTGCTGGAGATGACTGGCGTGCTCGACAACCACTTCATCAACACGCTGGAGCAGAAGTTCGAGAACACCTCGTTCGCCCGGGTGGATGCCGATATCATCGACAAGATCATCCGGAAGGAGGAGGCCCAGCCGTCGAAGCTGGATGAGAAGCAGCAGGAAGCGCTCAAGGGCGTGTTCGGGAAATTCGTCGCCGCAGAGCAGTACACGGTGGTCTTTGAAAGCCTGAGCGAGGCCGACCCGCCGGTGATCATCACCCAGCCCGAGTTCATGCGCCGCATGAAGGACATGTCGAAGCTGGGCGGCGGCATGGATTACATGGGCACGCTTCCCGACAGTTACAACCTGGTGGTGAATTCCAATCACAGGCTTGTCGGGGACATCCTGAAAGAGGAGGAAGGCGAGGGCCGCGACCAGCTGGTGAAGCAGCTGACCGACCTGGCCAAGCTCTCACAGAACCTCCTGAAGGGCGAGGACCTGACGGCTTTCATCCGCCGGAGCGTGGACATGATCGGCAAGGCCTGAGTCCCTCAACCTGCCGGAACAAATGGTAATAACACAAACCAAATAACAACTCATCAATGAAGTCAATCAAGAAAACCTGGATCTGGATCGCGGTGATCGTCGTCCTCGTCCTTGTCCTCTATTCCTCGTTCAAGGGAACCTACAACTCCATGGTGACCATGGAAGAGAGCGTAACCGCCTCCTGGGCCCAGGTGGAGAATGTATACCAGCGGCGGGCCGACCTCATCCCCAACCTGGTGAATACGGTGAAGGGCTATGCCGAATTCGAGAAGGAGACCCTGGAGGGCGTCATCGAGGCGCGGGCCAGGGCCACTTCGGTGACCATCGATCCGACGAACCTCAACGCCGAGTCGTTCCAGCAGTTCCAGTCCGCCCAGGACGGCCTCAGCTCCGCCCTGTCGCGGCTGATGGTGGTGGTGGAGCGCTATCCCGACCTCAAGGCCAACCAGAATTTCATGGACCTGCAGACCCAGCTGGAACGGACCGAGAACCGCATCACGGTGGAACGGCGCAACTTCAATACGTCGGCCCAGGCGTTCAACACCTACATCCGCCAGTTCCCGAAGAACATCCTGGCATCCCTTTTCGGGTTCGAGAAGAAAGCTTATTTTACGGCATCGGAAGGCGCCGAAACAGCTCCCAAGGTCGAATTCTAAGCCGGAACGATGTCAGCTCATAATTTTTTCAGCAAGGAGGAGAAGGACGATATCCAACTGGCGATCAAGAGCGCGGAACTTGATACTTCGGGTGAGATCCGGGTGCATATCGAGCGCCGGTGCAAGGGCGATGCCAAGGACCAGGCGGCCTTTCTCTTCAAGCAACTGGAGATGCACAGAACCATGCAGCGCAACGGCGTGCTCTTCTACCTGGCGGTGGAGAACCGCAAATTTGCCATCCTCGGCGATGTGGGCATCAACCAGGTGGTTCCGGAGAACTTCTGGGATGATATCCGCGACCAGATGCTCGACCACTTCCGCGACGGCCATTTTGCAGAAGGCCTGATCGAAGGGATCACCCTGGCCGGGAGGCAGCTCAAGGCGCATTTCCCTTACCAGCGGGATGATGTGAACGAACTTCCTGACGAGATCTCGTTCGGGAAATAAACAAAGAAAGAGGAGCCCCTCATGAAAAGAGCAGTGATCATTTTCATTTTCCTACTCCCTGCGGTGATGCTGTCAGGGGCCCAGGACCTCCCGCCGGTGCCCGACCGGCTGGTGTCCGACCAGGCAGGCATCCTCTCGGCCCAGCAGCTGGAACACCTGGAGCAGAAACTGGTACGGTATGACGACACCACTTCCACCCAGATCGCCATTCTTATCGTACCTGACCTACAGGGGTATGATATCGCCGATTTCGCGCAGCGGGTGGGCCAGAAATGGGGTGTCGGCCAGAAGGGCAAGGACAACGGGGTGATCATCGTCCTCAAGCCCAAAACCGACAGTGAGCGGGGCGACGTGAACATCGACGTGGGCTATGGCCTTGAGCCCATCATCCCCGATATCACGGCCAGGCATATCATCGACTATGAAATGATCCCCCGGTTCAGGGAGAATGATTATTTCGGCGGACTGGACGCGGCCACCGGCGTCATCATGGAGCTGGCTTCCGGGCATTTCTCTGCCGATGAATACGAGGGGCGCCATGGTGACGGGGGCGTGGGGTGGATCGTTCCCATCCTGGCCTTGTTCATCATCATCACCATGATCGGGCGCAACAAGCGCGGGTACTACCATGCCGGGAAGAGCAGCCTGCCGTTCTGGACCGCCCTGTGGCTGGGGAGCACCCTGGGCCGGGGTGCCGGGGGTTCGTGGGACAGTTTCCGGTCGGGCTCCGGCGGATTTGGCGGGGGCGGTGGCTTCGGCGGTTTCGGGGGCGGCAGCTTCGGCGGCGGCGGGGCCAGCGGCAGCTGGTAACAGGTTTCCTCCCATAAGCCTTCGATTTTGACGATTTCCTTTGATTTTTCGGGGAAATATTGCTACATTTAGGGAATTGCTAACCCATTTCCCCGAGTCATGAAAACCATCCTGCTGCTTACCAATTTCACCGAGACCTCCTCCCGGGCGATCGAGGGCTTCATGAAGGTCTTCGGGCCGAAGCTGGCCGACACCCACAAGTTCATCCTGCTCAATGCCTGGCAGAAACCGCGAACCGGCCAGTCCCAGATGCATAACCTGGACGAATACCTGGAAGAAATATCCAAACAGGACCTGAAACGGGAACGCCGCCGGATTGATGAACTCTTCCCGGGCAGGCGCCTGCGGATCACCGAGGAGTCAAGGCATGGCGACATCGTGGCGGTCCTCAACCTTTACTGTGAGACCCACCGCCCGGAGCTCATCGTCCTGGGAACGAAGGGCAGCAGCATGTTCCGGGAACTGCTGGCAGGAAGCACCACAGGCAGGATCGTCAGGAAGATCAAGTCGCCTATCCTCGTCATCCCCGAATCGTCGGAATTCAAATACCCCCAGCGCATCGTACTGGCTTCGGAGATGAAGGAGTGCAGCAATGAGGCCGATTTTGAGAAACTGACCGATATTGTCCGCCTGTTCATGTCCGAGTTCATCATACTCCACGTTTACAAGGAGGAGAAACCGCCCACGGAACGCTTTGAGAAGTGCATGAAGAAATACCTTGAAGGGATCAATTTCGACTTCCAGTACAAACCGCACCTCCAGGTGGAGGAGGCCATATCGGAATTCTGCATCAACATGAAGGCCGACCTCCTGGCCATGATCTGCCATAACGAACACCTGCTCGTCAAATTGCTGAAGCAGAGCATCAGCGAGAAACTGACCGAGCGGGCCGACCTGCCCATGCTCATGATCCACGAGGGACGAGATTAATTTAGAAGCGTTCTAAATAATACCAATTGAAGTATGGCATTACCACTATTTGAATTTCCTTCGTATTTTTGCTTCCTCATGAAAAATTGAGGAATAGTATCTCCATCCTAGGCTTTCAGATTATAAATGAATATCAACATTTACTATCAAATGAGAAAAAGAATAGTTTTTGCTCTCGTTCCCTTCCTTTCCTTTTTCCTTTTGTTCCAGTCCGTCCAAGCCCAGAATGCAGCACCTCCCGAATGGGCGGTCTGCGCGGCCTGTCATACCATCGGAAAAGGCAAGCTCATCGGTCCCGACCTGAAAGGGGTCACCGAACGGCACGACAGGGAGTGGTTGTACAGTTTCATCCGTTCGTCCCAGACGATGATCAAGAACGGGGATGAGGCGGCCGTTAAGATCTTCGAGGAGTACAACAAGATCCCCATGCCCGACAACGCATTCACCGACGAGCAGATCGAGGGGCTTCTGGTCTACATCGAGAATTACGATGAAACGGCCGCTGCCGAAGCCGCGCAGCCGGCCATGGCTGCCGAGGCCGGTGACGAGCACCACGGTGCGGAGTCGCATACCGTCAAGCAGGTGCGGGAGGCCTACGGTCCCGGGAACACCTTCCCCGTTGCCGTTGTTTTCGGCCTGCTGCTTCTTTTTGCCATCATCGACCTGGCCTTCACGAAGATCATCCGCGCCCGGTTCGTGCACATCATCATCATCCTGGTGTCGGTGTTCGTCCTGGGTGAGCTCACCTATGTGGAAGCACGGGCCCTTGGCCGCCAGGAAGGCTATTCGCCCGACCAGCCGGTGTGGTTCTCCCACAAGGTGCATGCGGGACAAAACAAGATCGACTGCCTGTATTGCCACAGCACGGCCATGGAGAGCAAGAGCGCGGGCATCCCCGGCACCGCTCTCTGCATGAACTGCCACAACGTGGTCAAGAACGGCACCAAGACAGGGACCGAGGAGATCGCCAAAGTGATCGAATCCTGGAATACGGGAAAGCCCATCGAATGGGTGCGGGTGCACAATCTCCCCGACCACGTATTCTTCAGCCATGCCCAGCATGTGAACGCCGGGAAAAGGGAGTGCCAGGAGTGCCACGGCGCTGTGGAGGAGATGGACCGGATCGTGCAGGTGGGCAACCTCAGCATGGGCTGGTGCA
>CAYLTG010000213.1:0-4936 GCA_964386225.1 uncultured Bacteroidales bacterium
CCACCTTGCCCATGGTGATCTGGTCGAGCAGGTCCTGGTTGGTGAAGGTGATCTGCCGGGCGCTGCCGTCGGCGATGGTGACGGCAAACAGCTCGCTCGGCATCGACATGGAGTTGCGGTCGGCGATCAGTTTGTCACCGGCCAGGGCCACGCTCTTATAGTCATGCATCCCCTCCGTGATCTTGTCGATGGTGTTCGATTCCACGTTGTACCTGTAGATCTGGAAGGTGCCATGCCAGTCGCTGGTGAAATAAATGCTGGTGCCATTGGTGCCCCAGATCATGCTGCCGGCATTCTGGTCAAACCCATCGGTGCCGTAGATCTTTTCACCTGTTTCCAGGTTCATGAGGAACATCCTGTTCTTGTCCGATTCATAGCCGTCGCGCTCCATGCTCTCCCAGGCGATGTATTTTCCGTCGGGAGAGAAGAGGGGGGCCACGTCGAAGCCCATCATCCCTTCGGTCATGTTCGTTGTTTCGCCGGTCTCCAGGTTATAGAGGTAGATATCGGAATTGGTGGAGAGGGAATAGGCCTTGCCTGTGAGCTTCTTGCAGGTGTATGCGATGAGCTTCCCGTCGGCGCTCCAGTCGATCTGCTCGATCCCCCCGAAGGGCGACAACGGGGATCCGTAGGGTTCTCCCGCCATGATGTCCTTTTCGTTCCACACCCCGGTGCCGTCGTAATCGGCATAGAAGACGTGGCTGTAGCTGTCGACCCAGTGGTCCCAGTGCCTGTACATCAGGTCGTCGTTGAGCCGCCCGGAGGCCATGGGCAGGCCTTCGTAGAGGTCGCTGAACTTGTTCTCCCGGGGTACGTCGCGGGTGAAGAGGATCTTGGTCTGATCCGGGGCATACTTGAAGCCGGTGATACCCCCTTCGATGTCGGAGATCTTCGTGCGGCCCGATCCGTCGGGGTTCATTTCCCAGAGCTGCACCGAGCCCCCGTCGCTATACAGGAAGCCGATCTTCTTGCCGTCGGGGCGCCACACCGCGTTGAACTCGCTCTTGGGGGAGGTGGTGATCCGGGTGACGTCACTCCCGTCGGTGCCCACGGTATAGAGCTCGCGGTTGCCCTTGTTCTGTTCGACGGAGTAATAGGAGACACCAAACAGCACGGTGGTGCCGTCGGGCGACACCTCCTGTCCGCTGACACGGCCGAAGGCCCACAACGCCTCCGGGGTCATCCGGTCGCCCTGCAGGGTGAGGTCGGGTTTGCCGATCACCGGGGCGTCATCGGCAGCGGCGCCGGGTTCCGCCGCTGGCTGGCAGGAATGCAAAAACACGCCCGATAGGGCGATGAGCATCATAGAAAGAAAATTTCTCATGGATCGAAAATTAAAAGGTTAGCATCAAATTATCCGAACTGCTAAGGTATAAAAAATAGGGACCTGCACCATCCGCCGGTTCAAAAATAGCCCGTGCGGCTTTCCCGGCGCCGACCTGCACCCTCCCGATGCCTGCCGGCGGACGATACACGGTGCCGCGGGCCGTAACTTTAATCCGCGGAAACGGTATAAAACGAAAGGTAAGGAATACATACAAAATCAAGGTGTCCTATGAAAATGAAATTACCGAACAGGCGATCCCGGTGGACCACACTGGCGGCCCTGTGCCTCCTGCTTTCCGGCCTGGCTGCACAGGCGCAGCTGCTCAGCAGCGATGAGTTCCCGGCAGATGAGACCAGGATCATGCCGACCGACCTCCTCTTCAACGTGGACCCCGGCAAATCGGAGACCCGCACGGTCGAGGTTTTCAACAATTCAAGCCAGAAGATGACATACCGCATCAGCTACCAGGACTTCGAGCTGACGCAGGAAGGCCAGCCCCGCCTGCTGGCGGCAGGGTCCTGCCCGCAAAGCCTCGGGCAGCTCATCGCAGTGGACCCCGAAACATTGGAGCTGGCCCCCGGCGAGGCCGGTGAGGTGAGGCTCACCGTGGCCGTGCCCGAATCCGACAGGCACAGCCGTGCCGCGTGGGGGACGGTGACGGTGGAGCCGGGTGCCGCCCGCGAAAACCAAGTGGCAACAGGCACCGGACTGACCTCTTCCGTGGCCTACAGCATCTGGCTATACCAGAACTCTTCGGAAAACCATTCCGACGTGGACATCACCAACTTCATCATCGGAAACAAGAACAGGAACAAAGGCGTTTTCCTGAAGGTCAGGAACAAGGGCGAGGGGATCTCGGTATGCAACGTGTTTGTCGAGGTCACCAACCTGAAGACCGGTGAGCAGATCCTCATCGAGGACCGGCAGTACACCTTGCTGCCCGGATCGCGCCAGACGCTGGCCTTCGACCTGGAGGAGACCCTGCCCAGGGGGAGCTACTCCGCAGTGGGCCGGGTGAACTATGCCGACGAGGAGGCACTGGCTACCGAACTGGAATTCAAGATCGACTGAAATGGACCAGAACGCATTTCAGATGGGAAATGAATAAAACCGGCAGCGGGGCCATCCGGGCCCCGCTGTTCTTAAAAAAAGCAGCCACACCCTTCCGGAGTGTGGCTGCTGAATTTATCAGAATATCGCCGCCTGATTATACTTTGTCAGCAGTGACATTGATGGTAAGGGTCATGGGCTGGCCCGTTCCGAGGTCTACGTCCATGGTGGTGGTCCCCTTGAAAACGTCGTTGTTCACCTCGGTGATGGTCAGTTGGATATCATCCTCACCCGGTTCCTTCATGGTAAGGGTCTTCTCATCAGCCGACAATGTCCAGGTACCTTCTGTGGTTTGCGGGTCACCCGGGTCGCATTTCGTCGGACCCTCGTCAAACGTCACCTTGCCGTCGGAGTGCAGGGTAAAATAATCATCCTTGGCACACTGGGGCAACATGGGTGATTGATATAGGTCGGTGATCACAAGGCCATTGCCCAGGTCGAGGGGCGGATTCAGCACCATGGCCGTGATCTTCCAGCTGCCCGATGTCAGGTACTCTTTGGTCGTTTTGTTGCTGTTGTTGTCGTCATCATCGTCATCCTTGTTACAGGAAGACACAACAAAGGCCATCGCAAGAAGGAGTAGCCCTAAAATTCGAAATTGCTTTTTCATAGGAAATGATTTTGAATTTGTATCTATGTTATGAGGCACAAATATACATAGATTTTTTTCCATGCGTCAAAAGGAACCATGTTTTGGGAAATTTCTCTTTCTCCGGGGATACGTGGAGGGGGGCGGTCCGACAATCAACCCCGCGCCGTCCAGGCGCGCTGCATCATGGATACCCTGGGCGGGGACACCTGTAACGATGCTGAGAAGGTTGCTTATCTACTGCATGCATCGGCACCCGGACATTTTGAATATATTGCATGATGTTAGTCTTTGACACACCGGACCGACGCCCCGACTGAAATCCGGCTGAAATCGGACCGGTTGATCATCCCGTGCTTGTGGTACAGCCAGCGTTGCCAGGCCGCATTGTGCTGGAATTTGGTCGAACTCCAGTAACTTCCCCTTTTTCTTTTGTCGCGATAAACACCCGACCAGAAACGCTCCCCGGCCGGCAGGGCCGAGAACCCATGATCGTCGGAAGCCCCCTGGTTGGGTTCCAGCCAGTGTGCCGTGCCTTTTTCCTTGAGCATACCGCCTTCGTTGTCGCCCCGGGCCTTGTTCTTCACCACATCCCAGGGAGCCATGCCCAGGAAAAGCTCCAGCTGCATCCACTCCGCATCGCTGGGAAGGTGATAGCCTTCAGGACAGATCCCCTGCACACCGCTGGGGTTGCCGTTGCCGGATGCGGTGCCCCCCATGGCTGCAGGCCAGGTGTAGAGCCTTCCGTAAGTACTGATGTTGGAATCCTGGTCGTCGTAAGCGAAGTAATAGCGTGAGATGGTATCATAGTCAAGGTTGCCCGCATCCTTTCCATCCTGCAGGGGATCGCCGGACGTGTACCGGGTGGCTTTCATGTTCTCCTTCAGCCAGGTCTGCTCCCCGATGGACACCGGCGTGTAGATGTTGCCATCGGCATCATGCACGGTGGAATCCGTGTCCATGGCGATCGTTATGAACCCGGCCCTGACCAGGGTGTCGCTGCCGAGAGGATTGCCCGCAATCAGGGTGACGGTGTAGCTGCCAGGCTCCTGATACGCATGGACCGGGTTCTTTGCCTTGCTGGTCGCCCCATCTCCAAAATCCCAACACAAAAATACCGGGTCGTTTCCTGACAGATCGAAGAAATGAACCTCCGAGCCCGCCAGCAAGCGGTTGTGGTGGGCGTTGAACCAGGCTTTCGGAACATCCTCGTTTATAAGGGTATCGGCGGGAGCAAGAGGGACCGCCGGTCCGTCATCAAGGTCATGATGGTCGCAGGCGGCGGTCATCAGAAACAGGATCACCAGGGTCCGGGCCCATGGACTTGTCGAGCCCCCGGCGACCTGTGTGCCCCTATCCCTATTGCAGGCCGATCTCATCTGAATTCATCACTTCCTCCCCGGGCGATGTCCGGAGCATATTGTATGTTTCGATCCGGTTCTGGGCCCCGGGATCGTAAGAACTGTGCGCATCGGCGGCGACGGCATAGGTCCTTGATTCGCCGGTCTCCGAGGTCACCTTGAACGAAATCGGGGAGGTCAGGTCGAACGGTTCGGTATCGGCTGGCGAGACCACAGCCCCCGGCGACAAGACCATCATCAGTTGCACCGTGGAGAGGTCGACCAGGGCCCCGGCCCGGACCCTGATGGTGCCTTTTTCGTGATCGATGGCCGCGGACAGGCTGTAGTCGCGAAGCGTGAACTTGAGTATCTTGTTCCCGGTCTGTGGCGTGGTGTCCTCCTCCTCACCGCTGCAACTGATCATAAAAAGGATCAAACAAGGAATCATCAGGAAGGGTGCGCATCGTTTCATGGATTCTGGATTTTCCTTATAAAATTACTAAAACCCGGGCGTCAGCATGCGCAGAATCGACCAATTCAACGATTTGGTAGACCAGGAACTGATTTCAG
>CAYLTG010000214.1:0-4861 GCA_964386225.1 uncultured Bacteroidales bacterium
TTGACGGGCTTCACCTCCGGCTTTTCCAGGATGATCTGCCGGCTGCCCTTGCCGTTGCCGAGGTCGATGATCATCGCCAGCGGGTCGGCCTTGTCGGGATCGGGCACATCCTCCATCCTCAGCACTTCGGTCTTCTTGTCGAGGAAATCCACCGCGATGTAGGCGTCGCTCTGGAAGAAGCGCGACTTGCGCATGTTCTTCATGGAGATGCGGCTGGCCGTGAGGTTGGCCACGCACCCGTTGTCGAACTCGAGCCGGGCATTGGCGATGTCGGGCGTATCGCTGACCACGGCCACGCCGCTGGCGTTGATCTTCCGGATGTTGGAGTTGACCACGCTCAGGACGATGTCGATGTCGTGGATCATCAGGTCGAGGATCACCGGCACATCGGTACCCCTGGGGTTGAACATGGCCAGGCGGTGGGTCTCGATGAACATGGGCTTGGTAAGGAACGGAAGTGCCGCCGTAAAGGCCGGGTTGAACCGCTCCACATGGCCCACCTGCACCTTCACCTCGGCCTCCCCGGCCAGGGCGATCAGCTGGCGGGCCTGCTCCGGTGTGGTGACCACGGGTTTCTCGATGAAGACATGCTTGAAGCCCTTGAGGGCCTGGGAAGCACAGTCGAAATGCGACATGGTCGGGGTCACGATGTCCACGATGTCACATGCCTCGATCAGGCTGGAGACGTCGGCGAAGCTCCTGGCTCCGAATTCTTTTTCCACACGGCTTGAATTGCGCCGGTCGGGGTCGTAGAATCCGACCAGTTCCAGCATCTCCGACTCGTTGATGCATTTGATGTGGATCTTTCCGAGATGGCCTGCACCCAGTACACCTATTTTCAACATACCTTTATTTATTTCCTGTGATCTGATTTTTTGCCAAAATTACAGGGTGAATATGTATTTTCGCACAAAACTTGAGGCAGTTATAAACAGGCTGCCGTTGGCAACGGCCATCGCCGGACCGGGGTGGCCCACGCCGGCGGCCCGGGCCAGAAAAGACCCTGAACGACAGCAGCACATCCATTGGCGATCTTTGACTCATACCGGCACAAGGGCATGCGCAAGCAGCTGGTGGACTCGATCCGGCTCAAAGGGATCGGTGACGAGGCCGTGCTGCAGGCCCTGAACGACGTGCCGCGCCACCTGTTCATGGAATCTTCCTTCCTCGAGTTCGCCTACGAGGACAAGCCCTTTCCCATCGGCTCCGGGCAGACCATCTCCCAACCCTACACGGTGGCCTTTCAGACCCAGTTGCTGAAGGTGCAGAAAGACATGAAAGTGCTTGAGGTAGGCACCGGCTCGGGCTACCAGGCCTGTGTCCTGATGAAGCTCGGCGCCCGGGTTTACTCCATCGAACGGCAGCGCGCCCTTTACCTGAAGACCCGGCAGCTGCTGAAAGAACTGGGGTACCGTCCGAAGCTGATCACCCTCGGCGACGGCTACAAGGGGCTGCCCGCCTACGCCCCCTTCGACCGGGTCATCGTCACCGCCGGCGCCCCCTACGTCCCGGAGGCCCTGGTGGAACAGCTGCGCCCCGGTGGCATCCTCGTGATCCCGGTGGGCGACGACATCCAGGTCATGAAAAGGATCATCAAGACGCCGGAAGGCGAAGTGATCGAAGAGGACCACGGCGCATTCCGGTTCGTGCCCATGCTCTATGACAAGGCCGACGATTGAAGGATCACCCTCGATTATTTTCGCAGGCCGGCAACCATCCGTTAAAATAAACGGACCCCGGCAACGTTTTTGCTCCCATAGCGTATCAATGCACCATCGCATATCACATATTTGTCCTAAATTTGCACATTCAATTGGCAATCCATAAACATCAAGCACAATTAAATTACATGTAAAATGAGAAAACTTAGCTATTTACTGGGATTATTCATCACAGCAGGATTGATATTCTCCTCTTGTTCCAAGGACGAGGAAGAGGATACGCCGCCATCCCTCAAGTTCCTGGGCGGGAATTACACCTATGAGAACGGGACCACCATCCCGCGCACCGACGGCGACGTGACCATGGAAACAGGCAAGCCCCTGGTATTCGGGTTCACCACTTCCAGCACCACCGACAAGAACCTCAAGTCGATCAAGATCACCCGGAATTATGAGAAT
The DNA here is from genome assembly GCA_964386225.1 of uncultured Bacteroidales bacterium. Lineage (GTDB taxonomy): Bacteria > Bacteroidota > Bacteroidia > Bacteroidales > JAADJA01 > JAADJA01. The sequence continues at coordinate 2,121 of CAYLTG010000214.1, forward strand.
GTTTCCCTTAATGTCGTATGGGATACCACCCTGTCGACCAATTTCTGGGAAATGGACATCGTCACCGTAAGTTATCCCCTTCCGGGCAGCGAAGTGTTCGAGATCACCGTGACCGACCGCAATGAAATGACCGCGACCATCAGCTTCACCGTCACCACGACACAGGCCGACCCGGGCATCAACGTCTACAACAACATCTCCCTGGGTTCCTACACCAGCAGCACCAACAGCTCCTTTGCCTCGGTAACGGGTGAGACTTTCAGCATGGTCCAGGCGGAAGACCCGGCCGTGCAGGCCAAGATCTCGTGGATCTATTTCCACGGCGTGACCTACGGCCACACCCTCATGTCGCCGGCCAATGCCACCATCGAACAGGTCTTCGAGGGCGTGGCCGACTGGGACAACAGGAATACCACCCTCATGGGCAAGACCAACCTGACCAAGGAAGCCTACGAGCTCGTCGTGAACAAGAACCAGCTCATCCTCTCCATCCAGAACAGCGGGGTGGACATGACGGAGGATTTTGTATCCGAACTCCAATCGAACCCGGGCGGCTTCGAGGTGGATGACATCATCGCCTTCGAAACCGGCGACGGGCACCAGGGCCTGCTCCGCATCATGGAAGTGAATGAAGGTGCATCCCTCGGGGAGAGCACCATCAAGTACAACGTGAAGGTGGAGAAATAGGATCCCCGCAACCATAAAGAAAAGGAAGCCGATGGCTTCCTTTTTTTTGCGACCTCCTGAAGAGGAACCCCGTGCACGAAAAAAGCCCGGCAAAACCGGGCTTTTCTCATTTCTTGCAGATGATTTCTACAGGTTCAGCAGAACCCCGAAGTTCACGTTCCTGGGGATACCGAGGTATACCTCAGCCGTCCAGGGCTGGTGTGAATATTCGTCGTTCTCGCCGTAATAGCCGTTGTAGGGGCTGTTGTCCACGGCATCCTGAATATAGATCTCATCGAACAGGTTGAACACGTGCACGAAGAACTGAACGCCCACATTGTCGGTGTTGAGCGGCAGGTCGTAAGAAGCATGGAGGTCAAACACCGTGTAGGATGGGGTCTTCCATACCTGTTCCCTGTCAAATTCGTCCGTCCTTGTGAAGGGATCCCAGAATGAATAATGATTACCATAGAACTTGCCAAGCAGCTGGGCCCGCAGTCCCTTAAGCGGGTATACGGTGAGTCCGAGGACGAATTGGGTCTGCGGCGCATCACCCACCTTCAGTCCGTCGACATAATAGCTGTACTCCTGCTCCGAATCCGGGTCGGCATAATCTTTAAATGTACCGGTCACGTCCTTGGTGTATTCCCAGTTATTGAGGGAACCGGCGAAATTGAAGCCCAGCACGTCAAACGGCTTGTATTCTCCCTCGATCTCCACACCATAATGTGTCTGCGACATCCCTGAGAGGAAAATAAAACCTTCCGAGCCATCTTCCAGGAGAACCGTCTGGCTGTTGGTCCTGTCGTTCCAGGTGGTGTAATACACATTGGGGGTGACCCTCAGTTGGCCGTTCAGGGAAGAATAATTGGCGCCCAGCTCATAGGAGGTGAACTTTTCGTTGGTGGGATCATCGGCGACAGTACCATCGCGGTCGTTGATCACGGCGTCGAAGATCGGCACCTTGGATACATAACCCACGTTGGCAAAGGCACTCATGGTCTGGCTGAAGCGGTAGCTGAATCCGCCCTTCACCTGGCCGCCGCCGATCCAGTCGGTGTTGGCCGTGAGCTCGCTGCTGCCGTCCTCGGCCTTCCGGAAATGGTTGGTGTAGTTGTACTTGATCATGGAGTAACCGCCCATTCCGTAGAAGGTGATGTTCCCATAGTTGTATTCGGCCTGTGCGTAGCCGCCCAGCCAGTTGACCGTATTGGTGAAGTTGTAATCCCATACATCGCCCAGTCCCTTGTTATACTGGTCGGGCGTGTCGAATTCGTTGCCTTTGAACACGTAGAACTTGCCGCCAAGCAGGTCGCGCACCTCCCGGAAGTGCTCGATCTCGGCCGTCCTGCCGTCGATGCCGAACGACACCTTGACCCGCTCGCTGAGTTCCCAGCGCAGCTTGGAGATCAATCCGACGGTCCACTGGTTGTTCACGCTGTTGCGGAGGATGCCGAACGCGGTGTCGCTTTGCATGTTGTTCGCGATGGTGGCGTCGAAGTCGACCATGCGGGAAGGACCGCTGTAGTCCCACTTCATGGAGCCGGCGGTCCCGGTTCCACCTCCCTTGCCACCGGAGTAGTAACCGGTGGTGAAGAGGGAGACCTTGTCGCTGAATTGTGAGTACCAGTTCAGGTTGACAAGCGGCTTGTGGTAATAGTTCTCGCGCTCGTTGATGAAATGGGGGTTGTACCGGTCGCGCTCCTTGTCGTTCCAGTATTGTTTTCCCGTGTAGGAATGGTGCACGGATCCCCAGTTCTCGTTGTAGAACCGGCCCGACTGCGACTCGGGGAATTTATCCAGGGCTCCCTGCGGCCAGCCGTCGAAGCTGGTGGCATAGCTGTGGCTGTAGGCAGCGATGTTCTGCTTGTAGAGGTTCTGCCCGTGCATCTGGGGTGCCCCGTTGGCGTAGAGTTCGATCCTGTTCTTGGAGTTGATGTTCCAGCTGGCGCCGAAGTAGTAGGCCCAGGCGTCGGTCCAGGTCTTGTCGATGATCCCGTTGCCGGTCTTCCTGACACCACCGGCGCTGAAGGCGAACTTGCCGTTGATGAGGCCGGTGTGGGCCATCAGGGTCG
>CAYLTG010000215.1:0-4857 GCA_964386225.1 uncultured Bacteroidales bacterium
CGAATCCTGAAAGGGACGGCAGCGTCAGCGAACCTGAGAACACCCCTTTGCCTTCGAGCAGCTCATCATAGGCGTTGCCTTCCGGCAGGCTGAATTCCGCTGGCTGGTCGCCGAGGTTGAACAGGACGATGACCTCATCCTTTCCGTCGCTGCGCAGGTAGCCCAGCAGTTTTCCTTCCGCTTTTATGAATTCCATTTTCCCATCGGACAGTACCGGGTTTTCTTTCCGCAGCCGGGTGAGTTTCTTGTAGTATTCGAAATGTTCGCGGTTGAAGCCCACGGAGTCGTAGGTCTTCTCGCCGGGCAGGATGCTGTTCCGGTATTCGGGTTCGAACCTGTATTCGGGCCACCAGAGCGGTTTCCGGCAGTCGGGGTCGTCGCCGCCCCACATGCCCATCTCGTCGCCGTTCCAGATTTGGGGGGCGCCGGGGATGGTGAACTGGTGGAGGAGGTAGAGCCTGACGCGGGCATAGGTTTCCGGGTCGGGCCTGCCGGTGCGGTAGGTGCTGTCGGCGTCGGGCTTGGCATCCAGCTTATACCTGTTGGTGTTGTAGAAGGAGGTGAGGAGCCGCGGGGCGTCGTGGGTGGCGGCCGTGTTCATCATGGCCTGCATCACCGGCTCCGTCAGCCGTCCCCACTGGAAGGCGAGGCTGTCGGCCAGCTGCTCCGCCGTGATCTCAAAGCCGGTCTTCGCGAAGAAGTAGCGGGCCGGACGGTAGGCATGGTAGAACATCACGGCATCGAACACGTCGCCGCTCACGTAGGGGACCGGGTTCATGAACTTGTCCGGGAACTGCTGCCACCAGATCTCCCCGACCAGGTAGGCCTCCGGGTTGATGGATTTCACGAACGCCCGCCAGTCGCGCCAGAAGGCCAGGCCGATCTGTTCGGCCACGTCCATCCGGTAGCCGTCGATGCCGCGCGAGATGTCGCCGTCGGGCGCCAGCCACCGCTCTGTTACGGCAAAGATGTGCTTTTTCGCCCCTTCGTTGATGTCCCCTTCGTAGGGGAAGCCATGGTGCCGTTCGGTCACCACGTCCACCTTCCGGATCTCCGGCAGGCTGGCCAGGTTGGCCCAGCCCTCGTAGCTGAACTCATCTTCGGGCGTGGCGGGGTCGTCGAACGACCGGACGGCATACCAGTCGCGGTAGCGGGATGAGTCCTGCTTCCTGACCAGGTCCTGCCAGGCCCAGAACTCCACGCCGGTATGGTTCCATGAATAGTCGAGGATCACCCGGATATTCCTTTTGTGCAATTCTTCCACAAGTTTCAGGAACATCCTGTCGGCCGAAGTCCACTGCCAGGTGGATGGATCGTCCGGCACCTCCTGTGCCATGATGGCCAGGTCGCCCTCCGGGTCGGAGCCGAAGTTGACGTCGATGTGGCGCCAGTTGCGGGCGTCGAACTTATGGAGGGAGGGGGCGTCGTTGACCGGGTTGAAGTAGATGGCGTTGATGCCGAGCTCCTCCAGGTAGGCGAGCTTGTCGAGCACCCCCTGCAGGTCGCCCCCGAAGCGGCGCATCTGCAGCCCCCAGTAAAAGGAGAAGCCCTGGTTGCGGGCCCACGCCTCCTGTTCGTACCAGTTGTGGGTCCACGACGTCACCGACCAGTCGTCCGGCACGGGGCTGAAGTTGGATGCCGCATGGATGGTCGCCGGTGTGGGATCGTTCGAGGGATCTCCGTTGTTGAAACGCTCCACGAAGATCTGGTACCAGATGGCGTTTTTTGCCCAGGGGGGCGGGTTGTGTGTATCGGCGTTGTCGTCGGGGGAGGTACAGCGGAGGAGTAGGAGTGATAGTAGCAGTGGCAGTAGCAGTAGCAGTGGCAGTCTTTGGGCGCTTAAGATGCGGGCCAGGAAGCTGGAGGATCGGGTTTCTTTCACTGGTTGAATTTTGAATAAAGATAGGAAATAGTTTGGTTTCAGGTTTCAGGTTGCTGCGCCAATCGTTAACGGGAGGCATTCATTCAGGGGCTTTGCAACAAATAACGAATCATCGAATAACGAATAACGTTCAGATCATCAGGTTGTCGACCCCCGGGTAATGGAGCAATTCATCGTGCATTTTGATCTGCGAGTTGAAGCAGTCGATGCGGTTGCAGATAAGGATGCAGTTGGAGAAGTTGGCTTCCTTGTCGAGGAAGAGGGTGAACAGGTCACCTTCGCAACTGCAACGCGAGAAAGCGGGAAGCTTCACGCCGCAGTGGGGGCAGAACACCTCCCAGACCTCGCCGGTGGTGAGGGGCTGGTCGAGGGATATGCGCGACCTGTAGCCATAGACGGGGCTGAGGGCCACCAGGCCCTCTTTCCCTTCGCGGCGGATGCGCAGGAGGATCCCTCCGTGGCCTTCGAAGACCGCCCAGTTGCTGACCAGGTTGTGTCCGTTGGGGCAGTAGCACTCGGTGACGAGCAGCATCTGCCTTGACCGGCTGACCCTGCTTTTGCGGATGGGGTTGGGGATGAGCAGCATCCCCTGGGCGTTGAAACGTTTCATGGCCTCATAAATATACGCAAAAATCCGGTGAAAACCAACAAAAAAGGGCCACCAGCAGGCGGCCCCTCCATCTAATCCTGGAAACTAAAATTAGAATGCATAGGCAACCCCGGCCAGCAGGCTGACGGTGCCCGTTTTAACATCTTTCAGGTAGGGGATGAGCACTTCCGGCGTTTTTTCCTTGGCCTCGCCGATGTTCATGACGCCCATCGAGCCCCTGACATTGCCGAAGACCGACCAGGGGCTCCGCCTGCCGCCCACTGTCATGGAGACACCGGCACCGATGGACAGTCCGAGGTCGAACCCGGAATACTCCTCCCGGTATTTTCGCGGGTCGGTCGATTTGTTGAGGTCGTCGTCCCAGCTTTTCTTGCCGTTGACGGTGAGCCCCGTGAGCGCGCCCAGGAAGAAGCCGGCCTCGCCGAAGTAGCTGAAGCTGCGGCCCGGGGTGAAGGTGAATTTGGCCAGGAGCGGGATCTCGGCATAGGTGAACACCTGTTCCGCACTGATCTTTGTCTCCTCACCGCCGTTGCTGAGGGTGGAATAATCGAGCGTGGCCCCTTTCTGCTGCACGGAGAGCCCCGTCTGGATGCTGAAGATATCCTCCATCTTGCCGGATACCCATTCTTTCATGCTGTAGTTGACGAATCCCCCTATGTTGTAGCCGATGAGCATGCTGTTGCCTGTCACCGAGGAGCCCCTGAGATTGGAGAAGTTGACCCCGACCCTGCCGGCGCCGGTGAATTGGGCGAAAGCTGCAGAAGCCCCCGTGAGGGCCAGCAGCAGCAGAAACGTTCTGAGTTTAGCGTAAAGTGTCATTCCCTTTTATGATTGATCTCGTGTTGATTTGTCCTATAAAAATAACCAATAATCTGGTTTTTATACCCGAAATGGGGGAGATTGTTTCGGTTTGGGAAAGATTATTGTCTTTGGGTTTCTGGTCGCTGGTCGCTGGTCGCTGGTTCCTGGTTGCTGCGCCAATCGACACTGGAGGTCATTTATTCATCGGCTTGGCAACCAGAAACCAGCAACCAGGAACCAGAAACTTGAAACTTTACGCATTCACAAACACCAGCCGCCCATCCTCCGCCGTCAGCCTGATGGCTGCCGTTTTGCTGATGCTGCCGTCGAGGATCCGTTTGGAGAGCTCGTTGAGCACCTCTTTCTGGATGGTGCGCTTCAGCGGGCGGGCGCCGAACTGCGGGTCGAAGCCGATTTCGGCGATGAGGGCCACGGCCTTGTCGTCGGCGGTGAGCGTCACGTCGTTCTTCTCCAGCATTGCGCTGACGCGCTGCAGCTGCAGCCCGACGATCTCCCTGAGCTCTTCATTGCTGAGCGGGGTGAACATGATCACCTCGTCGATGCGGTTGAGGAATTCGGGCCTGATGGAGGCCTTGAGCAGCTTATACACCTCGTCGCGGCTCTTCTCGTAGTCGCCGGTGATGAGGTGCGAGCCCAGGTTCGAGGTCATGATGATGATGGTGTTCCTGAAGTCGACCGTCCTTCCCTTGTTGTCGGTGAGGCGGCCGTCGTCGAGCACCTGCAGGAGGATGTTGAACACGTCGGGGTGCGCCTTCTCGATCTCGTCGAGCAGCACCACCGAATAGGGCTTTCGCCTGACGGCCTCCGTGAGCTGTCCGCTCTCGTCGTAGCCCACATATCCCGGGGGGGCGCCGATGAGGCGGCTCACCGAGTGGCGCTCCTGGTATTCCGACATGTCGATGCGCACCATGGCCTGCTCGTTGTCGAAGAGGAACTCGGCCAGCGCCCGGGCCAGCTCGGTCTTGCCCACGCCCGACGATCCCAGGAAGATGAACGAGCCGATGGGCCTGTTGGCGTCCTGGAGGCCGGCGCGGCTGCGGCGGATGGCGTCGGCGACGGCGCTGATGGCCTCGTCCTGGCCCACCACGCGGCGGTGCAGCTCGTCCTCCAGGTGGAGCAGCTTCTCGCGTTCGCTCTGCAGCATGCGGCTCACCGGGATGCCGGTCCAGCGGGCCACCACCTCGGCGATCTCCTCGGCGCCGATCTCCTCGTTGATCATGGGCGAGTTGGCCTGGATGTCGCTGAGCTTGCCGCGCAGCGAACTGATCTCCTCCTCCAGGGCCGTGATGCGCCCGTACCGGATCTCGGCCACCCTGCCGTAGTCGCCCGCCCGTTCGGCCTGTTCCGCCTCGTTCTTCAGCGTTTCGATGCTGTTCCTGTTCACCTGGATCTTCTCGGCCAGGTCCTTCTCGGCCTTCCATTTGGCGTAGAGGTGGTTCCGCTCCTCGGTGAGGTTGCCCAGCTCCTCGTTCAGCTTTTTCATCTTGGCCTCGTCCTTCTCCCGCTTGATGGCCTCGCGCTCGATCTCCAGCTGCTTGATCCT
>CAYLTG010000216.1:0-4845 GCA_964386225.1 uncultured Bacteroidales bacterium
AATCCTGTGGCGGCGTCGTCACGAATTCGATCCTGCGGGGTGCATAGGGGCTGAAGGCCCTGGAACGCGTCGACCGGGTGTGCACGATGAAGGGCGTCTGGCCGGGATCCGGGCTTCCCAGGGTCCTCCTTTCCGGATTGAAAACATATTCAAGGCCGTTGGCGATGTGTTGTGAATTGCTTTCGTAATCTTCCGGGTAAATGACCTTGAAATGATCGGTTTTGATCTCCTTCCACCTGACCGACGAGGGGTCCGTCCCCAGCGAGAAGTACTGGGCAGACGATGATTGAACAAGAATAATCCCGATTACAGCACAAATCCCACGGCAATTCAGGTAATTGCTAAGCTGCATGGCAAGAAGGTCTATTCTTGCCTAAAGATAAGCAAATAGGCGAGTGAATGCAAATTTATTTTCTGACAATCAGTCGCTTAAAGCCCAGCCACCTGCCACCCTTCGACAAGCTCAGGGTTATGCCGTTCCCCCACCCAGTCATCTCCTGCCAACTGCCACCTGCCAACTTCTACTACCTCCCGGCCACTTCCTTCTTCAACCGCTGGATATGCCCCCTGCCAAGTGCTTTCACCTCGCACTTCAGCGCGAAGTATTCCTTGATCTTGTCATCCGGCAGGATGCCGAAGGCGTCGATGACGGCGATCGGCCCTCCGGCCCATTTGACGATGTCGGCGGGACTCAGCGCGAGGTAGTCGGCATGGGGTACGGCCAGGATGAGGGCTTCCACGCCTTTAATCGCTTTTTTCAGGTCTTTCTGCACTGCCAGATGCTTCAGTTCATCCTGGTTCCTGAAGAACCGTGCCCAGGAATGTTCGGGATCCTCGTCCTGCTTGTTGAACTCGTCCCAGGCATCCACATAGGGATCGTGCACGCGCATGTCGGCGCCCATTTCGGTGAGCTTCCTCACCACCAGCTCGCTGCCGCTGTAGCGGGTGTCGCCCACGTCCTGGCGGTAACTGGCCCCGGCAATGAGCACCTCCGAACCGGCGATGTACCGTCCCATGTTCCGCAGGGCGTCGCGGGTGAGCTCGGCCACGTGCAGGGCCCGGGTGTCGTTGATGTCGATGGCCGTGGGTGTGATCTGGAACACGTTGTCACCGTCCTCGAACCCCAGGATATGCCGGTACGCCCAGTAGCCGAGGCCGCCGTCCTTGGGCAGGCAGTACCCGCCGATCCCCGGTCCGGGGAAGATCATGTTGCTGTGGGTGGGTCGCATCTTGATGGCATTCATCACCTTGATCAGGTCCACGCCATTGCGCTCGGAGAATAGGCTCCACTCGTTCATGAAGGCCAGGATAGTGGCCCGGTAGGAGTTTTCGACGATCTTGGTGGTCTCCGACTCGATGGGGCGGTCCATCACGGTAAGCGGGAACTCCTCCGTATTCAGCACCTCATGCAGAAACCGCTCGACCCTGTCTCGGGCCTCCTTGTTGCATCCCGAACAGACGCGCCAGAAATCGCGAATGGAAGAGACGTATTCTTTTCCCGGCATCACCCGCTCGAAGCTGTGGGAAAGGAGGGGGGTCTCCTTCAGCCCGCGCTTGGCGAATGCCTTTTTGAGGATGGGCCAGGCCACGAACTCGGTGGTGCCCGGTGCCACCGTCGTCTCGATCAGCACCAGCGCCCCGGGGGGAATGTTCTCGCCGATTGTCTTCATGGAGGCCTCCAGCGCCGCCATGTCGGTCTCGCCGGTCCGCATGTTGCCCAGGTCCTGCTTGGCATAGTCGCACTGCACGTCCACCACCACCACGTCGGCCAGCTTGAGGCAGTCGTGGTTGAAGGTGGCGGTAAAGGTCTTCTCCTCATTGACGGTCCGCCCGATCAGTTCGGCCACCTCGGGGTCCTCGGCCTTTACCGGCGACATCCCCCTGTTCACCACCGGGATCTTCCAGTAGCTGCGGCCGCTGGGCCGCTGATACCCGATGACGAACTTGGAATAGCTTCCTTTCTTGTTCCTGGTGTCGGCCACAATGGCGGCCATGACCACCCCGACGAAGCCGAGGCCCATGACCACCACCACCTCCTGTCCTTTCGACCTGGCCTCATCGGCAAGTGTTTTCAGCCGGTTGAACTCATCGTCATAGGCCTCCTTGCCCGGTATCGCGAACTTTTCGCCGGAGGGGCTGATTGAAATGTTTTTTCCCATGTTCAGTTATTTAGGGTTAACGTATCTTCGCTCCAAGGCGGTGGGCATAGGCCCCGATCAGCTTGTCCATCACCTTGTCGATCACCTTGTCGGTGAGTGTTTGTTCCTCATCCTGCAGGATAAAGCTTACGGCATAGGATTTTTTCCCTGCCTCGATGTTCTTTCCTTCGTAGACGTCGAACAGGTTCACCTGCTTAAGCAGCTTGCGCTCGGTCTCGAAGGCGATCCTCTCCACTTCGCGGTAAGGGATCTCCTTGTCGAGGAGCAGAGCCAGGTCGCGCCTCACCTCCGGGAACCGCGGGATCTCCGTAAACCGGACCTCGTTCCCTGCCACGGTCGCCAGCAGGGCTTCCATGTCGATCTCCGCATAATGGACCGGCTGGCGGATGTCGAAGCTGCGCAGGACCGCTGGCGCGACGGTGCCCATCGTGAGCAGGTGGCCGGCGCCCTGCCCGTAGGCAATGCCTTCCTGTAAAAAGGCCGGCACATCCTCCGAATACTTGAGCGTGTTCAAGGCGATCCCCGACATGGCCAGCAGGTTCTGGCAGATCGACTTCAGGTCGAAGAGATCAACCTCATCCGCATTGCTTTTCCAACTCTCGGGGTACATCCTGCCCGTTATGAACAGGGAGAGGACCAGCCGCTCGGAATATCTTTCAGTGACCCGGCTGTCTTTCCCCACACCGGGATCGGCGGCGTATACCTGGCCGAATTCGAAGAGCCTGAGGTCGTTCACCTTCCTGTTCTGGTTGTGGATCACGGTCTCCAGCCCGCCATAGAGCAGGGTCCTGCGCATCACGTTGAGGTCGCGGCTGAGGGGGTTGAGGATGTGCACGATAGTGCCTGCATCGAAATCGGCATTCCCCTCGTAATAGGCGGCCCTGGACAGCGAGTTGTTCATGATCTCGGAGAACCCGTTGCTGCAGAGAAAACCCGACAGGGCTTCCTTGAGCTTTTCGGGGTCGGGCTTGACGGCCGGGGAGATGCTTGCCCGGAGCTGGGTCCCGATCTCCACGTTGTTGTACCCGTAGATCCTCAGGATCTCCTCGATCACGTCGGCTTCCCTTGTCACATCGGCCCGGTAGAGGGGCACGTTCAGGTTGAGGCCCTCGTCCGTTTCTGCGGCGATGTCAAAATCCAGCGACAGCAGGATATGCCTGACCAGGTCCCTGTCCATGGCCTTGCCGGTCAGCCGGTCGATGTTCTTCCAGCGCACGTCCGCATTGACCTTTCTGAACGGGGCGGGATATACGTCCTTGACCTCGGAGGAGATGGTCCCGCCGGCCAGTTCCTTGATGAGGAGGGCGGCCCTTTTCAGGGCATAAATGGTCATCTCCGGGTCGGCGCCCCGCTCGAAGCGGAAAGAGGCGTCGGTCTGAAGGTCATGGTATTTGGATGTTTTCCGGATGTGTACCGGGTCGAAGTAGGCACTCTCGAGGAAGATGGCGGTGGTCTTTTCCGTAACGCCCGATGTGAGCCCGCCGAACACGCCGCCGATGCACATGCCGTCCTCCTCGTTGCAGATCATCAGGTCATCGGCCGATAGCTTGCGCTCCGCTTCGTCGAGGGTGACGAAGGGGGTGCCCTCCGCCATTTTCTTTACCACCACCCGGTTGCCTTTGATCTGGCCCGCATCGAACGCATGGAGGGGCTGGCCGGTCTCGTGAAGGACGAAGTTGGTGATGTCCACCACGTTATTGATGGGTCGCAGCCCGATGGCGTTCAGCCTGTTCTGGAGCCAACCGGGCGATTCCTTTACTTTGATGCCGGATATCGTGACGCCGGCATAGCGGGGGCATGCTTCGGGGTTCCTGACAACGACCGGGATATCAAGGGTGGTGTTGTCCGGGGCAAAGGCCTCCACGGAAGGCATGCGCATGGCCGGGGCGCTTTTCGCACCCGACCGGAAAGCCATATTCCCCAGGACCGCCCTGATGTCGCGGGCCACGCCGATGTGCGACATGGCATCCGTCCGGTTGGGGGTGAGGCCGATCTCAAAGACATGATCCTCTTCGATCCTGAAGTATTCGGCTGCCGGTGTTCCTACCGCCGCACTTCCGGGCAGCACCAGGATGCCTTCGTGGTCGGTCCCCAGCCCGAGCTCATCCTCGGCACAGATCATGCCTTCCGACACCTCCCCGCGGATCTTCGCCTTCCTGATCTCAAAGGATTGGTCCTCCAGGTGGATCATGCTGCCCACGGTGGCGACCACCACCTTCTGGCCGGCCTCCACATTGGGGGCACCACACACGATGGACAGCAGGCGATCGCCTCCCACGTCCACCGTGGTGACGCTCAGCCGGTCGGCCTCGGGATGCTTCGCACAGCTCTTCACCTCGCCGATCACAAACCCCTTCATTCCTCCCTCCACGGATTGCCATTTTCCCAGCCCTTCCACCTCCAGCCCGCAGTCGGTGAGCAGTTCAGCGAGGGCCTCCGGGCTCAGTGAGATGTCCAGGTATTCTTTCAGCCAGTTGTATGAGATCTTCATCGATGTGTTTTTTTCGTAAGAGGTGCAAATGTACTATTTTTTTAGGGGCTGACGATGTGTTTGTCTCAGCTGATCAGGCTCCAGTTGGTCTTCGAGCGGTTGATCTGTTTCAGGTGTTCGGCCATCCTCCTGTACTCCTCCAGCTCCAGGTGGGGGTCCTTTTCGAGGATGCGGACCGCCTCGCTGCGGGCATAC
>CAYLTG010000217.1:0-4776 GCA_964386225.1 uncultured Bacteroidales bacterium
GAGGATCCCATGAACCCGGTCGAGCTCGGACGCTTCAATGATTTCTACCTTCACGACGGCATGGCCCGCGGCGATACCCTGTGGGGCGGCGGCATCTACATGGGCGTCCTGGCAGCCATCGACGTGTCAAACCCTTCCGCTCCCGTACTCATGGGTACGGTCAGCACACCGGGCCAGTTCTGCCACAATGCGTGGGTTTCTGACGACGGCACGCACGTGTTCACCACCGATGAGGTGAGCAATGGTTATATCGGCGCCTACAATGTCACCGACCTGGACGACATGTACGAGACCGACCGCATCCAGACAGCCCCGGGAACCAACGTGATCCCGCACAATGCCCACGTATGGAATGATTTTATCATTACCTCCTATTATACCGAAGGGGTGACCATCCACGATGCCTCCAATCCCAACTACCTCATCGAGGTCGGGCACTACGATACTTCACCGAATTTTTCCGGAAGCGGCTATAACGGCTGCTGGGGCGCCTATCCGTTCCTTCCCTCCGGGAACATCCTCGCCTCCGACATGGAGGAAGGCCTTTACATCCTGGGTGTGGAATATGTCCGTGCATCCTTTGTGCAGGGAACCGTTGCCGACAGCATCACAGGAACTCCGCTGTTCAATGTCAGCGTGCAGATCCTCGGTTCGGACCTCTCCACACAGACCGCCTTTGACGGGACTTTCGAATTCGGAAGCACCATCTCGGGGACCTATGATATCCAGTTCTCGAAAAGCGAGTACCAGACCAAGGTCCTTCCCGGCATCGAGATCGTCAACGGAGAGATCCTGGAGCTGGAAGTGGTCCTGGCCCCTGAGGTGATATCAAGTGTCAGCGGTAATGAGGCCTTCGACCGTTTTGAGCTCTATCCAAACCCTTTCACCAGTTCCATCACCCTCGACTATTCGTTTGCCAAAAGCGTTGTGAACAGCCTGGAGGTCGGTATCTTCAACCTCATGGGCGAGAAAGTGCAATCCGGCAACCTGTCCGGAGCGCAAGGCAGGGTGCAGGTCGGCCGCGACCTTTCGGCTGGCATTTATTTTCTGCAGGTAAGCGATGGTATTCAGACTTTGGAGACCAGGCGGATCGTGAAAAAATAGATTTCGGTAACTAGTACTGAATCAGAAAGGAGCCGTGGATTGCCACGGCTTTTTTCATTTGATCATGAGCTTGCGGACCCCGGATCCCTGAACTGTCATCACCCGGATGAAATAGAGGCCTTTCGGGAGCTTGCCCAGGAGGAGGTCGGTGCTGCCATTCATCAGCGTTATTTCGTCATTCAGGAGGATATTTCCCTGTGTGGTTATCACTTCCACGACAGCAGTTTTTATGGGAAACCGGATCATTTCATTCACCGTGATCCGGACATGCTGCCCTGCAGGATTGGGGGCCAGGGAGACCCCCAGGCTGTTCACCCTGTTGTCCAGAATGCCAAGCCCCTGGGGGATGCCATATTTTAGGAGGCCGGCACCGCCGCCATACTGGCCAAATGCTACCTCAAGACGTCCGTCGTCGTTGATGTCACTGCCTGACACCGTCACGTTGATGGCATTCAGGTAGAGCGAATCCACCAGGGTGAAACTGCCTTCCAGGTTGTTTTCAATGTCGTTGTAGAGGTAGATCTTTCCCTGTTCCGAGCCCACGTACATCAGGTAGCTGCCGGTGCTGTCCTCGGCCATGAACGGGCTGCTGTAGCCGGTACAGCATTCGGGCATGACGTCCACGCCGCCGAACTGTTCAATGGTCGGAGCTGCTGAAAAATCTGCCATTTCAGGGCTGCCGATGTTCTGAAAAAAGTTGACGGTACCGCCTCTTTCTCCCACCAGCATATCGGTAAGTCCGTCACGGTCCACATCGATGAGTTGCGGCTTGGCCGACTGGCCGATGTCGATGCCTTTGTAGTTGGGCCCGATGAGGACAAAATCAGCGGGATTGCCGGCCCCTCCGTCGTTCCTGAAATAGTGGAGGTGCCCTTCCTCATCGCCGATCACCATCTCGCTGTCGCCGTCGCCGTCCAGGTCGCCGAAGGCAGGATAGATCCCGTCGAAACCATAGACCGAGAGGTCCAGATAGTCGTCGGTCACCACTTCATAGGCCGGCTCCTGTGCCGTGCCTGTATTCCGCAGCAGCATCAGGCGGCTTGAATAATTCCCGGAGGAGAGGAAATACCCGAAATTGCCCATGAGGATGTCCTGCAGCCCGTCGCCGTTCTCGTCGAAGAAAGCAGGGAACGATCGTTCCCCGGCGTCGAGCATGCCGTCCTGCAGGAAGGTATTGCCCTGGAATACGAACTCGGGGATGCTGTTTGACCCTGTGTTCCTGTAATGCCAGATGTTGTCGTAGTTTTCTGCGGTGTTGGGGTTGTTGGGGGCCACCAGCAGGTCGTTCAGGCCGTCGTTGTCGACGTCCATGAAGTAGGCGGCCGGGAACACGGTCAGGTCGACCGGCACCGAGTTGGACGGGAAGTCCGTGGCAAAAGAGATGATCCCCGCGCTGGTCGTGGTCCCTCCGTTGGTGAGCATCACCAGGTTGTTGTAGGTGATGTCTCCCAGCACCAGTTCCTTCACCCCGTCGCCGGTCAGGTCCAGTGCCAGGATGGTGGAGCCGGCGTGCAGGCTGCTCTTTTCGGGATCGGGTACGTTCATCTCGCAAGTGTCGAACAAGGTCACCGTATTGGTGGTGCCGTCCTCGGAGAAATAACCCCAGCAGGCATTTTTCAGTTCGTATTCCAGGTAGTCGCAGTTGCCGTGGTTTTCCATGGAGAAGTTCTTATGGTACTCGACCGTGCTGCCGAGGATGTTGAAGGAGAGGAAGTCCAGGTCGCCGTCGTTGTCCACGTCGACGATGGCGGGGATATCCGGCGGGCTGACATAGAGCGGTGTCTGCCCGTCGAGGCCGACGGTCTGGAGCAAGGATGTTACCAGGGTGAACTGCAGCTTGCCATCCGGCCCGGTGTCGTTCCGGTACACAGCCACGCCGGCGGGCACGGAAGTGAAGATGTCCTCCTTCCCGTCGCAATTGAAATCCCTGAGGAGCATCCAGTTGCGCATCTGCGGGAAGCGGGCCTGGTACTCCGGCGCATAGTGGTACCCAATCTCCCCCGTCGCACCGGTATTGATGAATGTTTTCACGGCACCGTAAAAATTGCGCTCGAAGATGACCAGGTCCTTTTTACCGTCGAGGTCCAGGTCCAGTTCGGAGAACTGGGGACAGTTGAGCCCGCCGGCCCAGGGGTTGTCGAGAAGCTCCCCCGACCGTGTCACTTCCACCGAGTCGAAAGGCACCAGGAGGATCTGTCCTTCCACGGCAGGTGACAGTGAGATGAATGAAAGCAAAAAGATGACCGGCAGGTAAAGGTTATTTTTCATTGGCAAAGGGATTGGAAAAATCCGGGTTCTCGTTGAACGACTTGTCCGTGAGTGTTTTCAGGAAGGCCAGCAGGCTCTCCTTCTCGTCGTCGGTGAGCTGGATGCCGCCCTGCTCCACCTGTTTCATGAGGGGGTCGATGGTGGGGGAGAACGTCACCTGGTGGCTGTAGAAATCGATCACCTCCTCCAGGGAGGCGAACCGCCCGTCGTGCATGTAAGGGGCCGTGAACTCGATGTTCCTGAGGGTCGGCGTCTTGAACTTGCCCATGTCGGCAGGATCGCCGGTCACGTCGAACAGCCCCATGTCTGTGAACTCGGCATCGAGCCCGTTGTTGTGGAAGATGTTGTCGGTGAACAGGATGGTGGTGTGGCAGTGGAAACAGTCGCCTTTTTCGGTGAAGAAAATCTCAAAGCCCTTGGATTCGGCCTGTGTCAGTTGCACCTCCCCCCGCAGGTAGCGGTCCCACTTGCTGTTGGAGGAGATCATGGTCCGTTCGAACTGGGCGATGGCCTTTACCACGAGGGTGGAGTCGACCTGTTTTGTGCCGAAGGCCTTGAAGAACAGGTCGGGGTAATCGGGATGTGCGTTGAGCTTGCTCATGGCTTCGGGCCAGGTCTGGTGCATTTCGATGGGGTTGGGCACCGGCTCCAGGGCCTGATGCTCCAGTCCGGTCGATCTTCCGTCCCAGAACAGGTGGGGCATCCAGCCGGCATTGATGACGGCCATGGAGTTCCGGGTTCCGGCGATGCCGTCGATGCCGGTGCTGAACTGCTTGCCGTTGTCGGTGAAGGAGAAGGCGGCGGCGTGGCAGTCGGCACAGGACTGCGTATCGTCAGCCGAGAGGATGGGGTCGTAGAACAACCTGCGTCCCAGCTCGACACCTTCCACTGTCATGGGGTTGTCCTCCGGGATGATCATGTCTGGGAATCCCTGCGGGATCACCAGCTCGTAAGGGGTAGGATTGAAAACCTCATCAGGTTCCTCCGTGTCGTTTTCATTGTTGCAGGAAGCAAGAAAAACCAACCCTAATAGGATTGCCATTCCCATGCCTGCCTCCCGGATGAGATGAGGCAGAATGAAATTGGGGATATGTTCTCCTTTTATCCTCATTCAATGGATAGAATAGAGAATACACCCTCCTTGCCGTTGGCCTGCAGTTTCTCCTGCATGGCCTGGTTGCCCATGATCATGGTCATGTCGTTCAGGTCGAGGGTGTTGGGGCTGACCCACCAGTTGTTGATGTTCATCTTCAGGATGATGGTCCTGGTGTCGGAATCAAGCGTAAAGCCGGAATTCTCCAATCCCACGGTGATGTAATTGAGGTTGCCGCCCGTGGGGCCCGTATGGCACTGGTAGTTCGTGATGGTGCCTGCCGAGTCGATCTTCCCTTCCAGCTTCATGTA
>CAYLTG010000218.1:0-4749 GCA_964386225.1 uncultured Bacteroidales bacterium
ACAAAAAAATAAAAAGTACTATGGACAAAATTACCGTAATCGGTGCCGGCAACGTAGGTGCGACATGTGCCAACGTCATTGCTATCAAAGACCTCGCCAGGGAGGTTGTCCTGGTGGATGTCAAAGAGGGTGTGGCCGAAGGCAAGGCCCTCGACATCTGGCAGACAGCCCCCATCCTCAACTTCAACACCCGCGTGGTGGGTGTGACCAACGACTACCTCAGGACCAAGGGTTCGGGAGTCATCGTCATCACTTCCGGAGTGCCACGGAAGCCGGGGATGTCGCGCGACGACCTCATCAAGACCAATGCGGGCATCGTCAAGGAAGTGACCGAGAAGGCCATCAAGTACTCTCCCGACGCCATCATCATCGTGGTATCCAACCCGCTGGACGTGATGACCTATGTGTCCTACCTGGCCTCCAACAAGCCGTCGACGAAAGTGTTCGGCATGGCCGGCGAGCTCGACACGGCACGATACCGCGCCTTCCTGGCCAGCGCGCTGGATTGTTCGCCCAAGGACATCCTCTCCCTCAGCCTCGGCGGCCATGGCGACACCATGGTACCCCTGCCGCGGTACACTTCGCTGAACGGCATCCCCATCACCGAGCTGCTCGGCAAGGAGGAGATCGACAAGATCGTGGAACGTACCCGTTTCGGAGGGGGGGAACTTGTGAACCTCATGGGTACTTCCGCCTGGTATGCCCCGGGTGCTGCCGCAGCCCAGATGGTGGAAGCCATCGTCGACGACCAGAAGCGGATCTTCCCCGTTTGCGCATGGCTCCAGGGCGAATATGGCCTTAAAGATATTTACATGGGCGTGCCGGTCAAGCTTGGCAAGACGGGCATCAAGGAGATCATCGAGATCCAACTGAACGCCGACGAGAAGAAACTGCTGAACGAATCGGCCACGGCGGTGAAAAAGGTGATGAAGGTCCTCGACGATATGAAGATCTTCTGACCTTGAATCAGGCATCGGAAAGGAAGGTACCCGTCCGGGTGCCTTTTTTTGTATCTTCGGATCCTGAAACCAACGGCATGAAACGGATCGTAGTCCTTACCGGCGCAGGCATCAGCGCAGAAAGCGGCATCCAGACCTTCAGGGACGGCGACGGGCTCTGGAACAAATACCGGTTCGAGGACCTGGCGAGCCCCGGGGCCTGGGCCCGGGACCCCCGGCTGGTGCTGGATTTCTACAACTGGCGCCGCAAGATCGTCTGGGAGGCTCAGCCCAACGAAGGGCACAGGGCGCTCGTCAGGCTGGAGGAGAAGTTCGATGTGCAGGTCATCACCCAGAACGTGGACGACCTGCATGAACGGGCCGGCTCCCGGAAGGTGCTCCATTTGCACGGGGAGATCAGGAAAGCGCGCAGCACGGCAGATGAATCCCTGGTCTACGAGCTGGACCACTGGGAGCTCAAGATGGGGGACACCTGCGCACAGGGTTCCCAGCTCAGGCCCCACATCGTTTGGTTCGGCGAACCGGTCCCCAACATCCCGCTGGCCGCGGAGCTGGCTTCGGAAGCCGACATCCTCCTTGTTGTAGGCACCTCCATGGTGGTCTACCCGGCCGCAAGCCTGATCATGTACGTGAAGCCCGACAGGCCGAAGTATTATGTCGATCCCAGGGCATTCGCCGTCGGCGGCGTCGCCCGGCTGGAGGTCATCCGGAAGACGGCAGGCGAGGGCCTGCCCGCACTTGTCGACAGTTTGCTGAATGAATAGATGCTTGGCAGCGAAAACTATATCAACGCGCATACGCACCGGGAAGGGGACGAGAGGACCCTCGCGGTGGTGAACATCTATCCGCAGGATGCCGGGAAGATGAAGCCCGGCAAGTATTACAGCATGGGGCTGCACCCCTGGTACATCCCGGAGAAGGGGGTGGGCCGGGTGCTCGATCAGCTGGAGCAGCAGGCGCGCCGGGAGGAGGTGGTGGCCATCGGCGAATGCGGCCTCGACAAGCTGTCAACCGTGTCCATGGACCTGCAGCAGTATGTGTTCGAGCGCCAGGTGGTCATCGCCGAGAGAACGGGCAAGCCGCTCATCATCCATTGTGTCAGGGCATTCAATGAACTGGTGGAATTGAAGAGCCGCAGGGAGACTGGCGTGGAGTGGATCATCCATGGCTTCAACTCCAACCTGCACGTGGCCGACATGCTGCTCCGCCACGAGCTCTACTTCTCCTTCGGGAAGGCGCTTCTGCACCCGGCTTCCAATGCCAGCCAGGTGCTGCCTCAACTGGAGGATGAGGTGTACCTGCTGGAGACCGACGATGCCGACATACCCATCGCCCGCGTCTATGACCGGGCCGCCGAACTCACAGGCATGGACCCGGAGACGCTCAGGCTGTCCATGATGACCAATTTTATCAATATCTTCAAAGTGTGACATGAACGAGAACGACTGGCTGTCGAGAACGGAGCTGCTGATCGGCAAAGAGAAACTGGACGCCCTGCGGGGGATGCATGTGCTGGTGGCCGGACTGGGAGGCGTTGGCGGGTATGCTGCCGAGGCGGTCTGCCGTGCCGGCGTGGGGGCGATGACCATCGTCGACAGCGACGTGGTGCGCACCAGCAACCGCAACCGCCAGCTGCTGGCACTGGAAAGCACCCTGGAGCAGGAGAAAGTGGACGTGATGGCGGCACGCCTGCTGGAGATCAACCCGGACCTCAGGCTTCGCAAGGTTGGAGCATACCTCAAGGATGACAAGGCCCCGGAGCTCCTTTCGTCGGATCGTTTCGATTATGTGCTGGATGCCATCGACACCCTCTCCCCCAAGGTCTATTTTATCAAGCATTGCCTCGACCGCAGGCTGCCGCTGGTGAGCTCCATGGGGGCCGGCGGGCGGCTCGATCCCCTGCAGGTGCGGGTGGACGACCTGGCGGAATCGCACGGCTGCACCTTTGCCCAGGCCGTCCGCAAGAAATTGCACGGGCTGGGCATCCACTCCGGGTTCAAGGTGGTTTACTCGGCCGAGCCGGTCCGGAAGGAAGCCATCGTCATCACCGATACGGAGGTGAACAAGAAATCCACGGTCGGGACCATCTCCTACATGCCTGCCCTGTTCGGGCTGGTGGCCGCATCGGTCGTGATCAGGGACCTGATCGGCCGGGTGCAGGGATGACCGGGTGCGGCCTTCGGCGGCGCCTATTCCGGTATCTGTTGCCCTTCGATCCAGGGCGCCCCGGCTTCCTTCAGCATGCTTTCCAGGGCAGGGATCCTTTCATCCACGATCGTCGACAACTCATCCCGGAGGGTGCTGAATTCGTTCCTGGCGATCTGCATGTTCTCCCTGTGCAGCGGCGTCGGCCCGTAGGTGGTCTCAAGACCCGACATGGCCACCCGCATGCGCGAGCGCACGGTGGGGTCGTCCTTTTCTCCCACCTCCTGTTTGGCGGTGTTTCCGCTCAACTTCCCCTCGAGGACCGCCAGGTCCTGCTTCAGGTTGTGGGTCAGGCTGTCGAGCGCCCCGGGGACAATCCGCGCCTGCTGCAAGGCCTTTTGCATGGCCTCCGCCTTTTTGGTGGCGTTGTCCAGCACCACCGAAAGGGCCGAATAGCCGGCGTAGAACGTCTCCATTTCCTCCCTGAAAGCGGCGATCTCGTCATACGATGCCCCTTCCAGTGCACCTTCGCGCAGGGGTACGACCCTGAATTCCTCCGGTCCCGCCAACTCGGTGGCCTGGCCGTCCACCATGGAGACCAGGGTCACTGAATAGGTTCCGGGCGTGGCCAGGTAGCCCCTGGGAGTCCAGCTCCGGGACCCGCTCTCGAGGGAGATGGCGTTCACAGAGGTGTACCGGAGGTCCCAGTCGGCCCGGTGCAGCCCCTTGCGGGCCGGCGCTTCGATCTTTTGGATCACATTGCCCCCGCCGTCGCGGATCACAAGGAGGAGGGCCGGCTTCTCCTGTCGTTTTTCCTCCTCCAGGGCTTCCCAGCCGGGGAACTCCACATCCTCGCCGGCCTTGATCTTTTTCTTCTCCTCTTCCTTGCGGAGAGCTTGTTTTGTTTTGTAGGGCTCTTTCAGATAATAGGTGAACACCGCACCGTAGGCGGGGTTGGGAGCCCTGTAGACCTCGGCGCCGCCGTAGGTGCCACCGTACCTGGGCCGGTACCAGAGGGCGTCGCGGCCGGTGAACAGCAGGGCGTCCTCCTGCAGTTTATCCTCGGTGATCTCCCTCAGCACGCTGTAGTCGTCCAGGATGAAGAACCCACGGCCAAAGGAAGCCCCGACGAGGTCGTTCTCCCGGCGCTGGATGGCCAGGTCACGGAACGAGATGGTAGGGATCCCGCTGGTGAACTTGAACCACTTGGTGCCTCCGTCGAGGGTGAAGTAGATGCCGAACTCGGTGGCGGCGAAGAGCAGCTCGGGCTTGACATGGTCCTGGACCACCCTCCAGACCAGCGTCCTGTCGGGCAGGTTGCCGCGGATGGAAGTCCAGGAGCTGCCGCGGTCGGTGCTTTTCAACAGGAAGGGATCGAGGGTGCCGAACTTATGGTCATCCAGGGCGATATACACGGTGTTCTCGTCGAAGAGGTCGGCCTTGATGTCGTTGACGAAGGCGGTGGCCGGCACGCCGGGCAGGGAGCCCACCTCGATCTTGCGCCAGTTCTGGCCGCCATCTTCCGTCACCTGGATCAGCCCGTCGTCGGTCCCGACATAAATGAGGCCTTCTTTCCTGGGGGACTCGGACACGGAGGTGATGGTGTTATAGTTGGACATGGCCTCGAAATCCCAGGGGGAGTCCC
>CAYLTG010000219.1:0-4739 GCA_964386225.1 uncultured Bacteroidales bacterium
TTGACGTCCATGGAGTTCCCGATGGAAACGAAATAGGAAAACCCGATGTTGGCCTCGAAAGCCCAGTCGAGCACGGAGGTGCAAAGGGCCCCCGACTGCGAGATGAAGGCGACGTGCCCTTTCTTCGGTATCCCGGCGGCAAAGCTCACGTTCATGCTCAGACCGGGGATGATGACGCCCAGGCAGTTCGGGCCGATGACCCGCATATCGGGGTAGTGGCGCAGCTCGGTCTTCACCTTTTCCTCCAGGCGCGCACCTTCGGCACCCACCTCCTTGAAGCCGGCCGACATGATGACGATCCCGTTGATTCCGGCCTCGCCGCATTCTCCGATGATCTTGGGAACAGCACTCGCCGCCGTCATGATCACGGCCAGGTCGGGCGTTTTGGGAAGGCTGCCGACATCGGGGTAGCAGGGTATCCCGAGTACGGCCTCCCGCTTGGGGTTTACGGGATAGACAACACCGTTGTATCCGCCGCCGATGAGGTTTCGCAGGGTAATGCCGCCCACGCTGTTGGGGTCGTTGGACACGCCGATCAGGGCGATGCGCTTGGGCCGGAAGATCTTATCGAGTTTCTTTATGGGCATGTTTTGGTTTCAAGTTTAAGGGTTCAGGCATGCTCGCCGAAGCCTTGGCGAAGGCGGATTGCTGGCGCCAATCGTACGCATGCTACAGTTAATCAAGGGATTGGCAGTATTTTTACCGCATTCATCCTATTTGCCTTTTACCCCTTGTTAACCCATTCACAAAAATAGTCAACTAAACGACAATTTCAACCGAATATTCCGCGGGAGAGAAAAGTTAACCCAGAATTAACCTTGATCCCATCCATGGTTTCTCACAACGAAAAAGGCGCCTGGAGGACGCCTTATGTAGATGGGTATCGGATGGTCATTATTTTGCCAGCCGTGCCATGATTGTCGGGTTGGTTCCGGCCAACACCGCCACCCGTATCCCCCGCGGCTGAAAGCCATGGTTCTTTATTTTTGGCCGGGGATACCGGTGATTTCCTTTACTTGTTTTCCAAATACTATTTCACCTAAGCAGTTGGAGACAATTTCGAATCAGGTTGGCGCACGGCTGCCTTTTCCTCTTCCGTTTTCGGGGGTTTGGTCAGCAACATGATGATACCGCCGATGATGCAAGCGACACCGGCAATGATAAAGGGTGTCATCCAGACTATTGGTGTGGCAGCATTTCCGGCAGAGTCCTTAAATACGCCTGCGAGTTGCGGCCCCAGAATACCGGCAACGCCATACGCCGTGAACATCCATCCGTAGTTGCTTCCTACATTTCTATTTCCGAAAAAGTCGGCTGTGGCAGCCGGGAATAGGGCGAAGTTCCCTCCAAAGTTAAACCCAATGATGCATGCCGCAATGATAAATCCTCCAGCCAGTGCAAAGCTTATGAATACATGATAGAGCATCAGCATTATGATCCCCTGAAAGAAGGTCATTGCAACGATGGCTCTTTTGCGGCCAAGTTTATCCGATACGATCCCCCAGATGATCCTTCCAAGGCCGTTAAATATGGCATACCACGCCATGGCCGTGCCTCCGATGATGGCAGCATTTTCCAGACCATGATATTTCAGGGCATCGATGCCGAAAAGCTTAATGCAGTAGATCACCATCAATCCCGCCAGTGCGGAAAAAATAAAAACGGTCCACAGAGCAAAGAACTGAGGTGTCCGGAGCATTTCCCTGGGTTCGAAGTTGGTATGGCCCTCTGCTTTTTTGGGTGACGGCGCCGGAGGAACCCAACCTTTGGGTTTATACCCTTCGGGAGGATTGACCATCACCATTGAACCAGCCAATACACAAACTGCAAATATGATCCCGTAAATAAAAAATACGCTTTGCACTCCGGGAAGGCCGAATACACTAGTTGTATTCAGCAGTCCTCCGAACCACGCATCGGCCAGTTTCACCCAGATGGTTGCCCCGAATCCGAAACCTGCCACCGCAAGACCGGTGATAAGGCCCTTTTTATCGGGAAACCATTTGACTCCAACTGCAATCGGAACCACATAAGCCAGCCCTATTCCAGCACCACCGATGATCCCGATGAATAGAAGCTGGGCCCAGAAACTGCTCCCAAATAATCCACCCAGAATATATCCCAGACCCAACGTCAGGCCACCGGTAAATGCCACGATGGTCGGACCCGATTTCGCCTGCCATTTTCCGGCCAGTACCATCACAATTGCGAATGTGGCCAGCCCCGCCGAAAATACCCATGCAGCTTCCTGTGCAGTGAATTTGTAGATGCCGTTCTGATCGGTCAGCAATTTAGTGAATACTGACCAGGCATAGATCGCACCGAGGGCCAGTTGGATCAGTATTGCACCGATCACAACAACCCACCGGTTCGTAAATTTAATTCCTTTCATTTTACGTTTTGTTTTGGTATTTGAACCTATGAATTTAAATCAATACGATAGGAACTAAATCATTTAAAGATCTAACCGGCTGATCACCGGTTAGATCAAATTGTCTTATCGCTTAACAGAAACTTTAGCCCCGTCGATGATCTCATCGACGACACCCGGGTCGAGCAGCGTGGAGGTATCGCCCAGGTTGGTGGCATCGCCCTCGCCGATCTTCCGGAGGATCCTCCGCATGATCTTACCTGAACGCGTTTTCGGCAGGCCGCTCACGATCTGGATCATATCGGGTTTGGCAATGGGCCCGATGACCTTGTTGACCGTGTCGCGGATCTCCTTCTCGATGGTCTCCAGTTCGGCATCCGACAGTTCCTCGCAGGTGACGTAGGCATAGATGCCCTGTCCTTTGATGGGGTGCGGGTAGCCGACGACGGCCGATTCATTCACCTTCGGATGCTGGTTGATGGCATCCTCCACCTCGGCGGTCCCGATCCGGTGGCCGGAAACGTTGATGACGTCGTCCACACGGCCCATGATCCTGTAATATCCCTCTTCGTCGCGCTTGGCGCCGTCGCCGGTGAAATAGAGGCCGCGGTAAGTGGAGAAGTAGGTCTGGTAGCAGCGCTGGTGGTCGCCATAGGTGGTTCTCAGCATGCCCGGCCAGGGGAACTTGATGCAGAGGTTGCCCTCCACGGAGTTGCCTTTCAGCTCGTTGCCCTCATTGTCGACCAGCAAAGGCTGGATCCCGGGCAGCGGGAGGGTGGCGAAGGAAGGTTTGGTCGGGGTGATCCCTGCCAGCGGGCTGATCAGGATGCCCCCGGTCTCTGTCTGCCACCAGGTGTCCACGATGGGGCAGCGGCCGCCGCCCACGTGGTCGTGGTACCACCTCCAGGCCTCCTCGTTGATGGGCTCGCCCACGGTACCCAGCACCTTGAGGGAGCTGAGGTCATGCTTGGTGACCCACTCGTTGCCTTGGGCGACGAGCGCACGGATGGCGGTCGGGGCGGTGTAGAACTGGTTCACCTTGTATTTCGCGACGACCTGCCAGAAACGACCGGCATCGGGATAGGTGGGCACCCCTTCGAACATGATGCTCGTGGCACCGGCAAGGAGCGGACCGTACACGATGTAAGAGTGACCGGTGACCCAGCCGATGTCGGCGGTACACCAGTAAATGTCGCCGTCGTTGTACTGGAACACGTTCTTGAAGGTGTACTCGGCATACACCATGTATCCGGCCGTGGTATGGAGCACCCCTTTGGGTTTACCGGTGGAGCCGGAGGTGTAGAGGATGAACAGGGTGTCCTCGGCATCCATCACTTCGGCTTTGTTGTCCGTGCTGACGCCCTCGATGAGATCATGCCACCAGATGTCGCGCCCGTCGACCCACTTGATGTTGTCGCCCGTCCGCTTGTACACGATGGTGTTCTTTACCGTGGGACAGGTCTCCAGGGCCTCGTCGACGATGCTCTTCAGCGGGATGCTCTTGGCTCCGCGGAAGCCGCCGTCGGAGGTGATGACGATGTTCGATTCGGCATCGTTGATCCTGTCGGCAAGGGCATTGGCGGAGAATCCTGCGAACACGATGGAATGGATGGCCCCGATCCGGGCGCATGCCAGCATGGCAATGGCCAGCTCCGGGATCATCGGCAGGTAAATGGCAATGCGGTCGCCTTTCTTGGCGCCGGCCTTCTTCAGGGCATTGGCAAACTGTTTCACCTTGGCATACAGCTCGCCGTAGGTGAGTTTTACCTCAGGCTCATTGGGGTCGTTGGGTTCCCAGATGATGGCAACCTGGTCCTGGCGCTGGAACATGTTTCGCTCGAAGATGTTCTCGGTGATGTTCAACTTGCCGTTCACGAACCATTTCACATGGGGCGCATCCTTGCCCTCGAAATACCAGTCGAGAACCTGGTCCCATTTCTTTTGCCAGTAATGGCTTTCTGCGATGTTCGCCCAGAATCCTTCGGGATCTGCTATGCTGTCCCTGTACTTTTGCAAATAATCCGCAAAACTTGTGATTTTATTTGTCATAGCTCAAAGATTGAAATTTTTAGAATTTATACTTATTACACGTTGTCTTTCATTATAAAAGCAGAATCTCCCCTTCCGGCAGCACCCTCAGAATCCCGGGAATCATGGAATAGGCCAGTCGTATCGGATCCGGTGAGAAGGATCCCGGATTTTTTCACTTCCCGGGTCAGACCTGCGAGTGGGAGAATGATCACGAGAAGAATGAAAATTTTTTTCATTGACTGGCGAATTAATACCTCTGAAATCCTTTTGTTATTTAATTAACAATAAGCGGCAAATTTATAATAAATTTTTTCTTTTCTCCAACGGAATCCCTTAT
>CAYLTG010000220.1:0-4739 GCA_964386225.1 uncultured Bacteroidales bacterium
CTGAACAGGATGCGGTCGACCTTCCAGCTCTTCGATGACACGGGCAACCTCTGGGACCGGTTCTGCGACAACCTCACCATCATCATCAACGACCCCTCCAACCCCAGCGGATATTCCGATTTCAACAGCCCCGACCTGATCGGGTTCCTGCGGTTCCTGAACCAGACGAAGATCACCCTGTTCCTCGACGAGGCTTACAACGACTCCGTGAAGCTGGATGACCAGGAGGAGCCCAAATGGAGGACCATATCGCGGTACATCATGAACAACAGCACCGCCTATGCCAGGATCAGTGCCGTGTCGTCCCTCTCCACCACCAAGAACCTCGGGGCCACCGGCAGCCGGCTCGGCTCGCTCGTCGCCACGCCGCGCAAGAAGGACGTCATCGAGTTTGCCAAAAAGCACAATACTATCGACAAGGGCAACACCAACTCGCTCTACATGCTGGTCAACGTCCTGGAAACGGCCCAGCTGGCAAAGAAGATCAAGGATGTGATGGAGGAGCGGCTTCCGAAGAACGCCAGCCGGTTCAAGATCAAGATGCGCATCGAGCAGTTCATCCGCGACGAGGTGGCCAAACGAAACGAATACAAGAATGTGGGCAAGCGCGGAAGCACCAAGATCGGCCGCTACTCGGAATTCGAGGGCAGCCCGCTCCACATCTTCCTGCTGGAGGAGCTTACCGCCCTCGACAAGCTGGATGTGCTCGATCTTCCCGACGATTTCAAGTTCAAGGGCGAGCCTTTCTTCTCCTATTACAAGAAGCACCTGGTGACCGCCCTCAACACCCACCGGGTGAACAAGAATTTCCGGTCCGAGGTGCACGCCAGGCATCTCATCGCGCGGGAGGTGGCCTCCCGGGTGATCGGGGAGGGCGGGTACGACAAGGTCGGCGTCATCGAATCCGACGGTTCCTACCTCTTCAATATCGTGCTCAGGGACATGCCGTCGTACCAGGACCTGGAGCGGTTCACCCTGCGCCTCGCCCGGGAGCGTGGGCTGGCCGTGATCCCTTACAAGACAGGGGCGGTCAGGTTCTCGCTGGGGGGATTCCTCAAGGGGGACGCGAAAAGCTATGCCGACTTCGGAAATGAGTTCGGCAATGCGTTGCGGGTATTCCTGAAGTATTGGAAACGGTTCCGGGAAAGCCAGGAAAATGCAGGACCGCGAGGGCCGGGAGCAGAGACACTCCTGGATGAGCTTTTCGCCTCGAAAGGGGACGAGGGTTTCATCCGCGACCTGCTCGACGACTACGATGTGCTGAGGGCCATCCAGAAGGCCCCGCACAGCACCCTGCGGATCAGCGATATCAAGAGCCTGTACTACGCATTTCCCGGCGACAGCGGGTTGAGCATCAATAATATAGGAGATTCTCCCAATGCGGTCATGGAATTCTATGAGCACGTGGGGGCGTGCAGGAATGTGACCGAATTCATTCGGAGCAAGGCGTTCAGCAAGGTCTGGGAGAACCTCCTCCCGCAGATCTACAAGAGGATCCCTTCCCTGAAGTACATGAACATCCATGAGGTGATCGCCCGGTATGGCAAGCCCACCCTCCTGAAATACATCGACAACAAGCTTTCGTACCAGCCCAATTCCTGGGTGCTGGACCAGCCCGAGGAGTTGCTGACGATGAAAGAGATCCTCCTGGAAATGGAGCAGATGCTCTTCTCGGATTCCAAGTTCAAGATCCTGACCCTGAACGGCACGGCCGACATAGCCGGTGACCTTGCCAGGCTGGAGGGGTACAACAATATACTGAAGAAATACATCCGTGAGATCCTGCTTCTTTTCAACCTCCCCTTTGAACAGGAGGCCCTCGTACCCACCATCCGGAAGGTCATGGAAGTTGCCATCGGGCAGTTCGAGGAGATCTCGGGTATCTCACGTGACCTGATGAATGTGGATGCCTATGCAGCGCTGGTGCTGGACCGGATGCTGGAAGGCATCCCCGGGGGCGGGCCGGAGCATGGTTCCCAGGTGCGTGGACTGGTCCATCGCGTGATGAAGGAGGAAGTCCTCGGTGCTGACCTCGGCCAGGGTGAAAGGCTGCTGAGGCTCTTCCTGGCAGGATATGATGAAGGCTACGCCCGCCTGCTGCACCAGCGGCTGTCCGCTTACCGGCAGGCCACCGGGGCATACTCCGATCATGAGATGCAGCTTTTTGCCAGGGATATCACCGATAAACTCATGGACGACGACCTCGTGCTCCTGTTCCATCAGCTGTTCGGGAGAATGGATGAACTGGTCGAGCCCGACAGCCTCCACGGGCTGGTGCGGGCCGTGGTCCATTTCCTGATCGATGTCATGAACAGGACCCGGGGGAATGAATATTACAGCAAATACACCCATGTGCTGTTCAAATTCACCGGATCGCGCTTCCAGAGGCAGAATTCGAGCATCAACGAGATGATCCAGCACGGGATCACCATCCATAAGGATTTCAGCCTGGCGGGCAGCATCCTGGAAACGTTCGACGGGGGCAGGATCAGCTGGGTCGCCGAGGTCATGAGGCACTGCGGGGTGATCGCCTCCGAGCAGCCGGTGCAGATCCACACGCGCATGGCCACCGATGCCAAGAAAAGGGAGTTCCCCATCCACAAGATCGATTGCTGTACCGGTACCACACAGCTCAAGCGCACCGGGGAGGACGATGCCGGCGTGATCAGGTCGCTCCGGACACGCCCGCCCTCCTCGTTCTTCAATAACCGGATGGCGAAATTCGTCCGCAACCTGGACGTGGACGATTACCGGTGCAAGGTGATCACCGACGGATTCCTCAAGGAACTGGTGGTGTTCCAGAAGAGCTACATGAAGTTCCTGGCCGACAACTACCGCCTGCTGCCATACAGCGATGTGGGCCTGGATGAGCTCAACGGCTTCGTGCCCGACATCATCACCTTCCTCGGGGCTCCGGAAAAGGTGATCTCATTCCCGCAGATCGGGTATTTCGACCTGCCGGGTCCGAATGGCAACATCAAGACGCTGGTGACCCCCCTGCGCAAGGAGGTGGATTATTTCGGGAATGTGAAGAAGCCGCGCCTGACCATGTTCAACGAAAAGGTCAAGGAGATGGGCGGCCTGCCGGTGCATGGCTCCCTCTTCGCCGTGGAACTGGACGACGGCACGATCGTCGTCGTGCAGATCAGCGGCGATTCCGGGGTGGGGAAATCGGAGATGCTGGCGGCGGTCATGCTCAAGTGGCTCAAGAAAGACCTGCCCGGCGTCCGTTCCCTGAAGATGATCGCAGGAGACATGTTCTATGTGTTCCCCGACAGCGAAGGCAACCTGTACGGTGTCGGCACCGAGGTGGGGGATTTCTCGCGGGTCACCGACTTCGATCCCGAATACATCAAATATTACAGCTCCCTGTTCGACTCCAGCGCCGACAGCAATGTGGAGGACCTCAACTCGCGCAGCACCATCAGCGGGCTGTGCGACATCACCATGCCCTTCCGGATCGACATCATGCTGTCGGCCAGCAATTTCGCCAGGGAAGAGGCCGGGATCATCCGGTACGACAACCCGGAGAATTTTATCCTCTACCGTGAATCGCACGGCGAACGGAAGGAAAAGGCGACGAGCTCCGACAACCCGCACCTGCAGCGCACCCTGATGCGGTATACCGCCGACAAGCGCATCGTGGAGGTCCTGGACGACCACGGCAACAGCCTCGACCAGGTGTTCAACTGGGAGAAGGACAGTTTCACCGGGGTCCATTACCTGTGCAGCAGCTACAAGATGATCGACAAGATCGACATCGAGGCCGTGGCCGGGAAGATCTTTGTCGAAAAGACCTTCACGCAGGAGGGGCGCACACTGACCATCCGGCGGGTGCGGTTCGACATTGTCAAGAACAGGTTCATGGCAGAGGTCTCCGGGGAGGGCGGTGACAATGGCTCCGGAGGTGCCGAGGTCCCCATCACGCGGGCCCTTTTCAGCGGGATTTTCAACGCCCTGGCCAGCACACCGTCGGGACAGCCTTTCATCTCGGAGGAAGGACAGGCGGAAGCCAAGTACCACCTCATCGATATCCTGAAAGGGGCGCCCCGCGGCAAGGGCAAGGGCAGGATGATCCAGTTCGGCGTCCTTTCCACCGACATCGGCAGGAAAGGAAAGGAGATCACCGGTCCGCAGAAGGCAGCGGAAGACATGGTGCGGATGGTGCAGGAGGTGATGATCCTAAACCCCGGGGTCAATGAAAAGAAACAGCGGGTGAAAGCCCTTCTGCTCGAGAAATATCCCCACGTATTCGACCGTCACCTCTTCAACAACGAGGTGTGGCGGCACAATTTCCTCCTTTACCAGTTCGAGGAAATGCGGAAGGCCGAATTCGTGCGGATGGACGACCTAAAAAAGAAGGTGGACCTTTCGGGGATCAAGGGGTTCGTGCCCCTGAAGAAGTCGCACCGGTTCACGCCCCTGCTGCTCACCCCGAACACCCACATCGAACTGACCGGCTTCACCGAGACCTACGCGCAGCTCATGAGTTTTCCGAACAACCCGGAATTTGCGGCGGAATTCGGAGAAAATGCATCGCTCCTCTATGACGCCGCGGGGTATGCCAGGGATGTGCGGGTCAACAACATGGTGCTGCAGCTGCTGCTCATGAACGGCTTCATCAGCACCGACGACCTCAGCAGCGGCCGGATCACGGAGAAGGTGAACAGGGAGACCCTGGCGGCGGCCCGGTTTGCGGTGGAATCGGAGTTGAAGGGGAGGAAGGGATAATGTGTTTC
>CAYLTG010000221.1:0-4732 GCA_964386225.1 uncultured Bacteroidales bacterium
CCAGTCCCGCCTTCCCCGCAGGCACTGTTATAAGCGGCCACCGCCTGCATGAATTTTTTGAATTTCAGCAGTTTCGGGTTTTCCGCCGTCTCCACCTTCATGGCCTCGCAGTCGCCGAACAGCCAGGACCAGTGAACAGCCAGGTTATTTTTATCGACATGCACCGGCCCAAGGCCGTCCTTTTCCACGTAATAGCCGGTATAGGCGCACACCCCTTCCATTTCGGTGCTGCGGGTCAGGTAGACGGGAATGTCGTCCTCCTCTTCCTCCTCATCGTCGCTGTCGCGGTGGCCGAACCCTAACCCGATGGCCTTGCCGCAATGGGGCTCCGATTTGATGATCCGGGCCTGCCCGTCCTGGAATACCGTGATCCTGCCGGTTGCGAGCCTGTTCATCATGAGCTGCTCTCCCAGGTCCGGATTTTGACGGGTCAGATAGTCATCCCAGAAGGTATAGCTGGCCTCCGATTCCGGGTCGGGCACCACCTCATGGCAGACGCCCATTCCCTTGAGCATGGGGGCGGTGAACACCTTTTCGCTGCCGTCGTTGCCGTAGAAGAGGATTTTCACAGGGTATCCTTTGAACTTTTCGAGGATGCTGATCTTCCCATAGTTGGTTTTACCTTCAAAGGTGATGATGTACCCCGGTGTACGGAATGCCTGAACTTTCCCCTTGTAGCTGTTCTGGCTGCAAACCGGGCTTTGCAGGAGGGAGGCGATGAGGAGGGTCAGCAGCAGACCCGGCCTTCTTGTGCAGGTGCTCATAGGGTATGTGTTTTATTGGCTTTCGATGGCGCCGCTGATGAAAAGGATGGCCGCCACATCGAAGATCAGTCCCGGGATGGGCAACGTGCGCCTCCACAGGTGTGGCGGACCGTATTCGGCCCTCACGAGGTACACCACGTCCAGGGGGATCTCCACCGCCGTGCTGTCGGGCATGACCAGGCAGATGCATTCAGTTCCAGGGGCCGCCGGCTGCCCCGACGTGCCCTGAAGCAGGTGTTGACCGGCGAAGGAAGGATCGCCCTCGGCAAAGGCCATGGTCTGGCCCTTCACGGTCCTGGTCCCTGCCAGCGTCCCGTGAAGGGTCGCCCCGGCGGTCGTGATGACGGTGACCGCATGCCCCTTTCGGATCATGTGGCCGTCGCCGGCACGGTAACAATGCCGCTCCTGCCTCCGTTCGTCCATGTGTGTCCCCACGCAGTAATTGACCACGGTGCAACCCGGAGAAACAAGCAGCAAAAGGAATCCCGCCAGGAGCATGAAATCAGCCGGTGATGGGTGCGCTCTCATGGTGGATGAGGTTGGCCGGTACTGCGAATTCGTTGGTTTTGATCGGAGGCTGACCTGGTGCGAGCGGGTTCGGAAAAACGAAAGGCACTCCGCCGAACAGGTCTCCTTGTAAGAATAACGTAAAAGAGGCCTTCAAATTATGCTATAAACATCTTTTATTCAAGGGATAAGGGGCTTATCGGTGCAGTCGGGGAGGAGCGGTGGGCCCATCCCTCATCACTCTTGGCGGCTGTACCGGCTGCCATCTTCCATGACGATGTCGAGGACCCCGAATTCCGTATTGAAATAGACCGAATCGGCGAGGGGGTTGTCGGATATGCCTTCCACCATGCCGATCCGGTACAGGCGGCAGACATCGTAGTATACCGTGCCATTCACCTGCAGCGAATCGATCAGGTCGCAGTCCATGTAGGCGTTCGGGCCCACCGGGATGATGAAGGTGCTGCTGTTGACGGTCACCTGGTACCGATTGATGGCCGTGAGGTTGGCAACCCTTGCGACAATGGTCAGGCTGGAATCAGTTGGGGCCATCGAGGTGATATCGACCTCATAGATGGTGGTGAGGTTGTTGCACTCGTCCCGGAAAACATCATACTGTTTCCGGGTTTCGCGGGATACGGCCAGCTGCACCAGGGTGTCGCCCGAATACAGGAAATTGAGTTCATCTCCATCTTCATAAGGCATTATGCTGAGGACTTCCCCGGGCAGGGCCCCCATATCGGTCACCTTGCTGATCCTGGCGCAGGGAAGCTCACAGCCGAACAGGCCCAAAAGCAATAGAATTATTATCGTTTTCTTCATGGGATGCCGTCACAAAATTAGCGTAAAAACCACCCGGATATTCGGTTGGTGACATGCGTTGTCAAAAAAAGCGATGAAAAAACCCGGCCTGGGAACGTGCCGGGTTTCATCAGAGAGTATGGATCATGCTGATCATTCAAGGACCAGCATCCGCTTCGTGGCTGTGCCGTTGGCCGAGATCAGGCGGTAGAAGTAGTACCCGCTTTCGAGGCCTTTGACATCCAACTGCATGCCATGGCTGCCGGCGGGATACTGCCCGTCGGCGAGGGTCATCACTCGGTTGCCGAGCACGTCGTAGACCTCCAGGCTGACATGGCTGTCGGACGGCAGGGCGAACATGATGTAGGTGGTGCCCCGGCAGGGGTTGGGCCGGTTCTGGCCAAGCAGCAGCGTCCCCGGCAGGTCTGCCTGAGCATCCTTCGTTTTCTTGATGATCACGATGCAGTCGTCGCCAAAGATGTCCTGGCCGTCGTCCATCAGGTTGCCTTTGATGGGGATGATCAGGAAATCACCGTCGTACACTTCACCCAGGGCCATGACCAGCTCCTGCGTGTTGAACTTGAGGGTCAGGTCCATGAACCCGTCGGGACCCATCTCGGTGTCGTTGCACTCCCAGCCGTTGTCGACCGGCATGGTGACGTCCTCGTACGCCCAGTTGACCGGGTAGACCATGCCTTCGGGCAGGTCGAGGTAGAGCGTGGCCGGGTCGACGGTCGTCACGTCAAAGTCCTCGCTGCCCAGGATCGCCGTGGGGGTGAGCCCCTGCGACTTGGTGTTGATGGGGTTGGGCCACGAGGTGGGGTGGATGTCGAAATCGACCAGGACAATGGGTGGGGGAGGTGCGATCTTCTCGAGGGTGAGGAGGGCCCACAAGGTGTTCATCACATACTCTGAGCGACCCGAGGAGTAGAGCCAGGCACCATAGTCTGCATCGGGGGGATCGGGCAGGTATTGCTGGTCCACGATAACTGTGGACATGTCTGCAAACCAGTCGATCCCATTGAATTCATCAATTCCCATGAAAACCAGGCCTTTCATGATACAGAACATGGCCTGGTACTGGGCCGGGTCACCGTTCCAGCCGGGAGGGCTATTGGCTCCACTTGCATCTTCCCAATGCCTGTCAAGGTAATCCAAAGCGTCAAGCACCCTCTGGGTTTCAGGGTTGTCGCCGCACAGGGCCATCTCCATGAGCAGGTTGCCGGTTTTAAGCGTATTAATCCCGATCCAGTCTCCCGGGTAGCTGTAACAGGATCCGCCGTCATTGTCATCTCCGTCAACATCATCCTGCACCCAGTCGATCCAGACGCTGAGTTCGGTTTTGACCCAATCAGGGATGGTTGCGCCAAAAGCTTCGGCCTCGGCCAGGCCAAGGACCACATAGCCTGAATTGGACTGGTCCCCTTTCCAGGAAGAACCACCAGCGCCATTATTTACATGATAGTAGTCCCATCCTCCCTCTTTTTTTACTCCGAGGTAATCGGTGTATTCAACCTGCCCCCAGGCCAAAAAATCGACCATGTCCTGCACGACCTCGGCGAATGTCCATCCATCCACCGCACTTGTGGCCGACTCGACCAAGCGGTCGGGCGTGCCACTGGCTGCCATGGCGGTCAGGACGATACCGGTGGTGTAGCTTTCATAGCCTACGCTGTACCTGACACACACACCGGTGCCGTTGCCGTTCACATCGGGATTGTCCACCGTCATCGTGGCATAGCCGGTATGGTCCTGGTCGTTAATGGCTATGACCTGAAGCTGCTTAAAGATCCAGGCGAAACCATTGACAACGTTTTCAGAATAGGGATATTCCGGATCAAAGGGGGATTCATATCCCAATTCATAGGCCCTTTCACAGAGCTTGTATAAGGCCAGGCCGGTGCCGGCCTCCGGGGAGCCGTACGCGATCCAATAGCCATCCGTGGCATTTTGTTGTGCCACAAGGTATTCAAGGCCGGCATCAATGCTTGCCTGAATCTCCTCCATGGTCGGCTGCGACCACGACAGGACGGGGATGACCAGGAACAGGGCGGTCATGCCCCAGATCTTTTTTTGAAATAGTTTGATCAAGTTCTTCATGTCGTTTTAGTTTGAGGTTTAGTGAAATAGTTAAGTAATCATTGAAATGAGGGTGATCAGAGGGTGTGTTTCATAGGCAGGCGTGTTTTAGTATCAGGGGTGCATCAATTGAGTTGAAACTGCATTCTGCAATTCCGTGGTTCTGATTCAAGAAAGCGTACAATTTAATGTTCGGTGTCGACAGCTATGTGTTTGGTCAAAAATTCACCTCAAGCTAAATGGTTGGTTGGCAGGCTAAAGGCACAAAGATACGAAAATATCTAGCCAATGTCAATATGTAGGATGTGTTCTGGGTCACAAAATTTTGCGCAGAATGTCAGGTCTCATAAAGATTCAGCTCAGCCTGACCATGGAGGCTCATTCCATGTGAATGGAGGTCTCCTCCGGCACCCCGGAGTTGCAACACGCCTTCAGCCTCACCGAATCGCTGCCGAGGGTGTTGTTACACTTCCCGGCCAGCCGGAGCACCGGCTCCACCGGCCAGTTGGCCTTGGGCCAGTAGAAGGCTTCTTTTTTCGTTTTGCGGTCGCAGGTGACCTGAAATCAGTCCCTGGTCTACC
>CAYLTG010000222.1:0-4706 GCA_964386225.1 uncultured Bacteroidales bacterium
TTTTCCTCGTTGAGGAAAATGTCGGGGATCGAATAAAAATCCTTCCTCAGCCTGGCCCCGACACCGGTCTGGATCACCTCCCCCTCGAGCAGGCCCTCGTACTGGTTCTTGCGGAAGAAGACCCCTCGCAGCACCCCGTCCTTCGTAACCTTCACCTCCAGTTCCAGCTCGTTCTGCACCATCTGGGAGTTCACCTGCTCCGACTGCAGGTCGTTGGTCACGCCGAGGCTGCCCTTGTAACTGACCCGTGCCCGGTCGTTAAAGAAGCTTTTGCCGACGTTGTAATAATAGTTCCGTTGCACCACCGCCTCCCCGGAGGTATTGTATTCCTTGAAGGACTGCACGTCGAATTTCAGGTCGACGAAGGTGACGTTCTCGCTGATCAGGTGGTTCAGGTGCGTCGTGTAGAATTTATCCAGCTGGGCATCCAGCGTGGTGGTGCCCCCCACTTCGTCACCCTGAAGGCTCATCGCAAAGGACCCACGCACCAGGAGATTCAGCGCGTTCACATTGCGTTCCTGGTCGGTAAGCTGCGCAAGCCGTGCCGAGACAAGCGCATCGCCGGTCTCCTGGGAGATGTCGAACCGCAGTTTCAGGTCGTTGAGCTCTCCCTCCAGGAACAGCAGTATCTTGAATGTCATCACCTTGGCATCGCCCTTCATGAGGCCTTCCGTGGAAGCCCGCACGTTGGAGGAGGCCACGATGCTGAGGTATGGATTGTAGAGGTCGTTCGAGAGGGAGATGGAGCTGCCCGGCTCGATCTCATACTCATCGACAGCCACCATGGGGATGCCGTAGTGAAGGACCCCCTCCTCCACCTTGAACATGCCTGAAACTTCCCTATTGTCCTGTTGCTGGCTGAAATTGATCGTTCCGTTGAAGGTGGCATCCAGGAAGTTGCTTCCGCCGCTGTCGAAGAAGAGGTTGAAACGGGCCCCCTCCTGGATCTCGATCCTGGATTGAACCTGTCGGAATGAATTCATGCTCAGGAACGAGGTGCTTCTTTCCACATCTTCGTCCTTTTTCATCTCCGGGTCGAATTTCTCGTACTGGACGATGCCTTCGTTGTTGTCAAGGGCCAGGTTATCGGGAAAGATATAGGTGACATCGGTCTCCTTGTCGATGGTGACGTCGGCGGTCAGCTTGATGTCATTGACCTCCCCCCTGGCCTTGATGTCCGCTTGTGCCTTCAGCAGGCCGAACAGGATGTCGTTCTCCTTCTGTGTGGAGTTCATGATCTCCATGTTGTCGGTTTTGATCTCCAGGTCGGAATACGCTTTGCTGAGGTTTCCGAGGTTGATGGTCCCGTTGATCCTGGCCGATTGGTTCTGCGCATTGGTGATGGAGAAGTTGCTGAAACGGAACACATCATCTTCTATCACAATGGGCTCGTTTCCAAGCGTATAACTGGCATTCAGGAAGACGATCCCCATGCTGGCATCCGAGAATT
Organism: uncultured Bacteroidales bacterium; assembly: GCA_964386225.1. Lineage (GTDB taxonomy): Bacteria > Bacteroidota > Bacteroidia > Bacteroidales > JAADJA01 > JAADJA01. Next base: position 1,451 of record CAYLTG010000222.1, read on the forward strand.
GAAGGGATCCGTTGACGCGGGGGTCATCGGTCCGGCCCGAAATGCCGATCTCCCCCTGCAGACTTCCTTTCGGGTCATGAAGATGCTCCGCCAGCAGGTATTCCAGGTTGGCCAGGTCGAGGTGTTCAATGGTCAGGTCAGCCGTGAGGGGGTTGAGGGTGTCTGCCGCATGGTAGCTGGCAGCCAGATGGATCACCCCGCGATCGCCGGCAAGGTGGAGCTCGACCGCCGTGGTATCGGCGACCATGGAGAAGGATGAAATGGTCAGCGTCCCGGCATCGAACCCGGCCACCGACAGGCCGTCGATGGTGAGGTTCCCCTTGATGGCCGGTGTCCCGAGCGGATCCAGGAAAAGCACATCCGCGTTGGCCACGCCCCTGACGACGGTGTCGGCATCCAGCAGCTGCTCGATGCTTCCGAGGGTGAAATCGACGAGCTTCAGCTCGATGCCCGGCGGAGGGCCGGCCGCATCGGCAATGACAATGGACTCACCCTCATGGTGGAGCGCAAAATCTTTCACGGTGATCGAATCCGTGCCGATCACAAGTTCATTGTCCGGATCCATTTCCCATTCGTTGTAACTGAATACCAGGAGTTCAGGATCGACCTTCACGTGAAGGACCCCATCCGACGTATCTGCCAGGGTGGTGAGGTCGATGTATTCCCGTTCACGGGCATCCAGGTAACGCAGACGGGTCTTCAGGATGGAATTCTGGAAAGACCCTTCCAGCAGCGGGGTCCCGGTGAGCAGATCGTCAACGGTGAGGTTGCAGCGGACCGCAAAATCAAGCTGTTCGGAAGAGCCATCGACCCGGATGTCCAGGCTGTCGGCCTCGACAGGGGCCGAGTGCAGGTAAGGCATGAAAACGTCAAGCGTGAGTTCGTCCGAGACTGCGGAATATCCGCCATCAATTGCCAGGGTCTCAAACTCGGGAAGACCGGGAAGGAAAAGCTTTGCAAACACTTCCGGGTACTCCAGGTTCCCGGAAACACGGAAGTCGGGCATCAGGAAGGGAACGGAGTCGTTGCCCGCGGACCCGAAATAGTACCCCGGCAGGCCGGCAAAGGCACGGCCCATCTCCTCCACATGTGCCCCGGCGGTGAAGATGAGTTCGTAGAAATGGCTCTTCATGCTGAAATCGGTCCTTTCAGCTGCAGTGGCAAACGTCATCGTCACGGGGTGCATCCTGTAGAGGGAGTCCCGGTAGTCCAGATCCAGCTTCGCCAGGGAGAGGTCGAGACCAAAGCGCTCCTCCGGGCCCATCCCCAGTGACAGATCCATCCCGGCGGCGAGGGTGAACATGGTATCGGCAAAATTCAGGGCATAAAGATCGAGGTTCCCGACATCCAGGGAAAGGTCCGCTGCCAGGATATCTTCCCGGTAGGTGCCGGAGGTCTCCAGGCGGAAAAGGATCTCGGGCATCGCGGAGACCAGGGCCCCGGAGAATTCGCCTTTGTCGAACAGGGCGTCGAGGTGGATATCCTTGTATTCATGGGCATTGTAGGTGAGGGAATCCACCATTAGATGGGCCTCGCCTGCCGCCAGGGAAAGGTCGCTGCCCTCGTACCGGGCCTCCAGGGTGAAAGCGGCCGATGCCAGTGCCGGATCGATGAGATCATCAAGGTCATGCAAGGCCGCCATCAGCTTTAGTTCATAGCGGGGATCCTGGCCCATGTGCGCCTTCACCCGCTCCAGAGAAATATCCCCTGCGGACGAGTTGATCTCCCCGGTGAAGTCGTGTGTTGTGCCTGTTCCCCGGTAGTCCCCTGAAACAAGCACAAATGCCGGGAGCTTCAGGGAGTCGGGCAGGGTCAGCAGTTCATGGAGCTCCGAGGCCGCTGCCATGACCGTGTCCAGGGTGATCTCGCTGCTCATCCCCTCCGCATTCAGCGGGTCCTCCACCCGGCCCCGGAGGGCAAGGAGGGTGGAATCCAGGATGCTGAACATGAAACGCTCAATGGAGAGCTCCTGCAAGGTACCCGCCAGGTCGGCCTGCAGCGTGAAGTCCGCATCGGCAAACCCCGGCCCCAGTATTTCCATACTATCAAGGAAGGGATAGAAGTAATCGGCATCCTGCCAGTTCCGGCCCCTGACATCCAGCTCGAGCGCAAAGGTCTTCTTTTCAATGCCGGTGTAGTTGGTCGGGTCGGCGGCGGTCTCCACCTTGAGGTCGACGGCCGTGTTGGGGGTCAGGATACTGAGGTCCTCTATCTTAAATTCCTTCCCGTCCTGCGAAATTGCAGCATCAAATCGTTCGATCTCGAAGCCCTGGGCTTCCCTGGCCCTCAGGTTGGAGATGGTGGCGACCAGGGTGTCCGCATCGAGGATGAAATCGGTGATCTCGCCGGAGGCATCCCGGATGTCCATGTGGAGCGGATCGAAATGTCCTTCCACCAGGGGTTCGCCCTCGTAGTTCATGGAATACCGGCAGTTCTCCAGGGCCACGCGGTTCCCGGTGATCCGCCAGAGGGCCTGGCCCCAGTCCATGCCGTCGTCTCCGCTGCCCGCAGTATCCGGAACAGGAGCTTCGTCCGCCGGCAGAAAGACAAGGTCGCAGTATGAATCGCCCAGTTCGACCTCGTCCACGTCGATGGCGGCATGTGAAATATCGACAACATTGCGGCTGGTGGTCAGCTCACCTGCCCCGGCAAAAAGGAGCAGGCCTCCTGTGGAATCGATCAACGAGAACGCCACCTTGTCGAGGACCACCTTCCCCACCTCGATGTTTGCAAAACTGGTGGCGGTGGTGTCTTCTTCTTCGGAAGGCGGTGTGTCGAGGATCTCGAAGGAGACATCGGTGTCCGAGATGAAGATGGATCTCACCTGGATCAGGGAGTCGAAATCAAGGTCCCCCACACCGATGCGGATCTGTCCTGCCAGCACCTCAAGGTCGAACCCGGCCACTTCGTCACGGAATGAAAGGTCAATGGAAACCAGGTCGAGGCGACCGATGCCGAATGACCAGCCACTTTCCTGCTGCCCGGTCACGGAATCGGGCGGCGGAGGGGCAGCGGCAGAATCGGATGAAGCAGGCAACTGCGCCATCAGCTTGCCGATGTCGCCCCTCATATTTTCGAGGGTCACCTGCCGGATCATGATCTTTTTCTTCAGCAGGGGCAGCAGCGCAACGTTGACCGAAAACTCCCCGATGCTGACCAGGGTGTCTGCATCCTTCGAGCGGACCAGGATGTCGCCCACCCTGAATTTCTTGGGGAAGCCCAGGCGGAAAAACCCGATGTCCGCCTCCACATCCAG
>CAYLTG010000223.1:0-4665 GCA_964386225.1 uncultured Bacteroidales bacterium
GTCGATGGCGATCTTGTTGTCGTTGAGGATCACCAGCAGGTTGGCGTTGGTGACGCCGGCATTGTTGAGGGCTTCCATGGCCATGCCCCCGGTCATGGCGCCGTCGCCGATCACGGCGATGTGCTGCCTGCCGTTGTCTTCGGTGAGCGAGGAGGCGACAGCCATCCCCAGGGCGGCGGAGATGGAGGTGGATGAGTGGCCGGTGCCAAAGGCGTCGTACTCGCTTTCGGCCATCTTCGGGAACCCGCTGATGCCGCCGTATTTCCTGTTGGTATGGAACTGGTCGCGGCGTCCCGTGATGATCTTGTGGGCATAAGCCTGATGGCCCACATCCCAGATCAGCCTGTCATATGGGGTGTCGAAGACATAATGGATCGCCACCGTGAGCTCTACGGTCCCCAGGCTCGCACCCAGGTGGCCGGGATTGGCCGATATCACGTCAATGATGAACTCCCTGATCTCGCTGCAGAGACGCGGCAACTCCTCCTCGTGCAGCTTCTTGAGGTCGGCAGGGCTGTTGATCTTCGATAAGAGGGCGTAATCAGGTGACATCGGGATTCCCTTTGTGCAAAAGTAATTTTTTTGGGATTAACAACATACTGACAGAAACGGCACAGGGCCACCGCCGTTTTATGGCTCCTCCGGGAACCGCGCCCCGATCAGATGAACCCGAGTTCCAGGAGCGCGGCTTCCGACATCATGTCCTTGTCCCAGGGCGGCTCGAACGTGAGCTCCACCTCCACCGCCTTGATGCCGTCGATGCCTTCGACCCGCTCCTTCACCTCCTGGGGAAGGGATTCGGCCACCGGGCAGTTGGGTGTGGTGAGGGTCATCAGGATATGTGCGTTGTGGTCGTCGTCGACCTTGACTTCGTAGATAAGCCCCAGTTCATAGATGTTCACCGGGATCTCGGGGTCATACACCGTCTTCAGGACCTCGATGATCGCATCTCCCAGTATGTTTTTCGTGATGTCAGGTGTTGCCATAGCGCGCGACAGTTTAAATTAGAACAATATTCCGCGAAGCGGGTTTATCCATCCTTCGTGGTTTGCATCTTGGTCTTGAAGACCAGTGCGTAGAGCTTCATCTGTTTGATCATCGACGTCAGCCCGTTCGACCGTGTCGGAGACAGGTGCTCCCTGAGCCCGATCTTGTCGAGGAATCCCATGTCGGCCTCGAGGATGGCATCCGGGGGCTGGTTGGAGAGCACCCGCACCAGCAGGCTGGCGATGCCCTTGGTGATCACCGCGTCGCTGTCGGCCCTGAAAACGACCTTTCCGTCGTCCATCTCGGCCGAGACCCACACCCTCGACTGGCAGCCGGAGATAAGGTATTGGTCGGTCTTGTACTTCTCGTCGATCAGGGGCAGCGACCTGCCCAATTCGATGAGGTGGTTGTATTTGTCCATCCAGTCGTCGAACACGCCGAACTCACCGATGACCTTTTGCTCAATTTCCTGAATCGTCATTTCCTGGATCTCTTCTCTGTTTCCTGTTTTCTTATGCGAACATCTGCCTGACCGTCTGCAAGGCCCCTGCCAGCCGGTCCGCCTCTTCGCGGGTGTTATAGAACGCAAAGGAAGCCCGGATAGTGCCCGGGATCCCCAGGAGGTCCATCACCGGCTGGGCACAATGGTTTCCTGTCCGCACGGCGATCCCCAGCCGGTCGATGATGGTGCCGGCATCATAGGGGTGTATGTCTTTGATGTTGAACGAGATGACGCCAGCCCGTGGCGCCCCGGCACCGAGTATTTCGATCCCCTCGACATGGCCGAGGGTGGCCATGGCATAAGCCAGCAACTCCTCTTCGTAGGCCTTGATCCGGGCCATGCCCAGACCCTCCACGTACCGGATGGCCGCGCCGAAACCGATCACATCGGCCACATTGGGGGTTCCGGTTTCAAACTTGAAGGGCAGCTCGTTGTAGGTGGTCTTCTCGAAGGTCACACTCTTGATCATCTCCCCGCCTGTCTGGTAGGGCGGCATATCCGAGAGCCACCTCTCCTTGCCGTAGAGGACGCCCACCCCCATCGGACCGTAGAACTTGTGGCTGGAGAAGCAGTAGAAGTCGCAGTCCATCTCCCTCACATCCAGCGGCTCGTGCACGATCCCCTGGGCACCGTCGACCAGGACCGGAACGTCATGCGCATGGGCGATGCGGATGATCTCACGCACGGGGTTGACGATTCCCACGGCATTGGAGATATGCCCCACGGCCACGATGCGCGTCCTTTCGCTGATCAGCGCCTCAAACGCTGCCAGGTCGAGTTCCAGCGTTTCGGTGACGGGCACCACCTTCAGATGGGCGCCTCTCTCCTCGCAAACCACCTGCCAGGGCACGATGTTGGCATGGTGCTCCAGCCTCGTGACGATCACTTCATCGCCGGCATGGAGGTATTTTTTCCCGAATGAGCTGGCCACCAGATTGATGGAGTCGGTGGCCCCTTTCGTGATCACCACTTCATGGGAGTGCCTGGCGTGGATGAAATGCTGCAGGGTGGCCCTGGTGGCCTCAAAGGCCTCGGTGGCCTGCTGGCTGAGGTGATGCACGCCCCTGTGCACGTTGCTGTTGATGGTCGAATAGTAGCTTGTGAGGGCATCGATGACGGCCCGGGGTTTCTGGGAGGTGGCGGCATTGTCAAGGTAAACCAGTGGTTGGCCGTATACCTCCTGCTGCAAAGCGGGAAAGTCCTTTCTGATCCGGTGAACGTCGAAACTCAAAAGAGGCGTTTTTTTAGAGTTTGCTCATGTCGATGTCGAATTCGTATTTCCTTTCCTGGTGCTTGCAGTGAAGCACGCACTGGTCGCAGACGGCCAGCTCGCCCCGAAGCCGTTTCTTGACCAGGTCGTCGATGCGGTCCTTCAGGGCCTGCAGGGTGATGGCATTGATCACTTCCGCGGCGAAGGCATACATCAGCAGGAGCCTGGCATTGTATTCACTGATGCCCCTCGATTTGATATAGAAAAGGGCGTTTTCGTCGATCTGTCCCACCGTGGCCCCATGGCTGCACTTGACATCGTCGGCGTAGATCTCCAGGAAGGGCTTGGTGTTGACGGTGGCCTTATCTGTCAGCAGGATGTTGCGGTTGGTCTGGAAGGCATTGGTCTTCTGGGCGTCCTGTCGCACCAGGATGTGTCCGTTGAAGACCGCGGTGGCATGGTCGTCTAGGATGCCCTTGAACAGTTCGTTGGAGGTGCAGTCGGGTTGGGCATGGTCGATGAACACCTGGTTGTCCACATGCTGGTCCTTGTCCATGAGGTAGAGGCCCAGGACATCCGCGTTGCTGCCGCGGCCATTGAGCTTTACACGGATGTCGTTCCGGATCAGCCCGCCGTTCAGGGAGATGGCGAAGGTGGAGATGTTGCTGTCCTTCTCGGCATGGAAAAATGTGGAGTTGATCAGGGTGGTGTCGTTGTTGAGGTTCTGCAGCTTATAATGGTCGAGGTGCGCCCCCTCGTCCACGAAGATCTCCGTTACCGTGTTGGAGAGGGAGGCCTGTTCATTGTGGGAGTCGTCGCAGTGTACCAGTGTGAGCCTGCTGTTCTTGCCCATGATCACGAGGTTCCTGTTCTGTACGAAGAGGTCTTCGTCCCGGTCGAGGATATTCACCATCTGGATGGGCTTGTAGGCCTCCACGTTGTCGGGTACGTAGATGAAGATCCCGTCCTGTGCGTAGGCCGTGTTCAGGGCATTGAACCCGTTCAGTTTGCTGTCAGCGTACTTCCCGTAATGTTTCAGCACAAGTTCGGGGTATTCGTTCAGGGCCCGTGCAAAGCTCCCGATGATGGTGCCGTTGGGCAGGGTCTGCAGGGGCTTGTCGCGGTATATGTACCACCCGTTGTAGAGCGAGATGATGTGGGTGTCGAAATCCGGCACCTCGCACTGGAACACCTTGTCGAGGTCGACATCCTTGTCGGTGGGTTCGAAATCCACGCTGTACTTGCGCGAAAGCACCTTCTTCAGGTCGGTGTTCCGCCAGTTCTCATGCCGTGTCGTGGGAAAATCCTGTGCCAGGAAACTTTTGAACGAGGCATCCCGGATCGCGCTTACCTCAGGCGGGTCATTCACCCCGATCTGCTTCCGCCTCGCCTCGTAGAGCTCCAGCATCTGTTCTCTTAGTGTCACTTCCATATCTGCTATCTCCAATCTCTTATCTCTTATCTCTTATCTGCTATCAACTATCCTTCAGCCACTCATACCCTTTCTCCTCCAGTTCCAGGGCCAGTTCCTTTCCTCCGGACCTGACGATGCGTCCTTCATAGAGGACATGCACGAAGTCGGGGACGATATACTCCAGCAGCCGCTGGTAGTGGGTGATGATGATGGTGGCGTTGTCGCGGGACCGAAGCTTGTTCACCCCGTTGGCGACCACTTTGAGCGCATCGATGTCGAGGCCCGAGTCGGTCTCGTCGAGAATGGCCAGGGTGGGCTCGAGGATGGCCATCTGGAACACCTCGTTCCTTTTTTTCTCGCCTCCGGAGAACCCTTCGTTCACCGACCGGTTGGCCAGCCGCTCATGGATGTCGACCAGCTGTTTCTTCTCCTCCATCATGGCGAGGAAGTCGGTGGCCGACAGGGGGTCGAGCCCTTTGTGTTTCCTGTGCTCATTGACGGCGGTGCGCATGAAGTTGTTCATGCTCACACCGGGTATTTCCACCGGGTACT
>CAYLTG010000224.1:0-4638 GCA_964386225.1 uncultured Bacteroidales bacterium
TCGATCCGGAAGGTGATGCCATGGGCCAGGGCGGCCGGCTCGGCCCGTACGTTCTGGATGGCCCAGTTGCGGGTATTGATGGAAATGGTGCCCTTCAGTCCCTCGAAATTGGTGTTCATCCCCGGCCTGAACGAGATGATGTAAACGGTGTCCCGTTCCCCGAAATAGAGGGTGTCCTGCAACAGGAAGAAGTACTTCCGGGTGCTTCCCGGGCTGATGGGATTCACGTAGTTCCGGTCGAAGATCTTGATGCGCTCCTCGTAGAAGGATCTGGACTGCCATTGTGAAAGGAGGAACACGAAGATGGGGTCCTGAAAGCCGGAGACCTTGGTGGCGATCACTTTCTCGTAGTTTTTGTCGGGATGCCGGAACTTCCGTTCGCTCACCGACTCCATCATGAACAGGTGGTGCTTGTCGAGAAACTCCCGGAAGCCCTCCGTGGTGTCGATCTCCAGGGTGTCGACCAGGGGCAGGGAGTCGAGCTCCAGGGTGAAGATCATCTTGTCGTAGGAGGTATAGCTGAAGGCGGGGAGCTTCTCCGGGTCGTTCCTGTGACGGTTGTCCACGGCATTGCGGATGATCCGGTGGGCCGGGTTCTCGGTGGGGTACACCACATATTCCGGCAGCTCGTAATCGGTCTTTTTCAGGGTGATGACCAGGTCCTGGCTGGCGCCACCGGGTTCATAGACCAGGGTTTCATACCCGACGTAACTGAGCCGAAGCAGCCTCACCGGCTCCGCGGAACGAAGAGAGAACTTGCCATCGATGTCGGTGGTCACACCACGCAGCCCCTCGTTGACCACAATGTTCACGAAAGGAAGGGAAACCCTGCTGTCCGCATCGATCACCCGGCCCGAAACAGTATATTGCTGCGCGATGGCCAGCAAAGGGAAAAGGAAGGATGTGACGAGGATCAGTTTTCGCATACCGGGTATTCGTAGGGCAAATTTATTAAATATTGCTTCAGGGAAGGAATAAAACATGCGGCATGCCGGCTGGAGCAAGATTGCTTATTTTTGCAGAAAATTCCGGATGAAGGATAAAATTACGGCATTTTACGGGGAGCACAAAACGGTGTTCGAGGAGAATTTCAGGATGGTACTGGAAAGCTTCAACATGGAAGCCATTCACAAGATGCGGACAAGTACCAAGCGGCTCAGGGCCCTTTTCATCCTTTTGAGGTTCCTGTCGGGCAACCGCTTCAAGGCGAGGAAGCAGCTGAAGAAGATCCGGACCCTGTTCCGGTATGCCGGCCACATCCGTGAGATCCAGATCGAGCAGCAGCTGGTGGCGGCCATGGGGTCGGAACTGGGGGAGGAATTTCCGGAATACCAGGAGTACCTGCGCCAGCGCGAACACCGCGAGATCGCGCGCTTCCTCAAGCACCTGCCGGCATACGGCGAACGTACGGAGATCCTCGACGACCCGGTGATCGTCGACACGATCGCCGCCCTGGAACCCGGCAACCTGGGCGAACAGGCATCTGCCTTCATCCTCAAAAAAGCCGGCAGCATCGCGGCCAACATCAGCAAACCCACGAGCAACAAGCGGATCCATTCCAACCGGACCCACCTTAAGCAGCTGTACTACCTGTTCGACATCCTCACCGCCCTGACCGGACGTGCAGAACTTCTGGGCCTCGGGAATGAGCGGATCCGCGATATCGAGCAATACCTGGGCGAATGGCACGACCTGGTGAACTCTCCCGTCTACATGAACGCCTTTCTCAGGTCGAAGCACTTCGGCGGGGAAAAGAAATACGCTGTCCTCAAGAGGAGGATCGCAGCCAGGAGGAAGGCCATGAGGCTGGAGATCATCAACACCATCCAGCCGGAGATCAGGGTGTGACCTACACCGCGAAATAGCTTTCCAGTTCCTTGAGGGTCTCCTGGTGGGTCCGCAGGTCATGGATGACCTTCCCCTTTTCCAGGATCGCGATGCGATCGCACACCTCCGTCACGTGCTTGAGGTCGTGGCTGGAGATCATCAGCGTGGTGCCCGACACCTTCCGAAGCTCGTTCAGCATGTTGATCAGGCGGATCTGTGTGGTGGGGTCCAGCCCGTTGAAAGGCTCGTCGAGGATCAGCAGCTCGGGCCTGGCCATCAGGGCGGCGGCGATGCCCACCTTCTGCTGGTTGCCGCGGGAGAGGTCCCGGATGAACTTCTTCCGTCCCAGGATCTCATCGTTGAAAAAGATGTAGAACTCCTCGTAGAACTTCTCGAGGTCGCCGGTCGACAGCCCGTGGATGTTCCTCAGGAACTCGAAATACTCCTCGGGGGTCAGGAAATCGATGAGGAAGCGCTGGTCGAGGTACGAGCCCGTATAGTATTTCCATTGGGTCGTTTTCGTGACATCCTCCCCCCTCGAATATACCTTGCCCGAACTGGCCCGGATCAGGTCCAGCACCAGCCTGAAAAAGGTCGTCTTGCCGGCACCGTTGTTGCCGACCAGGCCGAAACTCTCCCCCTCGGAGATCGTGAGGGAGGGGATGTCCAGCACGGTGACGCCGGAGTATTGCTTGCTGAGGTCTTTTACTTCTATCATGATGATGGTTTTGTTCGTATTAATTTGAATTACTGCCTGAACCCTTCGGCCATGGTATACCTTCTCTTCCTGAACTGCCGGATGATGACCGCAAGGAGCTGCCTGGAGAACAGCAGGCCGGTCAGGCCCAGCGCCCCGATGAACAGCAGCCCTGCCTTCGGGTAACCGGCCCAGCTGAAGGGCAGGTAGATGAAGACCGGCAGGAGGAAGGCGGGGAGCATCGCCAGCCAGTGGGTGGCACCCAGCCCCTGGTAGTTGAACGCGGCCCCCTTGCTCAGGTCCATCCGCTTGGTGCTGAATGTGGCGATGTACAGGAGGATGAACGACAGGAAGCCGATGTTGTAGAGGAAGGTCATGGTGTTGAGGATGAAGATGTCGGTCCCGAAAAAGATATAGGGGATGGTCAGCACATAGCAGGCGGATGCGATCACGAGGGCGAAGATGAACTTGGTCCGGATGTAGCGTCCGTAATCCTTGTAATTGGCAAGGATATTGTCGAAATAATTGCTTTCATAACCGAAACAGTAGTTCAGGTAGTTCAGCATCATGCCGCCGGTCATGAAGATCCCGACGAAGATGAGAAAGCTGTACATCTCCCTGTAGATGGGGACGGTATAGAAGAACAGCCCGTACCCGAGAAAGAGGGGCGCCATGAAGACGATGGATCGGGTGCGCTTGTGCCGCCAGATGAGCCGGAGGTCGAGGGAGATGAGCTGGCCCGTGAGGCCCAGGGTCTTGAGGTACCGGATATCCGAGAGGGAATCGAGCTTTTTCTCCTTCTTGCGGACCACCTCCTCCGGGTAGAGCCGGGAGCGGAGGAACCAGTAATTCATCAGGTAAGCCATGACCATCATCCCCAGCGGCACGGCCACCAGCAAAGGCCGGGCGAGCAGTGCACCGAACGCGGAAGCGGAGAAAGCGGATACCGGGATGACATGGAAATGATCGAGCAGGATCAGGGCCAGCATGAACATTCCGAATATCCCGACAATCATGGCATTGCCGACGAGCTGCCGCTTGATGTAGGTTGCCAGGAAGTTGTTGGTGAACACCAGCATGATAAACGACAGGATGTAAATCCAGGCAGTGCCCGTCGAGAAAGCGGGGGCGACCACCTTGAAGGCGAACGGGAAGATCACGAGCCACGACAGGTAATTGCCGATGGCGAACACGGATTTGGCCGCCACATAATGGACAATGGAACTTCTGCGGACGGGCAGGTGAAGGTAGGCCTCCACGTTCAGGGTCGGCAGGTTCTGCATGAAGAACCGGATGAAGAACTCGATCCCGAAATAATAGATCAGGACCCCGTTGAAGATCCGCACCGGGTCATCGTCGGGGAAAAGTTCGGTGAGGATCCTGTCGATAAAGAGCCCCACCATGAGCAGGTAAAGCAGCATGATGAGGATGAGGACCCCCAGCACGATGTTGAGTGCAATGTTCTTCTGCCAGATGGATGAGCGCTGCATCTCCTTCCACTGGTGCCTGAGAAACCACTTGTAGATCATTTGGACATGGGTATAAAGGTTTTCTCGATCAACAACTATGCAAAATGATCTAATGCGCTATTAACCAAATATTTAATTGATATTGACCGGCATGCCCCGGGGATTCGATCATCAGGAAATGAACAGCTGCCGTGCGGATGCGAACATGTCAGCGGCTGTCCGTTCCGTGCCGCGTCGCTGTCATTCACGTGCGCTCCAGGTCGGCGATCCCGGTCCTGATCGCCTTTAGCCGGGCTTCTTTTTCAAAGGAAAAGGTTTTCGACTCCCTGTTGACGAACTCGAGCAACTGCAGCGACCGCCTGAAGTGACCGAGGGCCTGGGTCCCATGCCCCTGTGCACGCAACAGTTCCGCCTGCGCAAAGAACAGTTCCGAAAGGATCTCCAGGTGCCCCCGGGTGTAATTGTGTTCCCGGAGGAGGACATCGGTCAGGTTCTCGACCGGGATGGCGGCAAAAAAGGCGGCATCCTCGCGGAGCACCTCCATGAAGGCATTTTCAAGGGATTGCGACGCCCGGTCGAACTGCCCCTTTTTGATCATCCCCAGGATCCCTGCCACCAGTTCCCCGATCATCTCGATCATCCGCA
>CAYLTG010000225.1:0-4632 GCA_964386225.1 uncultured Bacteroidales bacterium
CTACTTTTCCATGGCTCTTGTCCTGCTTTTTATATTTTTGCAACGATTGAACACATATCCCCCATATACAATGCAGAAAAATAACTATTGCGTGATCATGGCCGGCGGCATCGGTGCCCGGTTCTGGCCCATGAGCAAAACCACCCGCCCAAAACAGTTCATTGACATACTGGGAACCGGAAAAACACTCATCCAGCAGACCTTCGACCGCTTTCTCAGCGTCTGCCCCAGGGAGAATATCTTCATCGTCACCAACGAGATCTATAAGCAGACCATCCTCGACCAGCTGGAGGGCATATCGGAGAACCAGGTGATCTGTGAGCCCATGCGGCGCAATACGGCCCCTGCCATTGCGTATGCGGCCTATAAGATCGGGGACCTGAACCCCGATGCCAACCTGGTGGTGGCCCCTTCGGACCACATCATCCTCAAGGAGGACAGCTTCACAGAGATCATCAGTTCGGCGCTGGAGGCCTCCGCCGAAAACGACTGGCTCCTGACCCTCGGCATCAAACCTTCACGGCCCGATACCGGCTACGGCTACATCCAGTACATGGACGGGCACCCCTATGAAAACGACCCCAGGCTCAGGAAAGTGAAGACCTTCACCGAGAAACCGAACCTGGAACTGGCCATGACCTTCCTTGAAAGCGGCGACTTCCTCTGGAATTCGGGCATCTTCATCTGGTCCCTGAAAAGCATCATCAAAGCCTTCGAGAAGCACCTGCTGGAAGTGGACAACCTTTTCAAGGAAGGCATCGGAAAATACAACACCCCGGACGAGGAACAATTCATCAGGCAGCTGTTCCCCGTATGCAAGAACATCTCCATCGACTACGGGGTGATGGAGAAGGCGGAGAACGTGTACGTGCTCGAATCCGACTTCGGCTGGTCAGACCTGGGGACCTGGGGATCCCTTTTCGATATCCGCAACAAGGACGACCACAGGAATGCCATCGTGGGAAAGAACGTCCTGACGTTCGATACCAGGAACTGCATCGTGAACATGCCCAAGGACAAGCTGGTCGTATTGCAGGGCCTCGACGACTACATCGTGGTCGAGGACGATAACGTGCTGCTCGTGTGCCGCAAAAAGGATGAACAATACATCCGTGAGATCGTGAATACGGTCAAGATCGAGAAAGGGGACCAATTTGTGTGATCCACTTGACACGGATTACCGAGTTATAGATGAAAAAAAGGAATTCACAGATTTAAACAATTACGCATGAAACGAAACCTATTGATCATTCTGGCCGGCCTGCTTGGCTTTCAGCCGGTGTTGCGGGCCGATGAGGGAATGTGGCTGCCGATCTTCATCGAGCGGCTGAATTATGTGGACATGAAAAAGATGGGCCTGCAGCTGACGCCTGAAGAGATCTACAGCGTCAACAATTCCAGCCTCAAGGATGCCATTGCCATCTTCGGCCGCGGGTGCACCAGCGAGCTCATCTCCGACCAGGGCCTTTTGCTGACCAACCATCACTGCGGTTACAGCCGGATACAGGCCCACTCGTCCGTGGAGCACGATTACCTGAAGGACGGCTTCTGGGCGGAATCCATGGAGGATGAACTGCCCAACCCCGGCCTGACGGCCACTTTCCTCATCCGTATCGAGGATGTCACCAGGGAGGTGCTTGAGGTGGTCAACGACGACATGACCGAGGACGAGCGCTACGCCGCCATCCGGGAGAAAAGCAACGAGCTCTCCAAAACCGCGGAGGAGGGGACCCATTACAATGCCTCCGTCAGGGGATTCTATGAGGGCAACGAGTATTACCTGTTCGTGTACGAGACCTACACCGATGTGCGCTTCGTGGGGGCACCCCCCTCATCCATCGGCAAATTCGGCGCCGATACCGACAACTGGATGTGGCCGAGGCATACCGGCGATTTTTCGCTCTTCCGCGTATATACCGGAAAAGACGGAAAACCGGCCGATTACTCCGAAGAGAACATCCCCCTGAAACCCCGGCATTACCTTCCCGTGTCGCTGGATGGGGTGCGCGAAGGGGACTTCTCCATGATCATGGGCTACCCCGGATCCACGGAACGCTATATGACATCCTACGGGGTGAAGATGGCGCTGGACGTGTCGAACCAGACCGTGGTGGACATCCGCGACGTGAAACTGAAGATCATGATGGAATTTATGCAGGCCGACGACGATGTACGCATCAAATATGCATCGAAGTATGCAGGCACCGCCAACTACTGGAAATATTATATCGGTCAGAATAAAGGGTTGAAACGGCTGAAGGTTTATGACAAGAAAGTGGCGATCGAGGACGAATTCACGGAATGGGCCAACGACAGCGAGAATCGCAAGGCCAAATACGGCAGCGCCCTCGAGCTGATCAGGGAGGGATATGCCGAACGGGGCACGGTGGAGCTCGCGAGGATCTATTACCGCGAAGCCATTTCAAGAGGCAGCGAGATCCTGGGAGCCGCGGCCGGGTACCAGTCGCTCGTGGAGGAGCTTCAGAAAAAGGACGCCGACCGGGAAAAGGTGGACAAGATGATCCAGCGGCTCAGGAACAGGGCGGAAGGCATGTACAAGGATTATTATGCTCCCCTGGACGAGAAGATGCTGGGGGCCATGCTCGGGATGTATTATGAGAATGTCCCGGCCGATTTCCAGCCGGGATACCTCAAGGAGATCCATAAGAAGTACAAGGGTGATTTTGCAGCCTTCGCCCGCGAGGTCTTTGAGACCTCCTGGTTCACCAGCAAGGAGAAACAGGAAGAGCTTCTGAACGATCCGACGGAGAAAAAGATCACCCGGGACCTGGCCTATATGACCATCAGCAGCTTCAGCGAGCTGTACCGGTCGAAGGTGGACCCGGTGTACGAAAGTTCCGCCGAAAAGATCGACAGGGGAAGAAGGCTGTTCATCGCCGGGCTGCGGCAACAGAACCCCGAAAAGAAATACTACCCTGACGCCAATTTCACCATGCGGCTCACCTACGGGCAGGTCCTCGATTATTATCCCGCCGATGCGGTCCATTACAACTATTATACGACCCTGAAGGGGGTGATGGAGAAAGAAGACCCCAACAACTGGGAGTTCGTGGTGCCGGACAAGCTCAGGGAACTCTACGAGAAGAAGGACTATGGGCAGTATGGCGAAGGGGATGTGATGAAAGTGTGCTTCCTCACCAACCACGACATCACCGGCGGCAATTCCGGAAGTCCGGTGATCAACGGCAAAGGGGAGCTCATCGGCCTGGCCTTCGACGGCAACTGGGAGGCCATGAGCGGCGACATCATCTTTGAGCCGGAGATCCAGCGGACCATCAGCGTCGATATCCGCTATGTGCTGTTCATCATCGACAAGTTTGCCGGGGCCACCCGCCTCATCGACGAGATGACGCTGGTGAAGACCGAAGCGGTGCCGAAACAGCAGCTGATGGAGAAGTCCGAGATGAAGGCGGAGGCGGTTGTTGATTAGGCCTGGCCTTGAAAGATATTGATCTCAAAGGGATGCTGCGTGGGTGGTGTCCCTTTTTTGTTGATCGTTATATGTTATTCGTTATTTGTTGCCTGTCGCCACCGGGCCATGCTAATTCAAGGGCTTGGCCAACAATTAACAATTAACTTATAACAAACAACAGTAAGCATGAACTCCCCTTCCCGGTCATCGACGGGGAGCCATTGCGTATTCCACCAGGTCCTCGATCCGCAGCACCTCCAGCGCCCGCTCATGGGTGGCTTCCAGGTTGACCAGTGGCGCTCGGCCGGCATCGAACGCCTCCTTCCAGCGGAGGGCGCACAGGCACCAGTGGTCGCCGGGACCAAGCCCCGGGAAGCTGTACTCGGGCCTTGGCGTGATCAGGTCGTTGCCCATGTTGAACGAGTAACGCAGGAATTCCTCGGTCATCACGGCGCATACCGTATGCGACCCGAAATCCGTTTCATCGGTGTTGCAGCTGCCGTCACGGAAATAGCCGGTCAGGGGGCGCATGCTGCAGGGTTTCAGTTCAGTGCCGAAAACGTTCTTTGCCATCGATGGTGTTTCTAACAAAACCTTGTCATGCGGAAAATGTTTAACTTTCAGTCAAATTCATCAACATGGATATCGCGCACAACGTAGTCGGCTGGTTCGAGATCCCGGTCAACGACCTGGACCGGGCCATTGAATTTTATGAGGCAGTTTTTGAATTTCGCCTGCAAAGGCAGGATTTCGGGCCCGTGAAAATGGCCTGGTTCCCATTCCTGGAAAACTCCATGGGCTCACCGGGAGGGCTTATCTACGATTCTACTTTCTTTACCCCTTCCTCCAAGGGCACCCTGGTCTATTTCACTGCTTTTTCGGGAGATCTGGAAATCGAACTGGGAAGGGTGGAAAAAGCAGGGGGGAAAATTGTGGTTCCAAAGAAACTGATAAGCCCCGAGATCGGATACATGGGCGCATTCATCGATACGGAAGGCAACCGGATCGCTCTTCATTCGAAATCCTGATATATATAGCTTATTAATATTGATGGATTGACATTTTCCATTGGCCATTTTCCATTTTCCACTTTCCATATTTGAAAAATGGAAAATGGAAAATCCAATTTGGAAAATGTATAGCTTACCAATCATCCGCCTTCTTCTCCGGCTCCGGCATCATGCCCTCCCTGAGGCTGC
>CAYLTG010000226.1:0-4604 GCA_964386225.1 uncultured Bacteroidales bacterium
GATATAAAGAAACCCCGCGGCAGAAAATGATCGCCATGATGTACCTGGTGCTCACCGCTCTTCTGGCACTCAACGTGTCAAAAGAGATTCTGGATGCGTTTCTTGTGGTGAACGAGAGCATTGATATCACGAACCAGAAATTTGCCCGGAAGATCGATGAAACCTATATTAAGTTCGAGCAGCAATATGAGTTGAACCAGGAGAAAGTGAAGGATGAATGGGAGGATGCCCAGAAGGTGAGGGCCTACACAAAAAGCATGATCGATTACGTGGACAGTCTCAAGGCCGAGGTGATCCATTTCACGGAAGGGATCAGTTTTGAAGAGGCCAAGGTGGTTCCCCTGGTGGAGGTGAAGAAGAAGGACAATTTCGATTACCCCACGAACTTTTTCATCGGGAACGATACCAAGCGTGGTGCGGCCGTGGCCCTGGAGGACAGCATGATTACCTACAGGGAGCGGATGCTCAGGTTCATTGATGAGGATTTGAGGGAAAGTTATGACAACCGCCTCGGGCTGAAGACCGACGGTGAATATTTCAACGCCGACGGCCAAAAGCAAACCTGGGCCGAACATAACTTCTACCACACCATCCTGGCCGCCACGGTCACCATCCTGAACAAGATCAAAGCTGAGATCTACAATGCCGAATCGGACGTGATCACATACCTGTATTCCTCCATCACGGAAGAGGACTTCAAGTTCTCGGGCCTGAGCGCCAAAGTCGTTGCGAAATCCAACTATGTTTTCAAGGGCGATGACTACGAGGCGGAGATCCTGGTGGCTGCCGTGGATGAGACGCAGAACCCTGTGGTATATTACATACCCAATGCAGACACCATGACCAGGGATCAGATCTCCGGCGCCGAGCGGGTTGAGGGAGAGAAGGGCTCTGTTCAGCTGAAGCTGCCTGCCAGTACAACGGGTTCGAAGAAATATGCCGGACTGATCGAAATGACCAATCCTTTCGGGGACAAGAATTATTACCATTTCAAGCAGGACTACCTGGTTGCCGAACCTTCGGCCACCATCTCCCCCACGAAGATGAACGTGTTCTACCGTGGCGTCGACAACCCTGTTTCCATTTCTGCTTCCGGGAAAGCGGATTACCAGCTGGACGTCAGGATGACGGAGGGAAAGATTGTCCGCACCGATACCGGCTGGATCGTCAATAACCTCCCCGATGATGCATACGAAACGACCATCAGCATCTATGCGGATGATGATGGCGGAAAGAAGAAGTTCATGGGAGAACAGAAGTTCCGGGTCAAGATGCTGCCCAACCCGCTTGCCAAAGTGATCGGGGCCGACGAAGACGGCAACATCTCCAAGGCCAGGCTGGTTTCCAACCCTTACCTGGTCTGTGCTCTCCCCGACTATGTCGACTTCAAATACGACTTCAAGGTCACATCCTTCACCATGATCATCCCGACCCGGGGAGGAAGCCAGCTCATTACGCGGGCAAAGGCCGATGGGATGATGTTCACGAAGGAAATGCTCGACATGATCAACAATACGAGAAAGGACGATATCATCATCTTCCAGGACATCAGCGTGAAAGGACCGGAAGGACCAAGGAAGATCAAAGGAATCAACATTACAATACAATAAAACAGCCATAGGAGGTCTCTATGAAAACATTAATGAAATTGTTCATTCTGACGGGAATTCTCTTCGGACTTCATTCTGGCGGGTTCGCCCAGATCCTGGACAGCCCGAGGGACGGTGTCTATGACAAGATCCATGTGGGCGAGAAGAAACCCATCAACTACTACCCGGTGCGGGAAGCGGACGTAGCCTGGAAAAGGAGGATCTGGCGCACGGTCGACCTTCGGCAGAAGATCAACCACCCGCTCTATTATCCCGAGGTGCCCAAGAAAGAATGGAAGAACTTCATGACCATCATCATGGACGCCATCCGCGAAGGATCCATCACCGCTTATGATCCTCAGGATGACCAGTTCCTCGTTCCCATGACCTACCAGGAGATCGAGAAGAAATTCACCTCCATCGATACCATCCCGGTCTATGACCCCAACAACCCGCAGCGGCTGTTGCGTTACGACGTGGTCAAGGAGGATTTTGAAGCCTCCGAGGTGCACCGCCTGTGGATCAAAGAAGAATGGTTCTTCGACAAGCAGCGTTCGGTCATGGATGTGCGGATCCTTGGTATCTGCCCCCTTGTGAACTCTTACGACGAGAACGACAACCTGCTCGGTTTCGAGAAGATGTTCTGGATCTATTTCCCCGAGGCAAGGCCGGTGCTGGCCCAGGCCATCGTCTTCAACAGGCACAACAGCGCCGAGCGCAGGACCTATGACGAGATCTTCTGGAAGCGGCAATTCGGGAGCTATATCCACAAGGAGGAGAACGTTTACGACCGCCAGATCACCGATTACGCCTCGGGCATGGATGCCCTGCTCGAAGCCGAACGGATCAAGAACGAACTCGCCGAGTTCGAGCATTCCCTCTGGGAATTCTAACGGTTTAAAAAAGCATTGAGACTCCCCTCCCGCCGAGGGGAGTTTTTTTATGCCTTCAGACCTGAAATTGCCTAAATTTGCGGGGATGGCGAGATCCGTTGACATCCTTGAAACCCCCATCGAATACCTGAAAGGCGTTGGTCCCGCCCGTGCGGAAGTGCTGCGGAACGAACTGCGCATTCATACATTCAACGACCTGCTGCAGTACTTCCCGTTCCGTTATGTCGACCGCAGCAAGTTCTATTCCGTCGCCGAGATCAGGGACGATTATACCTATATCCAGCTCAAGGGGACGCTCCTGAATGTGCAAAAGTTGGGGAAGCCCCGTGCCATGAGGCTTGTGGCCCTGCTCAAGGACGACTCCGGCATGATCGAGCTGGTATGGTTCAAAGGGGTGAAATGGATGGAACAGAAACTAATCCCGGGCAGTGAGTACATTGTATTCGGGAAACCCAATTATTTCAACGGGAAGTACAACATCCCCCACCCGGAGATCGAGACCGTGGCCGAGCAGGCGGCCACCATCGAGGAGAAATTACAGCCCTTCTACTCCTCCACCGAAAAACTCAAGTCGAAGGGACTCGAGAGCAAAGGGATCCGCAAGATCGTCAAGAACCTGCTCGTGCAGGTGCAGGGGCACATCCGGGAAGTGCTCCCGGATGAACTGATCGATACCCTCAGGCTCCTGCCGAGGGAGGAGGCCATGATGAACATCCACTTCCCCTCCGATCCGGCTATCCTGGATAGGGCCAGGGCCAGGCTCAAGTTCGAGGAGCTGTTCTTCATCCAACTGAACCTCCTGAAGCTCAAATTACTGCGGATCGAAAAGACCGACGGTCACCGTTTTTCGGAGGTTGGCAGCTTCTTCAACACGTTCTATCATGATTTCCTGCCGTTCCCGCTGACCGGGGCGCAGAAACGCGTCATCCGGGAGATCCGCCGCGACATTGGTTCCGGCAAGCAGATGAACCGCCTGCTCCAGGGGGATGTGGGCAGCGGGAAGACCCTGGTGGCGCTGATGTCGGCCCTGATCGCCATCGACAACGGCTACCAGGCCTGCGTCATGGCCCCGACGGAGATCCTGGCCACCCAGCACCACCGGACCATCACCCGCATGACTGCGGGGCTGGGGCTGGAGACCGGCCTGCTGACGGGGTCGACCAAAAGCCCGAAGCGCAAGCTGCTTCATGAAAAACTGCTCTCCGGCGACCTCCACCTGCTCATCGGCACGCATGCGGTCATCGAGGAGAACGTCAGGTTCAGGAACCTGGGGTTCGTCGTCATCGACGAGCAGCACCGGTTCGGGGTGGCACAGCGGGCGAGGATGTGGAAGAAGAACGCCCTGCCCCCGCACGTGCTGGTCATGACCGCCACCCCCATCCCCCGGACCCTGGCCATGACCTTCTACGGCGACCTGGACGTATCGGTGATCGACGAGCTGCCGCCGGGACGCAAACCTGTGAAGACCGCCCATTACTACGACAAGGACCGGCTCAAGCTGTTCGGCTTCATGAAGCGGATGATCGCCGAAGGACGCCAGGTCTACGTGGTGTACCCCCTCATAAACGAATCGGAGAAACTTGACCTGAAGGACCTGCAGGACGGTTACGACAGCATCTCCAGGGCCTTCCCCCTGCCCGATTACGCCATCAGCATCGTGCACGGGAAGATGAAGACCCGTGACAAAGACTATGAGATGGAGCGGTTCGTCAGGGGCGAGACCGACATTATGGTATCCACGACCGTGATCGAGGTGGGAGTGGATGTGCCCAACGCCTCGGTGATGATCATCGAGAATGCCGAGCGGTTCGGGCTGTCGCAGCTGCACCAGTTGCGCGGCAGGGTAGGCCGGGGCGCCGACCAGTCGTACTGCGTGCTCATGACCAGGACCGAGCTTACCGCCGATGCACAGAAACGCATCCAAACCATGGTAAGGACCAGCGACGGCTTCGAGATCGCGGAGGCCGACCTCCGGCTCCGCGGCCCCGGCGACCTGCACGGCACCCAGCAGAGTGGCATCCTCGACCTGAAGATCGCCGACATCGTGAAGGATGAGAAGATCCTGAAGTATGCCCGCAGCGAGGCGGTCCGCATCCTCGAAAAGGACCCCCACCTGGAGCTG
>CAYLTG010000227.1:0-4521 GCA_964386225.1 uncultured Bacteroidales bacterium
ACATGCCGCGCAATTCATCTTCCAGGATGATGTCCTTGCGGGTCTTGTTGCCGAACAGCAGCCTGTTGCCGTTCAATTCGCCCTTCTCCATGAGGTGCCGGAAGATGGCGATGAAAGGGGTGATGCCCGCACCGCCGGCGATGAAGGTGCCCGGTCCATGATACGTGATGGTCCCGAACACGTCGTGCAGCAGCAAGCTGTCGCCCCGCGATAGGTCGAGCAATTCATTGGTCACGGACTCCCGCCCGGGATAGGTCTTGATGATGAACTGAAGAAAGTCATCGCCCGGGAGACTGGTGAAGGTGAAGGGGCGCTTCTCTTCTCTCCAGCCTTCCCGGTCGATGGAGACCTCGGTGGCCTGCCCCGGTGCGAAGGTATACCCCCCGGGACGCTCCACCACGAAGCTCTTCACATCATGGGTCACGAAGTAATCTTCCAGTATTTTAACGTTGTGGGCTTTCATGGGGCTTTTCTTTTGCAGGTTCCTGTTGTCTTAAAAGGCGTGGTCGCGGACTATTTGTCCACCTCGAAGGAGATCTTGGCATTGACCGCATAGGAAACGATCTCCTGGTTCTGGACGTTGGCGTTCATCTCCTTGATGTAGATCGAACGGATGTTGCTGACCGATTGTGAGGCCTGCCGCACGGCATTCTGGGTGGCTTCGGTGAATCCTTTGTCGGAGGATGCTATGACTTCGATGATTTTTACAATTTTCATGATATGTGTTTTTAACGGTTTGACTGATGCCGGGCGCGATTCTCGCACCCCGGTGGAACGAATTCCACTATTTGCTTTTGGCTTTGTCGTTTCTTTTTAACACGATGACCGCTTCCGGCGACAGGGTCCTGTAGGTGAACGATCCGGTCAGGTGCAGACTGACCGTTTGTGCGTCATGGGCCATGTAGCCAATGCTGGTGTCGAGGCCGATGGTCAGCTCGAAATCGCCGCCCCGTTCCGTCAGCAGGAAGGAATGATCGCTGTTGTGGTGGACGATCACCTGCCCTTGCAGCACATCTTTCTTAAGCTGCCGCAGGATGGGGTATCCCTCGGTGTGGTTGATGAGCTCCAGCCAGTACTGGTCGTTGACCACCAGCGAATAGGGTCCTTCGACGCCGTCCTTCCGGAGAAGGTTTACCTGCGAGCCGAGGAATTTGAGGATGTCGGCCGGGTTGTCGGGCAGCATCACGGGCGGGTGGGCGGAGGTTTCCTCGAGGCCTTTGATGCCGGCCTTGTGCAACCCCTGGTAGACCATCTTCTCTTCGAAATCAGCCACCTGGCGGGCAGCTTTTTCAAGGGGTTCCAGGTCGATGTCCCTGGCCCCGCGGCTCAGGTCGTCCAGCTCCGCAAGCTCCAGTTCGAAGGGCTTGCGCACTTCGATCAGCGGGCGCACCTCGCGGATGCCATAGGCGACCTCGTCCTTGCGCTGGCCGGCAGGCATGGAAAGACGGCCGGTCGACAGGGCTGCGAATTCCAGCCCGTGCGGGCCGCTGATGTCGGCGAACTTGCGGGCCGACCGGTTGCTGTTCAGTACCTGCCGGGCCTGATCGGTGATTTCCTTCCACCCCGCTTCGGTGATGGGGGCCATTTCTCTTTTCAGTATGTCCATGGTGCTTTGTAATTACAGGTTATTTGTTAATGGTGGTGATCTCGTTGCTGGTGAAGAGGTAGGCCCTCATCTGGTCATCCCAGCCCTCCATGTTCCGCCTGAGCCACTCCAGCATCATGCAGGCGTGCTCCATTTCCTCGTTGCGGTTGTGGGCCAGGATCTTCTTCAGTGCCTTGTCGCTGGTGCCGTCCATGCGTTGCTGGTACCAGTCGATGGCCTCGATCTCTTCTTTCAGCGAGTTCAGTGCCCGCGTGTGGTCACGGGTGGTATCTGTCAACTCTTCGGGTGGTTCATGATAATTTTGCATGCTGCGTTCTTTTTTGATTATATGTGCTTTCCCGGTTGCCGGTCCCCCTGCATTGAGATGCGCGGGCCGGTCCTCCCGTTATCTGGGTTCAAAGGAACAGCGAAATGGACAGAAATGAAATGACCGGCATCAAGCCGGCAGGTTGATGTTGGTCAATCAATACCGGAATAGCGCGTTGATGCCGGAACCGGACAGGGGGATCTCCCCTTTTTCCA
Organism: uncultured Bacteroidales bacterium; assembly: GCA_964386225.1. GTDB lineage: Bacteria > Bacteroidota > Bacteroidia > Bacteroidales > JAADJA01 > JAADJA01. The sequence continues at coordinate 2,129 of CAYLTG010000227.1, forward strand.
CGATGAAGACCTGTCCGCCGGCCTGCCACGTGAGTGTGGCGGCCAGGTTGAAAAGCGAGGCGTGGTAGGGGTTCCGCGTTTCATCGATGATCAGGGTCCGGTTGACGCTGTCGTAAAGCCCGAAGCGGTCTTTTCCTTTTTGCACCATCAGCGTGTCGATGCGCCCGTCGAAGGCGGCGTTCATGATCTCTCCCAGGTCGGCGGATGTCCTTCCGGTGGCAGTGAGCCGGCGTATGGTGTCGGCCGCTTCGTGCTCCTTCCGGAGGAAATGGTTGCGCACCAGCGGCCATGCCATCTCATGCAGCAGGAGGGGATCCGTCTTGTCCTGGTTTCCGCTGACGTGTTCATCCGCCAGGGTCGGATGGGCCGTGATGCTGCTGTAAACAGGATAGTGTTCGTCGACGCAGGCGAGCAGGAGGGGCCCTTCCTTGTCCTTCAGGTATTTCATGATGCCCCTGTCCACAGCCCGCATGAACTTCACCAGTTCGGCATCGCGGTCGTCCTTTCCGGCTCCCTGGCCATGGAAGTTGGCCGCGCCGTGGCTGTCCTGGCCCGACCTGAACTGCAGGGCTTTCTGCCGGTAATCATGCCCTGCGGCCTCCTCCAGCTCCCCGGGGGCCAGGTCCCCGATGTCGATGGGGGTGATGGAGTGCCTGCTGGCCTCATACAGCTTCACTTCCTGCAGGCTCAGCACCAGGATGTGGAACAGGCCGTCACCGCTGAACAGCGACATGACGGGGAGCAGGTAGAAGTGATCGGCCACGCAGGTGACCGGCTCCCATTCAACAGGCAGCGTATAGGTCCTCAGTTGCTGCCGGTCGAGGAACAGAGCCAGGCAGTCCGACTGGTTGCGCCAGAACGAACGGTCGTCGAGAAGGTCCTCCACAGGTTCCAGGTAGTCGCCGGCATCCGCTTCACTCAAGCCGAACCGGGCCAGCTCGCCGCGGAGCTCGCGGACCTGGTTCTTCAGGGTGAGCTGGGCATGGCCCTCCCTTACGGCCCGGCCTGCGCGAGAGGTCGGGAGGTAGATGGAAACGCAGTGCGATGCGCGCCTCTCCAGAAGTTCGTTGAATTCATCGATGGGAATGATATGATCGTTCAGGTCCTTTGCATTTTTCATGTGTTGATGTCTCCTATTCCAAGCCGCAATGAGATCAGCCGATGTAAATGTATTTGATGATGGTGATCGCCACCAGGGCGATGACCATGGTCCAGAAGAACAGGCCCAGGCCGAGCCCGAGGGGATGGGCAGAGGTCTTCCTGTGAAAGAGCTCTTCATCGCCGAGCGGCCGGTGCTCCAGCTTGTCGGGCGACCGCGGCGGCGGCACCAGGGCCCCGAGCAGGAGCATGATGAGAATGGCCACCAACAGGTAGCCAAGCCACGAGATCCCGAAATGCACCGGGCCGAGAGGAGCGATCCAGGCCCCGAAGGCCCAGGTGAACAGGAAAATGATGGTGGCAAAGAACAGGTAACCGCTGCCCGGCCCCGGCCCCCTCCTCCCGAAAACATAGGACAGGAAGGAGGCAAATAGCAGGGCCAGTATCAGCGCAAAGAACATAGTGGTGTAGAACATGGTTTACAGGTATTCGGATTCGTGATTACTGAAAGATCTTCCTGAGTTCCTGGAAACCGGCCCTGTAGTGGTCGAGGCTGGTCGACAGGGCGTCCTTCACCTCGTTCCAGTTCTCCTCGGATGCGTTCTCCACGGCGGCCAGCTTGCCTTTCAGCTCCAGCTTGCGCCGGTTCAGGTTCTCAAGCTGCTTGTCGTAGTTCTGCCGGAGGGAGGCGTTGAGCGAATCCCTGCGTTGGTTCAGTTTTTCAACCTGGTCGTAGACCTGGTCAATGGTTTCGAGTGCTTTGACTTTTGCTTTTGTCTTGTCCATGATGTTTGTTTTACAGGTTATACAATTATTTTTTAGTCCATTCGCCGGAGCTGTCTTTTTCGTAGACCTGCTTCACGGCGGCCCAGGCGACCTTGTGGGCCGTCTCCTCGCGGGAACTCCCGTCCTTCCGGTCGTCCGGGTCTTTGTATTCGTCCCAGGCGTTGTTGTAGGCCGCCAGGTAGATTTCACGGGCGTGCCTGGGCAACACATTTCTCACCTGGTCGGGCAGTTCTTTCAGGTTCTTGTATGGCATGACTGTGGATTATTTTACCAGGCTGCTGCTGAAGAAATCCCGGATGCCCTCCTCGTACTCGGGGTTGATGGGCTCCGATGGATTGTATTCAGGTGCATTCCTGATGGATTCGATGTCCATGCGGAGGTTCACCTCCCGGCTCATGTAATTGATTCCTTCCATGGCGACCAGCGGCACCATCACCTTCTTGCTCCAGGGCATCCAGTTGCTGGTGTCGACCACGCCGTAGGCGATCTGCCAGTCCTTCTCATCCACC
>CAYLTG010000228.1:0-4501 GCA_964386225.1 uncultured Bacteroidales bacterium
AGGGTGCCGCCGTCGCCGGGGATGCGCACGTCGTTGTAGCCGGTGAACACGGCGCCGGCTTCCAGGTCGACGAAGGCCTGGGCGCTGCCCGATCCCGGCAGGCACAAGGCCAGGGCCAGGGCGGCGAGCAGGCGGCGGATGGGTGTCGTGGGGGTTCTTTTCATGCTGGTTGCTCTATTTCAAGAAATGGGACCGGGTGAGCCGGGTCAGCTGCACGCCCGCCGCTGCGGGGCCGGAACGTGCCGTTGGCCTGCATCTTCGCGCTGGCGCCGATGCAGACCAGCTCGATGCGCCCGAATTTCAGCTCGTTCACGATGAACACCCCATGGCCCGTGCGGGGGGCGTTGCACACCTTCCCCAGGTCGTCGCCGGCGGAGAAGAAGAAATGGTCCTTGTGTGGGAATTCTTCGAGTTCGTCAAACATGCTTCAGTCTGTTTTTCGGTTCCTGCATTTTTCCCGCTGTGTAGCGCGGCTTGTAAAGGTAGTCTTTTTCTTCCTATTCCCGGGTCCTGATCCCCCACCAACCTCAAAGATCGCCAGCCGCCGGTCGACGGTCTTCACTCGAATGGAAAGAACGTTGATCTGACTGCCGACTGTCGACTCATGAACTGCTAAGTTTTTGGGGACGGTACCAACCCTACGAGGGTTATTGGGTATATGAAACAGTGATTTGAATAGATCATTCAGTCATGCTTGTTCTTGCAGGTAAAAAACCCTCGTAGGGTTTCCGGGCTCCCCGACCGCCAACTGCCACTGCCTCCTGCCTACTGCCAACTGCCTACTGCCAACTGCCTACTGCCAACTGCCTACTGCCACTGCTACTGCCACTGCTACTGCTACTGCTACTACTACTGCCTCCTGCCTACCGCCTCCTGCCCACCACCCGATCAGCTGCCATCTTGCCCGTCAGGATCGACATGGGCACGCCCGCGGGGCTGTAAGCCCACTGCCCGGCCTGGTACACGTCGGGGAGGGGAGTGGCGACCGAGCGGTCGGCGATCTGTATCTTGTGGACCACCGGCACGGGATCCGCGAACGACCACCCGACGATGGCCCCTTCGGAGCTGCCGGTCCGTTTTTCGATGCTCAGCGGGGAAAAGGAAAAGCACCGCATGACCTTGTCCTTCAGCATGGGATAGACCGTGCCGGCGAGCACCTGCACCACCCGCTCTTCGACGGCCTCCCTGAATTCGTCGTACCAGCCGTCGGCCTGCACTTTCCTGAACAGCTCGTGCTCCGCCAGGAAGCTGACGATGACGCCGGTCTTGCCCGGGGGCGACATGGAGGCGTCCTTGAGCGAGGGGATGGAGATCTCGAAGGTATTTAGGCGGATGAAGCGGTCGAGCCACGACAGAAGCTGTGCCCTGCTCACGCTTTCCCAGCCGGCCAGCATCCGGTCCAGCTCCTCCCGGTGGGTCCCGCCCAGCCCCTCCTTCGACGGGGTGTAGAAGAAATGGCCGTGGGCGATCTCCCGGAAGCGCTCAGGCGGGGCATCCACCTGCAGGAAAATGGAAAAAACGGAGTCGGCGCCGCGGCCCGCGAGCATCGTGCTTTTGGTCTCCTCGAACCGGGCCCGTGTCTCGGGCGGCAGCCCTTCCGTTGCGGTGCTGCCATAGAGCGTTTTCAGGTCGCCGGCCCAGATGAGGCTGCCGTAGCTGCAGGTGTTGCCCCTGTCGTCGGTCAGCAGGCGGTCGCCGGCGCTGACCGCCGTCACCAGGGTCCTTTGCCGGATCTCCCCGCCGAGGTCGGTGATCTTTTTCTCCAGGGCCTCGGCCAGCCGGCCCACGCCCCCTTTGGGGTAGAAATAGTCGAGGTAGAGTGAGAAATAGCTGAGGGCGAAAAAGGTGGGGGTGCCCCTGAAGAAGTGCTGGGCTATGATATCGCGGAGGGAGCGGTTCCTGACAAGGGAGCCCAGGTACTCTTCCACCGGCATGCTCATCCGGTTGATCTTTCCCACGGTTAGCAGGAACCTGGGAAGCCAGGGGAGGATCTTCTTAAAGACGAAGGCATGGTCTCTTTTCAGGTCTTTGAACAACGGGTTCTCGATGCCGTAGAGTACGTCCATGTACTTCATGACCTTGCGGATGGCGCGGATGACGGCTGCGACCTCTCCTTCGCTGCCGGGGTAGAGCCGTTGCAGCATCTCCCGGTAGGCCTCCAGGCTTTGCGGTCCTTCGATGTGGAGGATCTCCCTGCCGACGCCAACGGATACGGGGCTCTTCACCACTTCGAGCCGGATGCCCAGGTCGTTCAGCATGGGGAAGATGATGCCGGCATCTTCGAGGGCCCGCACGCCGGCGTCGAAGCGGAACCCGTCGCGGGTGAAGGTGTTGACCAGCCCCCCGCATTCCCGGTTCTTCTCGATGAGCAGCACCTTCTGCCCGGCGCGGGCGGCGTAGGCCGCCGCCGTCAGACCGGCGATGCCGCCACCGGCGACGATGGTGTCGTAATGGTCCGCGATAGGGGTCTTTCGTTCGTTCATGGATGCCATTTATTCGTTCGCGTTCGCATTTGCCGGCCCGGCTGCCGCCAGTCCGGCGAACTCCAGGCTCTTCTCCCAGAGTTCGGCGGCCGCCTCCCGGTCGACGGCCGGCGGGGCGGGCTCCTCCTCGGTGGTGAGGTTGAAGAACTTGCCGCTGACGCCTTTCATCTCGTCCGACACGCCCAGGTAATAGAGGGCCTCGGCCGAGATGCCCGCAGGCCGCAGCGATTTGTCAAAAAAGTGCTTTTTGAACCAGCGGTACACCGGTCCGTTCTCCCGGCCCGTCTCCGTTTTCACGGCACCCGGGTGCATGGCGTTGATGGTCACGCCGGATCCCCGGAAATGTTCGTCAAAAATGAGCATGGACTGGAGCTGGGCCAGCTTGGCCGACCCATAGCTTTTGAGGCCGGAATAGCGGCGCCGCTCCCAGTTCAGGTCGTCGAGCCGCAGCCCCCAGGCGGCAAACCGGTGGCCCTCGGAGCTCACGAGGAGGATGCGGGCCTGCTCCTGCGCCTTCAGCTTGTCCGCCAGCCGGTGGTTCAGGATGAAGGAGGCGAGGTAGTGGACCACGAAAATGGTCTCGAGGCCGTCGGCGGTGACCTCCCGCCGGGTGAGGTAGGGGCCCGCATTGTGGATCAGCACGTCGATGGGGGCGCCGAGGGCGGCCAGCTCCCCGCCGACCCGGTGGATGTCGGCCAGCAGGCCCAGGTCGGCCGTAAGGTAATCGCACCGGACCCCGAACTCGCTTTCGATCTCGCGCTTCAGGGCCTCGGATTTCTGCGGGTTCCGGTTGACGCAGAGAAGATTGGCCCCCTGCGAGGCGAACTTGCGGGCCGTCAGGTAGCCGATGCCCGAGGTGGCGCCGGTGATCACCGCCAGCCTGCCGGTGTACGGCTCCGCGCAGGTCGACGGCTCCCGCCGGTTGTTCCGGAGCATGGCGAGGATGTTGGACCACTCGTACTCCCGGAAATATTGCCAGAATTTCTCGCGGTTGCTCTTCATGGCGCTTTACCCGAACTTGCGTTTCATGAACTTCCGGTACATCTTCCCGAAGCGGGGGATGTTGTCGAAGATGTCGCCCCACAGGTCATAGTAATCGCGTTGCTCGATGATCCTGCCCGCTTCGTTGAGGGTCAGGCGGCTTGATCCGTAAAGCACCGAACTGGGGTTCTTCTTGTAGCTGATGGTCATCTCCCATTCCATGAAGACGATGTTGTCCTCCATCATGACCCTGACGATGTTCATCTTCAGGTCCCTGGATCGTTCCGCCAGGCGCGCGGTCATGGCGCTGAAGTCTTCGATGCCCCTGACCTCCTGGATGGAATCCCTGAAAATGATGTGTTCGTCGTAATAGGGGAGGATGTGCGACCAGTCGGGCTTGCCTTCGGTGTTGTAGGTCCTGGACCATAATTCGCGGATGGTTGCCACGTCCCTGATCGTGTATTCAGGGGTGTTCTGTCGGTCTTCTAAATTCTCGATCATGCGTGTAAAAATAGGGAATAGATTGACTGGTGTGACGCATCTGCGGATAAGAAGGCGGAATTCCCGCCATCCGGCCCGGCCGGGGTCCGGTCCATCGCCGAACGACCTGGTTGCCTGGCCAATGTGGCGTTCCCTGCGATCATTTCCCGGTGTTCAGTCCCAGTGCCCTGCAATACCCTTCGTTGGGAAAACAATTCCCGAAGCGGCTGTTCTCGGTGTACGCCATTAACAGGGCCGTGACCTCCCCCGGGGCAATCCCGTCCAGGCTGTCCTTCAGGGCCCGGACCTTTCGGAAGGAGCTGCGGTCGCTCTCGGCGTAAGCGACAAAGGCGTCCCAGCCGGCGGGCATGGGAAAGTTCATGGGACCGCGCGTGTTGTCCATCTTCTTGTAGGGCCAGAAGGTCCAGTGGATCCTGTTTTCGTCAAGCAGTTCCCGGAATGCTTTCACCCATGCATCCTCATTCTCGCCGCTCTCGCCCATCAGGATAGGGACTTGATGCCTGTCGCGGAAATCGACATATTCCTGGATCTGCTCC
>CAYLTG010000229.1:0-4392 GCA_964386225.1 uncultured Bacteroidales bacterium
GGGTCTTGGCCCGGTAGGTGTTCACGTTGGGCTGCACGTTCATCTTGATGAAGCCCTCCACCACGTACACGGTCTTGTCGTCGTAGGGCCTCACATGGGTGAACATCCGTGTCTGCTGCCGCTGCATGGGGTTGGTCTGCGGTGCCTGGCTGTATGAGAATTTGCCCAGGTAAAGGTCGGCGATCACCTCTTTTCCGTCAAAAAGTTTGATGCGGGAAGCGGTGGAGTCGGTCACCTCCAGCTCATCCCATCTGGATTCGTCGATGGCGGCCACCCGCTCGGTCCGCATGCGGGTGAGTTCCACCAGGATGTTTTGGATGGAGGCCTCGTCAGGCGCGTAGCTCTTGCCGCCGGCCTCCAGTTCCCAGTTGTTCCCCGACCGGGTGAAGGTGATCTCCTGCCCGTCGGAGCCTACCTTGGGGATGATCATCATTTTGGTCACCCGCGAGGTGTCGATGGTTACCAGTTCGCTCTTGAAGGTGCGGTCCTCTTTCTCGGTGAGTTTGGTGATGGCGAAGATCCCGCCCAGCACCAACAGGATGATGATGAGCGTCTTCGTATTTAAGAACTTCGATAGCATGTCCCTGAATGTTTTCGTTTACAATACTTTCTTTCTGGTCTTGATAAGCGTCGTTATATGTATCCCTGCTCCATCCTTTTCACACGGAGGTTCCTGCGTTGCTGCATCCGGATGATCCCGTACACCAGGATGATGAGGATGGGCAGCAGGAAATTGAGCCATTTGAGGAATGCCTTGCGGCCGTCTTCCACCTGGTCGAGCGGCCTCGAGGTCACCCCTTTGGTCCTCAGTTCGATGAGTCCGGTGTCATCCGACAGCCAGTCGACGGCGTTGGCCATCAGGTTGATGTTGTCGTCGGGCAGTTGCTGCGGCCGTTGTCCCTCGCCGTTCACGGGGAATTGCCCGTCGGAGATCAGCACGATGCTCGAGATGTTGTTGCCCACGAGGTTCCCGCGCAGCACGGCGCCGAGGGTGATGCCTGCCTTCGGGAAGTCGCTGTCGCCCCATCGTTTGTTCACCTCGAAGTACAGGGGCGTGGACCTGGTTCCCGATTTGTCGGAGCTGAACAGGATGGGCACGAACATGTTGGCGGTATCGCCCGTGTAGCTGATGGGGCTGCCGAATTGCAGCATTACCTGCTCCAGGCCTTTGGTGATGGGGTGGTCGGCGAACTTCTGCACCCGTGGCAGGTAGGGGAAGGGCACCTGGACGGGGAAGGGGAAGTTGCCCTGCCGCACCGATACCGATCCGCAGTTCATGTCGACCACGAAATTGTTGTCGACCACCAGTCCTTTCTGTTCGAGCCAGCGTTCCAGGCCGGTTTCGATGGCGCTGCCCTGCACTGTGGTGAAATCCCCTTTCACGCGGTCCATGGCGATGAACAGGTTGCCACCGCCGGCCAGGTAGCTGTCCAGCAGGTCAAAATGGTGCGGCGGGATGGTGTCGGCGGGCGCCACGATGGCGATGGTCTTGTACTTGGACAGTTCGGTATTCGGGCTGCCGAGGTTGACCGGCTCGATCGTATACAGCACATCCATGGCCTGGAGCACCTGCGGCATGGCGGCCATGCCGGGCTCGCCGTGTCCCTGCATCAGCCCGATCACCGGCTTGGCGGTGATGGACAGCTTCTTGATGGCGGTCGACAGGTCGTATTCCATGGCGGCGCCGGGCTGGATGGCCGGGATGGGCTCCGACTTGTCGCCCATCTGAAGGACGGCGCCCATGTAGATCTTCTTGAGGACCACCTCGTCCTTCTCCCGCATGTTCATTTGCATGGGCATGATGCCCTGGCTCATGGCCTTCTGTTCCAGTTGCTGGTCCTTGTTGGGATCGAGGAACTCATACACCACGTTGCCTTTTGAAACGGTGGCGTATTCGGTCAGCAGGTCCTTGAAGTCCTGGCGGGAAGCGGCGTACTCAGGGGGGAGGTCCTCGGTGAAATAGGCGGTCACCGTCACGGGCTCGTCGAGGGCCCTCAGGATGTCCTTGGAGGCACTGCTCAGCGTGTACCGCTGGTCGGCCGTAAAGTCGAGCCGGAGGAAGAACATGTCCGAAAGGAAGTTCAGCACCACCAGGACGGCAATGATCAGTAAAATCTGTGCGGTTATGGATCTTTTGTTTTTCATGTTATTCACCGTTTGGATTCACGAATTAGTTTCTTTTCCGGGCCAGGTTGGCTTCCGTGAGGATCAGCCCCAGGAAGATGAGGGACAGGAAGTAGATGATGTCCCTGGAGTCGATCACTCCGCGCGAGATGGAGTCGAAGTGCGACGACACGCTGAGGAAGTTCAGCGCTTCGCCCGCGAACCCGCCGAAGTTGCTCGACAGCAGGGAGAAGATGATCTGGAAGAAGATGCCGATGAAGAGGGCGAGCAGGTAACTCACGATCTGGTTGTTGGAGAGGCTGCTGGTGAACAGCCCGATGCTGATGTAGGCGGCACTCATCAGGATCAGCCCCAGGTAGCCGGTGAGCACGGCGCCATGGTCGACGGGACCCAGGCTGGCCACCGTGATGTAGTAGGGCAGGGTCAGCACCAGGGCGATGAGGATCAGGATGAAAGTCGACAGGAACTTGCCGATCACCACCTGCCAGTCGTTCACGGGCTTGGTCATCAGCAGCTCGATGGTCCCCGCCCGGTTCTCCTCGGCGAACTGCCGCATGGTGAGGGCCGGGATGAAGAAGAACAGGGTCCAGTAGGCGATGCCGAAGAACGCCTGCAGGCTGGCCTGCTTGATGAAAAAGATGTCGGATCCGAACAACCACGTGAAAAAACCGCTGAAGCCGAGGAAAGCGATGATCATGATGTAAGCCATCAGCGAATCGAAAAACGATTGCAGTTCCCGGTTTGAAATGGTCCAAATTTGTCGCATGTCAGTATGATTTATTGCCTTTGAAATCGATTAATTCATTGTGAGCTCCCGGAAGATGTCCTCCAGCTTGGTCTCCACCGGGGTCATTTCGGTCAGCACCCATTTATGTTTCACGCAAAGCTCGAAGATCTTCTTGCGGGAGGAAAGCTCGGGTTTGCTCTGCACCTCGAAGTTGTTGGTCGAGCCGGCCGCCAGGTCGACGACGCCGACTGTGTCCAGTGCCTGCAGGGCCTTGTAGATCTCGTTCTGGTCGCCCTCCTCGATCCTCACTTTCAGCACCTCGCGTCCTTCCGATTGTTTGCGGAGCTCGCCGGCCGTGCCGTCGGCGACGATCTTTCCCTTGTTGATGATGAGGATGCGGTCGCAGGTGGCCTCCACCTCGGCCAGGATGTGCGAGCTGAGGATCACGGTCTTCTCCTTGCCGATCTTCTTGATGAGCTCGCGGATCTCCACGATCTGGTTGGGGTCCAGGCCCGAGGTGGGCTCGTCGAGGATAAGTACTTCGGGGTCGTGGATGAGCGCCTGGGCCAGCCCGACGCGTTGCTTGTATCCCTTGGAGAGCTCGCTGATCTTCTTGTGCTTTTCCCCTTCCAGCCCGGTGATCTGGATCATCTCCAGGATCCGTTCGCGGATCTTCGACTTCTGGATCCCCTGCAGGTTGGCCACGAACTTCAGGTAGTCGATCACCGGCATGTCACTGTACAGGGGGTTGTTCTCCGGCAGGTAGCCGATGTTCTTTTTCACCTCATCCGGGTTCTCCATCACCGACAGGTTGCCCACGTAGATGTTCCCTTCGTTGGGATTGAGGTAGGTGGTGATGGCCTTCATGGTGGTGGTCTTGCCGGCCCCGTTGGGCCCCAGGAAGCCGAGGATCTCGCCGGTCTTCACCCGGAACGATATGTTGTCGACGGCACGCTGGGCGCCGTAACGCTTGGTCAGGTTCTCTACAACTATATCCATAGGTTCAATTTTTTTGCAAAAAAAATAATCAGTCAGAAAAATTACAAATGGGCTTTTCCATTTTAACAAACTTTAACAGCCCTGGTCTGTCACTGGTAAATCACGATATTACAGGGGTTGACGTCACAGCATGCGGCGCTCCATGTCGCGCCGGGTGTCCTTGTCGCGGATCGTGTCGCGCTTGTCGTGCAGTTTCTTGCCGCGGGCCAGCCCGACCTCCAGCTTGGCCAGTCCCTTTTCATTGATGAACAGCAGGGTGGGGATGATGGTATACCCCCGCTCCTTGACCTTGGTGGCGAGTTTCCTGAGCTCGCGGGCGGTAAGGAGGAGCTTGCGGTCGCGCTTGGGCTCATGGTTGTAGTGGGTGCCGAAGTCGTACTCCGCAATGTGCATGTTGACGACGAACAGCTCGTGTCCCTTGAAGCTGCAGTATGATTCGGCCAGGCTCACCTTGCCCTGGCGGATCGATTTGATCTCCGTGCCGGTGAGCTGGATCCCCGCCACGTACTTCTCGTCGATGAAGTACTCGAAGTAGGCTTTTT
>CAYLTG010000230.1:0-4372 GCA_964386225.1 uncultured Bacteroidales bacterium
TCCAAATCTGCCGGTGGCGGTTGCGAAACAAGAATATTTTTTACTTTCAACTTCAATCCCCCCTTTGATTTAATATTCAAATTTTGTTGTAAAACGAGCCTGCGTTAACTCAAGTTACTCATTACCAGCTTTATAAGTACGAAAACTGGTGCTATTTCGAAGGTGCAAAGATATAAAAATCTGTTGAATAACGAAAATTTTGTGAAGGATAAACTGGTCAAAAGCAACCGGATTAGTCTGTAAATAAACGATATAACCCAGATGCCAACGCCGATGTAGACCATTTCGACCGACGGAAGATAAACGGCGAAAATAAGCACGGGCAGAAGGAAAATGCCAACGGAAACATTGAAGATAAAATTGGTCAGGATGTATTCGGAGGTCACCACAGGGTTCTGGAACACCTTCCCGATGATGGTGTTGAGAAGGTTCTTCAGGACCCACAGCACGATCACCACCAGCATGATGAATGAGAACATCCTGAAGCTCTTCAATTGGAGCAGGTCGTAATGCAGCAACCGGGTGAAGACCAGGTAGGCAAGCAGGGATGTGGAAATGAGGTGTATGATGATCAGGGCGATGCTGATGCGTTCGCGAAGGATATTCCCTTCCCTGACGAGCATGCCCTGGTAGCGGTAACTGAGAAACGCCTTCAGCGCCTGGCGCAGACGTTTGAGGTAATAGATGCGGATCCAGGCGAGCACGATAAGGCCGATCAGGAAATGGACCGTGATCCAGTCCTCGTTCCCGTGAGGCTTCGCATGAGGCTCCATCCGGGGGCCGTGCAGCTTGTGGCCCCGGAGCATGGAAGGCACCAGCGACTGCCCTTCGCCGCCGGGCATGCCGGCGGTGTCGGCACGCGAGGAATCGGCGGTCGACAGGCTGTCGCGCATGATCTCCACGGCATCGGCCCGCAGCCCCGCGGATGAATACGGGTACACGGTGGTATCCTCTTGAAAAAACACTTCGGAATGCAACCAAAAATTCGTTCAAAAGTACAGATTATTGTCGTGCATCCCGTATATTTGTGACGATAGCACAATACTAACCTTTAAATGTTTTTTGCATGTTCAATTTCATATTATTCGGTCCCCCGGGCTCGGGAAAAGGCACTCAATCGGTGAAGGTCGCCCGGAAATATGGCCTCACACACATCTCCACCGGCGATATCTTCCGCCGCAACATCCGGGAAAAGACGAGGCTGGGGCTGAAGGTCCAGGGCATCATCGAAAAAGGGGAACTGGTCCCCGACGAATTGCTTGTCGAGATACTGGAAGATGCCATGGACCAGGCAGAAGGAACCCCAGGGTTCGTCTTCGACGGATTTCCCCGCACCCTGCAACAGGCCGCAGACCTGGACAAGATCCTCGAAAAAAGAAATGAAAAGGTGTCCCTGGTGCTGGCGCTCGACGTCGATGACCAGGAGATCATCAAACGCCTGCTCAAACGCGCCGAGCTGGAAGGAAGAAAAGATGACACCCGGGATGTGATCGAAAACAGGATCAAGGTCTACAACCAACAGACCCAGCCCCTCATCGACCACTACAGCAAGAACGGTCACTTCACATCGATCAGCGGAATCGGCGACATCGACCAGATCTTCGGGGCCATCTGCTCGACGATCGACAAGGTCATCTGACAGGAGCAGAACTTTTCAGCCCGCAGATTGTTTCATCCTGGTACAATTTAAATTTACCAAGATGAAGAACATGATTTTATTGATCCTGTTTGCAGGGTCCGCACTGCTGTCGTCCGCGCAGGATGACCAGAGCTACATGGAAGTGATGAGAAGCGCCCTGAAAACGGAAAAGAAAGCGATCATCGCAGAGAACATGACATTCACCCAGGAGGAAGGTGAGGCTTTCTGGCCCCTCTACAACGAGTTCCAGGAGAAGCTCTATGCCGCGAACACCAGGTACCTCAAGATCATCAACGATTTTGCCGCGAACTATGAGCAAATGACCGACGACGTGGCCCTCGACCTCATGAAACGGATGAACAGCTACGAGACCGAGGTCCTGGCGCTGAAGAAGACCTACGTGAAAAAGTTCTCGAAAATACTGCCCCCGACCAAGGTGCTGCGTTATTTCCAGGCCGAGAACAAGATCGACATCCTGATCGATTACGAGGTGGCATCATCCATTCCCCTGCTGGAAACGGAATAACTCCCCGAAGGGAACATGCAAAGCCGCCTGCATCTCCTGTTGCAGGCGGTTTTTTTATTCCAGCTTCTTGGATACCGTCACGGTGGTATCCTCGTTGAAGAACACCTCGAAGCCCATTTTCCGGAAGACGGCGATCATGGGCTTGTTGTCCTTGGTCGTTTCGGCCGTCACCCGCCTGATGCCCGACATCCGCGCGATCTCGATGGAATAGGAGGTGAGGATCTGGCCCAGGTCCTTGTGCTGCCAATCGTCGGTGATCAGAACCGCATACTCGGCGATCTCGCCGTCGGGATCGCCGATCAGCCTGCCCACCCCGATGAGCTTTTTCCTCCCGTTCAACTCGACCTCGGCCACGATGGCCATTTCGCGGTCGTAATCGATGAAGCAGAACTGGGTGGCCACTTCATGGGAATCGAAGTAGAAATCATAACGGAACCTGGAATAGATCGACTGCTTGGAGCAGCTCGACAGCATCTCCAGCCAGAGGGGCTCATCCTCCGGCTTGATGGGCCGCAGGGCCACCTCGGTGCCGTCGCTCAGGGTGGCCGGCTTGATGAATCGCTCGGGGTAGGGCCTCAGGATCAGGTGTGAGTAATCCCTGGTCTCCTTCCCGATGAGGTCCTGGTCCACCACGATGCGGGCATCCAGTGCGATGGCATCGTTGGCGGTCACGATGAGGGGGTTGATATCCAGTTCCTCGATCTCGGGATAATCGGCCGCCAGGTACGACAGCCGGATGAGAACCTCGATGAGTTTGTCGATATTCTTGGGTTCCCGTCCCCGGTATCCGGTAAGGAGGGGATAGATCTGCAGCGACTTCAGCATCTGCCGGGCCAGTTGCTCGTTGAGCGGCGGGAACTCCAGCCGCTGGTCCTTGAAGAGCTCGGCCGTGATCCCGCCCATGCCCACCAGCATGATGGTGCCGAAAACAGGGTCTTTCTTGATGCCCAGGATCAGCTCCACCGATTCCCGCGAACGGATCATCTTCTGCACCGTGATGCCGTCGATCTTTGCCTTCGGCTCTTTCTGGGCGATGGTCTGCATCATATTGTGATAGGAAGCCCGCAGCATCTCCTCGCTCTCGATGTTGAGGGCCACCCCGCCCACGTCGGACTTGTGGATGATGTCGGGCGACGAGATCTTGAGCACCACCGGGTACCCCTTGCGCAGGGCGATCTCGGCGGCATGGTCCTCGTCCCTGGCCAGCTCGGGGTGTGTGGTCGGGATCCCGTAATCATTGACCAGGAGCTTGGAATCGTCTTCCGACAGGACACGTGACCTCGGGAAGATCTCCTCCAGGTACTTCTTCCTGAGCTCATCACGGTCGTAGCTGAAAGAAAGCGGCACCTCCTTGGGCGTCTCGAACAGCATTTCCAGGTTCTTGGAATAGCTCGAGAGGGTCATGAACGCCCGGATGGCCTGCTCGGGGGTGTCGTAGGCGGCAATGCCGGCCTTGTTGAACACCTGGGAGCCGTCGCGCATGCTCTCTCCCCCCAGCCAGGCGGCCAGGATGGGCTTGGTGGAGTTGTCGGCCAGCTTGGCGATGGCGGCGGCGGTGAGGGTGGGCTGTGTCATGGCCTGGGGGGTGAGGATGACCAGCACAGCATCCACGTTGTTGTCCTGGAGTACGATCTCGGTAGCGGAGGCCACACGGTCGGGGGTGGCATCCCCGAGCACGTCCACCGGGTTGCCATGCGACCAGTAAGGTGGCAGAATATCGTTCAGCCTGGCTATGGTCCCCTCGGCAAGCTGTACCAGGTTGCCGCCCAGCGAAATCAGCGTGTCGGTGGCCATGACCCCGGGTCCCCCGGCATTGGTCACGATGGCCAGCCCGCTGCCGCGGGGCGCACGCTTGCGGCCGATGAGATCGGTGAAATCGAAGATGTTGCCGATGTCGTACACACGGGAGACGCCCGCACGACGGAAGACGGCATCGTAGATGCTGTCCTCGGAAGCCATGGCGCCGGTATGCGAGGCCGCCGCCTTGGCCGACTCGGGATAGCGGCCCGACTTGTAGACGATGATGGGCTTCTTCCGTGCGAAGGCACGCGCGGCCGACATGAACGTGCGGGCATTGGTGATGGACTCCACATAGAGGACAATGGACTTCGTGTTGGGGTCCTGCCCGAAATAATCGATGAGGTCGCCGAAGTTGACGTCCATGGAGTTCCCGATGGAAACGAAATAGGAAAACCCGATGTTGGCCT
>CAYLTG010000231.1:0-4364 GCA_964386225.1 uncultured Bacteroidales bacterium
CGTTTACAGGGTCGACGCAGGTGGCGGTATAGTCGCCCCAGCGGTTGCGGTTGCCTCCGAAAGTCTTGTAGTAGGGAGCCAGTCCGTCCTTGTATTGATAGCGGTCGCGCAGGGTGTTGGCCGGATCGTCGGCATAGCGAAAGGAATAGCTGGAACTGGCATACTGCTCCTCCGAGAAGCTGGCATACCCGATCATCACATCTTCCATGGCATTGACCGCGATGGAGGCGAAGGCATAGAACATGCCGTCCTCCTCCCCGTCGACACGGCCCCACTGCAGGACGGTCCCTTCCGTGTCGAGCTCCCACCACTGGATGGCCGAGCGGGTGGGATCCTCGGCAGGCAGGTAGATGTGATGGGCACACCACAGTTTGCCGTTCCTGAACACCATGTTCTGGAACCTTCCGTCGACAGTGTTGATCTTTGCATCAGTCCCCAGCTGGGGGGCAAAATCGCCATTCCCGAAATAGTTCCATTCGTTCCATGGGTATGGGATGCCGCTGAGGCCGATGTCCACCAATTCGGGATTGTCCACATCGCCCGTCACCTTCCTGAGCTTCAGGTAGCCGTAGCCGCCCACATTGCCGCCTGCATGGTTCACCATGTAGATGTCCTCCTCTTCCTCGTCCATGGTCACGGCCGGGATCAGGCTCAGCCCGTCGCCCACTTCGATGTCGAAGCGGGTCATGCCGATCTCATAGGCGAAATTGTAAAGATCGGCCTTGTTGAAAATGAACACTGCGTTGTGGTGGGGCAGCGAAAGGGACATGTTGCCGGTGACCACGATCCACTTCTTGTTGAACCCGAAGTCGGGGTAATCGAACCAGTACTCGTCGTTGGGGTCGGCATCGAAGGAATAGCGGTACCAGATGCCGGTGGGATCGCTGGTCTCGGTGACGGCCACCATCAGCCTGGTGAAGGCGGGATCGCCCGAGCTGGGCATTACGATGATCCAGCGACCCTCAAAGGGGTCGTAATAGATCTTCGGGTCGAACACGCCTCCCGCCCCGGGGATGCCCTGCCAGAAAGCGCCTGTACCAACAGTTGATATGGGAACGCCCTCCTTGGTCATGATGCGGAACTCGGTGTTTAGTGTCACCATCAGGTGGTCGGGGCCCACGCCGCCGTTCACGTCGGGAGGGATGGAATTGCCATTGTCATCGAGCCCCTGGAAGTCGACCTCGGGCAAAGGGGAGGGATCCTTCGTAACCCCTTTTGCCAGGCCATCGCCTTTGGGTGCCTGGTAGACGATCTCGGCGGGATCGATGGGATACTGGACATATGGCTGGATGAAGTTCTTGATCCTCCTCCCATTGGGACGAAGCTCAGGGTATAGCCTGTCATATTCGACGATGTCGGAGAAACTGACCTTCGAGCGGATGACGCCATCGGTTCCCTGGCCGGCAGCCTGTTGCACACCCGCCCTGGCACCGGGCAGGCAGACTCCAATAAGAAGCAGACAAAAAGCAAGTAACGATATCTTCATATTACAGAATTTGGATTTCGAACAATAAAGTTACAGCTAATTCAGAAGAGAAGGGCCATCATCCGGCTTTTTTTTACCGGGACCATGGAAAAACCGGCGTAACAATGCCGGCATCGATCCCGGAATGTGGGAACATGCCTGTGCATTGGACCTTGTAAGGTGAACTGCGAACACGAAACTTTATTACCTTTACGCGACCGTTAGCGAAGCCGGGCATGAACACAGGCGAGAACACACAAAACACCACCACGAGCATCCAGATCAGGAACATGCTCTGCAGGTGCTGCATCAGGGTTGTTCGCGACGCCCTGGAGAAGCACGGCATCGTGGTGGAGCAGATCACCCTGGGGGAAGCCCGCATTCGGTACAACAGCCTGAAGGTAAACATGAGCACCATCGCCTCCATCCTGAAAGAAAGCGGCTTCGAGCTGGTGGTGTCACGGGAGAAAAAGATCGTGAACAAGATCAAGACCACCGTGGTGGAACTGATACACCATCTCAACAACATGGATTCCATCGTCAGGAAGTCGGACTACCTGGTGGAAATGCTGGGGCTCAGTTACCAGCAATTGTCCAAGATCTTCTCCAAACATGAGCCGGTGACGCTCGAGCGCTACATCATACTGAACAAGATCGAACGGATCAAGGAGCTTATCCTCCTCGATGAATACACCCTGAGCGAGATCGCCTATATGATGGACTATTCCAGCGTGCAGTACCTGTCGAACCAGTTCAGGAAGGAAACGGGCTACTCCGTGACCGAATACAAGAAAATGGGCCTCAACCTCAAAAGGCCCCTCGAAGAGCTGTCCTGAGCCCGGGCAGCGGGTTTCCGCAAATCACCCTCCCGCCCGTCACAGGATTTTATAACATCCGCACACAATTCCATTAAAATTACCCCTAAAACCATTAATAAATCACAAGATATTGTAAGTAATATTACGAACATTGAACCTAACTTTGTTTTGAAGTTCTTGATTAAATCACATAAATAAAATAAATACCATGAAGATAATGAATGGAAAAACCCTGATCCTGGCGACGCTGGCCCTGCTCCTGACCCCAAACCTGATGTCGTGCTCCAAAACGGACGATGAATCGCTCGGTGCGGGAGACGATCCTGCGATCGCATACCCCGAGAAAGACGGGCCGGCGCTCTCCGACGAGGAAGCCCTGCTATACATGCGGGAGGAGGAGAAACTGGCACGTGACGTTTACACCTACCTGGAAGGACTCTACGAGCTTCCAGTTTTTGGAAACATCTCCAAAAGCGAGCAGCAGCACATGGACAGGGTCCTCAGCCTGCTTGAGCAGTACGGGCTTGAAGACCCGGCATCCCCGAACTACGGGGAGTTTGCCAACGAGGAGCTCCAGGAGCTTTACAATACGCTGATCGGTCTCGGGGAGCAATCCATTGAGGATGCCCTGGTCGTTGGCGCCACCATCGAGGAGGTGGATATCGTCGACCTGCAGGCCCATATCGACGCAAGCGAGGATGACTATATCCGGTGTGTGTTCGGCAACCTGATGCGGGCATCGAGGAACCACCTCCGGGCGTTTTACCGTCACCTGGAGATGCGGGACATCGGGTATGAACCGCAATATCTTGACCAGGAGACTTTCGATGCCATTGTGAACGGGGACCATGAAGCGGGTGGTATACCCTGCAATCCGTGACGCCCCTTTGTATTTGCCGGTCGTTGTAACTACCATAAATCCCCGATCGGAACCCAATGAGAATTGGTACTGAGTCCCGGGCCGGACAGGGCCCTCCTTCCCTGGCCGGCCCCGGGTTTTTTACCGGACGAACAATTGGAGGCCCAGCGGGCCGCGGGCCCGTTTCAAGTCCGGGAACCCTGAAACCGGGCATCCTGACCCCGCCGATCACGGCAATTTCCTGAATTCTGTAACATTTTTATGAAATTGTGTAAATTGAATCGTGAAAAGTGACGTTAATTTTGATACAAGATTCTGAACTATCCAAATATCCAGTCTTATGAAACTGAAAAAGAACATAGCCATCAGTGAGTCGGGATTCGTTTTTGACCCCACCACCGGCGACTCCTTTTCCATGAACCCCATCGGGGTGGAGATCCTGACGCTCATGAAGGAAGGGAAAAGCCAGGGCGACATCTTCCATTTCGTGTTGAAGAAATATGAAGTGGAACGCGACACCTTCGAGAACAACTACTATGACTTCGTGAACATGCTTCGGCAGTTCAACCTGGTCGAAACCACATCCTGACATGAAGAAGCCAACACTAAACATCGCCGTCACCGGACTTAACAATACCGACAATCCGGGTCCGGGCATTCCGGTCATCCGCAGCCTGCGCGAATCGGGCGAATTCGACGTGCGGATCATCGGGCTGGCCTACGAGAACCTGGAGCCGGGCATCTACATGAAGGACATGGTCGACAAGACCTACCAGATCCCCTACCCTTCCGGGGGGTCTGAAGCCCTCATGGAGCGGATCGGATACATCAACGGCCGGGAGGACATCCACGTATTGATCCCCAACTTCGACGCCGAGCTCTATACCTTCATGAGGTCGGAAGGCAAGCTGAAGGAGATGGGCATCCGCACCTTCCTTCCCACGATGGAACAGTTCGAGGAGCGCCACAAATCGAACCTGCCCGCATACGGGAAGAAATACGGCATCAAGGTGCCCCACAGCAAGGGCATGAACGATCCGTGGGAGATCCTGAAGCTGAAGAGCGAGTTCGAATACCCCATCCTGGTCAAGGGGAAGTTCTATGATGCCTACATCGCCTACAACGACGACCAGGTGATCAACCATTTCAACAAGATCAGCGCCAAATGGGGAACCCCGGTCATCCTGCAGGAGTTCGTCAGGGGCACCGAGGTGAACGTCAT
>CAYLTG010000232.1:0-4238 GCA_964386225.1 uncultured Bacteroidales bacterium
CTGGAGATGACGGAGAAAGGGGTAAGGGTGAAAGATACCTTTACATTGGCTGAGGTTAGGTAAAATGGTGAGCTGAAATCACAAATCACAACCTCTATCCCGATATTCATCGGGACCAAACAAGCTCCAGAATACAATTCTCAATTCCCAAACATCCCTTGATGAAAAGTTCTCCCTATGTCCTTTCTTTTCAGTTGGTTAATTGATGAAGATAAAATGAGAATTGAATATTTATCAAGGTATCTGTCCCGCCACAAGGTTTGAACGGAGGATGTTTGGAATTTGATATTTAGGCATTGTAATTTGTTTGGGATTTAGAGGTTGTAATTTGTGATTTATCCTCATTGTCAATAACGAATTCCCCCTTACTCCTTTTTCGAACCCGCTCCAGCATACTTCCCCACCAGCATGGCGATGATCACCGCCACGTACATCTGGCCGGCGGTGCTGATGAGGATCGACAGCGACCGGGCAAACGGGACCTGGGGGGTCACGTCGCCGTACCCCAGGGTGGTCATGGTGACGAAGGTGAAATAGGAATAGTCCAGCGCGATGGTCTCCGAGCTGTAGAAGCTGAACGACTGCGGGTCATAGGCCATGGCCATGGCCACCCAGGAGGTGAACATGAGACCCATCATCAGGTACCCGTTGATGGACTCCAGGATGATGCCGGCATCGGTTTTCTTGCTGCGGGCGATCTGGATGAGCAGCTTGATGACGATGACCTGGAAAAAGAGAATGTTGACGGACATCGACAGGTAAAAGACCGCGGGAAAGTTGATCCAGTAGCCCATCCATTCCATGATGAAGGCGAACACGGCGACGACCCACAGGATCTTGCGGCCGGAGTCAAGGGCGAAGATGGAGACAAAGAAGACCATGGAGAAAACCACTGCTCCCACCGTCCGGTGCCACGGCACAGGGAAGAACGGGGTGATGAACAGAAAAATGCTCACCAGCGACACCAGAAGGATGTTGCTGTAAGGGATGATCATCTTTTCGATCCTGTTGTAAAGGCTCATGGGTGTTGGTAGGGTTGATTTGACATTGTGTTAGAAATAGAACCTCATCTGAAGCATGACCTTCCCGACGAACGGCTTATCGTCCACACTCCTGATCTCCACATCGTAATAGTTGTATTGCAGTCCCAGTTCAAAATCATCCGCCCCCGTATAACCGACCTTCAATGCGGTTACATTGGATATGCCGCCGTCGCTCAATACGATCTCAGGTGCGGAGGTCAGGGTATAGGACAAAGCCAGCCCGACCGGGACGTCATACCGGGGATTGAAATCTGCATCCCCGGCCACGGTGGCAAGGAAGTACCCTTGATTCTTCCTGCGTTCGAAAGATTCGCCGAATGCATATTCCGCATTGAACTGCAAACCGAACGCAGGGCTGAATGCATAAGCTCCGGAAACGCCGGCTCCTATGTTC
The DNA here is from genome assembly GCA_964386225.1 of uncultured Bacteroidales bacterium. Classification (GTDB taxonomy): domain Bacteria; phylum Bacteroidota; class Bacteroidia; order Bacteroidales; family JAADJA01; genus JAADJA01. Next base: position 1,438 of record CAYLTG010000232.1, read on the forward strand.
ATGGCAGGGACTTTCCGGGTGATGCTGGGATCAGGCACATTGTTGATCAGGTCACTGAAATAATCTTTGACATTGATGAAATTGCCGGTCAGGTTACTGACATTCACATTTGCCGACAGGTTCAGGCGGTCGGTCCGAAGGAACCGGACCAGCCAGCCGATCTCACCGCCGTTCAGGGTATTCACCCCGTCGGCCATGATGGTGGACATGTCGGTGCCTGTGCGGCCTGCAACGAGAAAGGACAGCTGCAAAGCGAGCCAGGGGGTGAACCTTTGCTGGTACCTGACATTCATGTCGTAGAACAGCATTTGCCCCTCGAAGGAGAGTATCTCTCGGTCATCGATGATGATCCCGCTGATCTTCAGGGGCGACGTATTCCCGAAACCCATCCCCGCCATGAGGCTGGTATTGACGAAGGAACTTCTCAGCCCCAGAATGGAAGGGAAGGTATGCCCCCCGAGCACCTGCATTTTTTCCTTCGGCAGAGGCGCCTGGTCCTGGGCGGCGATGCCGGTACACAGGACAAGCGACAGGATGAACGGGATAACATGTTTTCTCATGGCGTCACTCAGTTGATTTCTTCAGGGGGAACTCAATGCCGGCCAGCACCTTGAAGCCGCTGGTCTTGACCCGTGGTACGTAGCTCTGGAGGACAGGCTCGTCCGTAAGGTTGAACAGTCCCTGGGCATACCTCAGCTCGATGAAAAGCCGTGGCATCCCCAGCGGGATCTTCAAGCCCACCCCGAAATGCATGGCGATGTTAATCTTTTCAATGTCGATTTCCGTTTCCAGTTCCCTGTCATGACTGCTGACCTGATGACCGGACATGAAGCCGGTCTCGATACCACCGAGGGCATAGAACCGCTCCCTGGAGCTCGTCACTTTCAGCACCAGGGGCAGCGAGAAATAATTCAGCCTGATCTTCAGGCTGTCAACCGGTTCCTCGTTCCTTGCCAGGTTGTAAAAGACCCTTGTCCCTTCCTGCGAATAGGATGGCTGCAGGCTCAGGTAGATGCCCCCGGCGAGTTTCAGGTCGATGTGGACCCCGGCATTGAGACCGATCAGCCCTTTGTAATCCGCCTTGTCCGGCATGTCCCCTGCCAGTGAACTGCTGTTCACCCCTGCAAATGCACCGACGACGGGTTGCGCCATGATCCCTGTTGAGCAGGTAAGCAGGGTTGCCAGCAGCATGCTGCGAAGTAACAATACCATGAGTAAGAATTAATAGTGGTCCAACGTTCGTCAGCCCCGATCCCTCTTTGATCGACCTTTCCACAACAAAAATAAATCTTTTTGCAAAATGGATCTTCATAATTCCATCAGGGTCAATTTCATACTGCGGCCGGGCCGGTCCGGCCGCGGATTGATGCGGCCAAAAGACAGCGGTGGGCTTGCCTGAAACTAAATTTTGCATAAATTTACTTGCTCTATGCGCAATGACATCTCTATTGACCCATCATAAAACCACAGGCTTTGTACAGAATTGAATCCAAGATCGACGTGCACTCCCCGGAATTCGGACAGAACCGGGAAGCGTTCCTGAACATACTGAATGAATACCGGTCGAGGCTGCGTGCGGTACGCTTCCGCGACCAGGAGAAGGCGGTGGTCCGCCACAAGGAGCGCGGCAAGCTGCTGGCCCGCGAGCGGATCGACCTGCTGCTCGATCCCAACACCCCGTTCCTGGAGCTGTCGCCCCTGGCGGCCATCGACGCCTACGACAACCAGTTCCCGTCGGCCGGCATCATCACGGGCATCGGGGTGGTCCACGGCCGCGAGACGCTCATCATCGCCAACGACGCCACCGTCAAGGGGGGCACCTACGTGGAGGAGACCATCAAGAAGCATGTGCGCGCCCAGCAGATCGCCATCGAGAACCGGCTCCCCTGCGTCTACATGGTCGACTCGGGCGGCATCTTCCTTCCCGAACAGGCGAAGGTGTTCGCCGACCGGTTCAACTTCGGCCGGTTCTTTTACAACCAGGCCCGGCTGTCGGCCATGGGCGTCCCCCAGATCGCCATCGTCATGGGCTCCTGCACCGCCGGCGGTGCGTATGTGCCGGCCATGAGCGACGAGACCATCATCGTCAGGAAGCAGGGCACCATCTTCATCGGCGGCCCCCCGCTGGTGAAGGCCGCCACCGGCGAGGTGGTCACGCCCGAGGAGCTGGGCGGGGCCGACGTCCACACCGCCATCTCCGGCGTGGCCGACCATTATGCCGAGAACGACCAGCATGCCATCCAGATCTGCCGCAACATATTCGAGACCCTGGAGGCCCGCCGCAAGCACCCGCTGGAGCTGAGCCCCGTCGAGGAGCCCCAGTATGATCCCGAGGAACTGTACGGGCTGGCGCCCATCGATTTCCGGAAGCCGGTCGATTCGAAGGAGATCATCGCCCGCATCGTCGACGGCAGCCGCTTCCATGAGTTCAAGGCCCGCTATGCCCCCACCCTCATCACCGGGTTCGCCAATATCATGGGCTATCCCGTGGGCATCATCGCCAACAACGGCGTCCTGTTCTCGGAGTCCGCCCTGAAGGGGGCCCACTTCGTGGAACTGTGCCAGGTGCGCAAGATCCCGCTGCTGTTCCTGCAGAACATCACCGGCTTTATCGTCGGCAAGCAGTACGAGCATGGCGGCATCGCCCGCGACGGGGCCAAGTTCGTCCATGCCGTGGCCAACGCCGACGTGCCCAAGTTCACGGTCATCTTCGGCGGATCGTTCGGCGCCGGCAACTATGCCATGGCCGGGAGGGCCTACGATCCCCGCCTGCTGTTCATGTGGCCCAACGCCCGCATCTC
>CAYLTG010000233.1:0-4188 GCA_964386225.1 uncultured Bacteroidales bacterium
ACAACGATTACGTGGCCAACATGGAGACCATGTCGAACATCATCCGCAGCACCAAGGAGGCCGAGATCAACGACCTGAAGGAGCGGATGGATGCATTTGAGGTTTCCGCCACCCAGGACCTGCAGCAGAAAGAGGTGGAACTCACGACCCCCATCATCGAGAAAGCCAGGAAAGCCGTAGAGGACGTAGCCAAGGAGAATGGTTACAATTACATTTTCAACAGCACCGAAGGGCTGCTCTTGTATGCCGAACCCACCGAAAACATTATGGACAAGGTGAAGGCGAAGCTGGGGATCACAAAACCCACACCTGAAAAACCTGCCTTGCGCTAGAGAATCAGCCTCCCGGTCGGGGGGCTTTTTTTTTTTACCTGACCAGGGTCACCGTTCCCCTGTTGGTCGATTTGCCGTCCACATTCTCATAGTACACCGTCCAGACGTAAACCCCTGCGTTGCACGGGTCGCCATTGGAGGTGCCATCCCAGCCCTCGTTCACATCGTTGGTCTCGAAGACCAGTTGCCCCCAACGGTTGTAAATGTAGAGGGCATACTTCGTGATCCTGTTCTCGGGGTCGGCAAAAAGCCTGAAGGTCCTGTTCTCCTCCGCCGGGCTGTCGGGGTTGAAGGCGTTGGGTACCGGGCTTACCGTGATGAGGACGTCGTCCACGTAGGTCTGGCCGTCGCAGAGGGTCACCGCACAGAAGTAGGTCGTCGTTTCCATCGGGCTCACCACCACTTCCCAGGCGCTGCTCACCTGGTTGCCGCCCGGGTAGTTTCCTTCGTACCAGGCGAACGACATACTTCCCGGGGGTGCCGCCGGCTCGGGAGCGTGGTCCACTTCCGTGACGATGTAATTCTCAGGTCCGTCGGGGGTGAAGCGCCATGATTCGCCGGAGGCGGTCCACGAGGCGTCGTTCCTGCCCGGCACAGCCACCCCCAGGCCATTCTCGAAGTTCAGCCCGAGCGTGCCCCGGTTGCCGGCATTGCGGTCGCAGGCCGGCTTGCGGATGAGGTGGCAGACGATGCTGGAGTCCTGCTCGTTGAGGACCACCTGGAATGTGGATCGCTGGTCGTTGCAGCCATACATGGGTGCCTCGCACCACCCGACGATGAACTTGCGGTCCGGGGCTTCGCCGACCGTGACATGGTAGATGTAGTTGTCGTGCGGCGCTATGGGCCGGTCGAACAGGTCCTGGTAGGGGGCCATGATGGTCCGCGGCAGGATGTTGTTGGGGATCGGCAGGGGCGTCCAGGAAACGATGCCCAGGATGTCGGGCAGATAAAAACTGACCACCCCGTTGGGGCCGATGGCCACCTCGTCGTGCGTATTGCCGAAATAGACAAAATCAAAGCCGATCTCGAAGGGGCCTACGAAATAATCGTCCTGTGCCGTCACCGGAACCCCGGTGTAGCCTGTGAAGCTGGCTTTCAGGTGCACGGGAAGGCCTGCACTGATGGACACATCGGCGCCGGCGTTCACCTGGCTGGCCAAGGGGACGGCCATCCCCAGCATCCCGACGGCCAGGAAGAACAATCCCTTTATGTTGTTTTTTAGCTTCAATTCACTATTGATCAGGTTTGCCCACCACCAGTTCCGACAGGGTGCCGGCACCGAGGTAGGCCCGGGCCAGGTCCCGCAGCTCCGCTGCAGTCACCTCGCGGATCTCCTCCACGAACCTGAGGAGGTAGGTATAGTCCAGGCCATATTCCACCAGGCCCTTGTAGTTCTCCGACAGGGCGAAGGCGCCGTCGAGGCTGCGGAGGAAGCTTCCCAGCATGTAGTTCTTCACCAGGGTGAGCTCCTCTTCGGGCACAAGGTCCTGTTGCAGCCTGTCGATCTCACGGTATACCTCCGCGATGGCATCGGAGGTTACCTCGGTGCCCACTTCGGAGGCGATGAAGAAATATCCCGACTGCTGAAGGGACACGATGGCCGAGCCGATCCCGTAGGTGTAACCCTTCTCTTCCCGGATGTTGGTCATCAACCGGGACCCGAAGTAACCCCCCAGGATGGTGTTCAGCACCTTCAGCCGGGCATAGTCGGGATGGGTCTTGTTGAAGAGCACACGGCCGATCCGGATGGCCGACTGCAGGGCGTCCTGTTTCTCGATCTTGCTCTTCACCCCTGCCGTGCCTTCTCCGGCGGGGATGGGTGCGCCCCCGGCCGGGCTTCCGTCGTTCCGGAAAGCTGCGAAGTGCGCATTCAGCATCTCGAGGAACCCGGGCCGGATGTTGCCGGCTGCGATGATCTTGCAGCGACCGGCCGTAAAATAGGTCTCGTGGAACCGAACCAGGTCGTCGCGCGTCACATGGTCGAAATCGGCTGCCTCGAAGGTCTTTCCATAGGGATGATCGGCACCGTATATCAGGGAACTGAACTTCCGCTTGGCCAGGAACCGCACTTTCTGGTTGTTGACGATGAACCGCTGCCGCCTGTTCTGCCTCAGCGTCTCCAGCTCGTTGGCCGGGAAAACGGGGTTCAGCACCACATCCGCCAGGAGGGGCAGGGTGCGCTCCAGGTGCTTGTTGAGTGTGTAGAGCGAAACATAGCTCATGTCCTTGTCGACCGAATTCTCGAGGTGTGCCCCGTAATAATCGATCCTGTCGGCGATGGCGGCGGCACTGAGCGTGCGGGTGCCCTCTTTGAGCATCTTGTTGGTGAAGTTCGCCACGATCGGTTTTTCCTCGTACCATTTACCCGCTTCCATCAGCAATTCGATCTTCACCAGGTCCTGGCTGGGCGAATGGATCAGGTAGACCGGGATCCCGTTGTCGAGCCGGGCCAGTTCGGGCTCCACGGGACTGATCCCCTTGACGAATTCGATGGCCGGTGCGATATGTCTGTTGGGATTCATGGGCTAGTTGGCAAGATAATACAAGGTGGAACAGTTCTCGGGCCTGAATACCTCCGAGGCCACTGCCAGTATGCCTTCCCGGGTGACCGCGGCATATTTTTTCTTTTCCGCATTAATGAACCCGGCATCGCCCAGCAGCTCCGAATAGGACAGGTTCATGGCCCTGTTGAGGACCGAGATCTCGGAGAACTCCAGGTTCGATTCGATCTTGTTCTTGACCTTGGTGAGTTCGTCGTCGGTCACCGGTTGAGTGCGGATGTGGTCGATCTCCCTGTTGAGGGCCGCCTCCGCCTTTTCCATGGCGACACCCTTGACCAGCTTGCCGCTGAATATGAAGAGGCCCTTGTCGATGTCGCCCGTGATGTAGGCATGCAGGTCGCTGAACAGCTTTTCCTCCTTGACGAGCCGGTTGTAGAGGCGGCTGGAGTTGCCGTTGCTGAGGATGTCGGAGACCAGGTCGGTGGTGTGGTAGTCCGCGTCGTTCCGGGCACACATGTGGTAGGCCTTGTAGATGGCGTCAAACGGCACGGGGCGTTCCACGGTCAGGGAACGGGCCTCTTCCTGCCTGGGCTCCCCGGGCAGCATCCGCCGTAGGGAGGGGCCTGACGGGATGGGGCCGAACCATTTGGTTGCCAGGTCCTTCACCTCCTCCGTGGTCACATTGCCGGCTACCGTGAGGATGGCGTTGTTGGGATTGTAGAACCTGCCGTAAAAAGCCCGTACGTCCTCCATCGTGGCATGCTCGATGTGCGCGACCTCCTTGCCGATGGTCGACCACCGGTAGGGGTGCACTTTGTAGGCCATGGGCCTGAGCAGCAGCCACACGTCGCCGTAAGGCTGGTTGAGGTACGATTGCCTGAACTCCTCGATCACCACGTTGCGCTGCACCTCCAGGCTCTTTTCCGAGAAGGCGAGGTCGAGCATGCGGTCCGACTCCAGCCAGAAGGCCAGCTCCAGGTTCTGCCGGGGTATGGTCAGGTAATAATTGGTGATGTCGTTGTTGGTAAAGGCGTTGTTCTCGCCGCCGGCGTTCTCGAGGGGGGTGTCGTACTTGGGGATGTTTATCGACCCGCCGAACATGAGGTGTTCGAACAGGTGCGCAAAGCCGGTCTTTTCCGGGTCCTCGTCCCGTGCACCTACATCGTAGAGGATGTTGAGCGCCACGATGGGTGTGGTGGCGTCCTTGTGGACGATCACCCGCAGCCCGTTTTCCAGTTCAAACTTCTCAAAATTTACCATCACCGCTCATATTTACCATCCTGCATATAAGAACAAGATTTTTGCAAAAATATTTCATTCGTCAGGGAGGGCAAAATAAATTTTATAATTTTGCT
>CAYLTG010000234.1:0-4156 GCA_964386225.1 uncultured Bacteroidales bacterium
CTTACCGGATTTTTTTATCTTTGCCGCACAAAACAAGATCAATCGCATCATTCACGAGGTTTATTAGTTTACTATGGCCGGTTCGACCAAAGGATCATATAGGATATTAGTTGCAGAGGACAACGAGGCCAATCAGTTCCTCATCAAGGCCATTACCAGGGCGGAGGATTGGGACATCACCATGGTCGACGACGGAGAGCAGGCGCTCGAAGCCTATAAGAAAGATCAGTTCGACCTCATCCTCATGGATGTCCAGATGCCGGTACTGAACGGCTACGAGGCCACACGGATGATCCGCGACCTGGAAGCCCCGAAAGGGATCCATACCCCCATCATCGCGCTGACGGCCTATGCCATGAAATCCGACAAGGACCAGTGCATCGAGGCGGGCATGGACGATTACATTGCCAAGCCCTTCAAGCGGCAGCAGTTCATCGATGTGGTGAAGAATGCCCTCGAATTGAAAAAATAGCCCTTGTTCACCGGGCGGCCCCCGGCAGACCCCGCACCGGGAATCTCTTTCCCTACCTTAAAAATTTATTCCGATTTTCCGCATACATGTGTATTTTAGCAGGCATAATTGCCCGGGATGAAACGTCGGTTTTTGGTTTTCTTCTCTCTGCTGCTGACCCTCACCGCCTGCCACAGGCAAAAGGACAGCTATGAGGCGGTCCTGCCCTCGCCCGACTTCAATGTGCACCTCTATTTCAATCTTTTCAATGGCAACCCGTATTACATGGTCTACCACGGGCAGGAAAAGCTCCTGGCCTGGTCGATCCTGGGTTTCCGGATGGAGGGCGGGCCCGACCTGACCACGGGCATGGTCCTGGACGACGGGTCACATCCTGCGCCAACGGAGGACGGCTCACAGGGAGAGCCTTTCTTTGAAGGCCTGAAGTACAATTCCCTCTCCGTCCGCCTCACCGCCGGCCGCAAGGAAGGGATGGCCTATACCATCGACCTCAGGTGCTTCAATTCGGGCATCGCCTTCCGGTATCGTTTCGACTCCGCCGCCGCCCGCGAGGCGCTGGCATTGCATGAGGCCACTGAGTTCACGTTCGACACCGTGCCGGGCGGACTCCGCGTGGCCGGCCGGCCTGACACCCTGGCGGGCCGCGTGCCGGAGGAATTCATTCTGCCTGTCGACCTTGCATTCGGCCGCGGCGAGCAGGTGACCATCCTGGAAACGGATGCCGCGACACCATCCTCCCTGATGTGGACGGCCGACCCGGCGAACAGGCGCCATTTCCGGTTGGATGCCCGGGACGGGCATGGCAATGAAGGTCTTAACGGGGGTCCCCCGGCCACACCCTGGCGGATCCTGGTAATCAATAAAACCAACCCAGATGAATGATTTGAAAAGATCGTCGGGGATGAGCTCCATCCCGGTATTCATGGCTTTCCTGTGCATGGGGTTCGGCGATGCCGTCGGCCCGTTCGTGGGGCTGGCCAAGACCGAGTTCTCGTTGTCCAATGCCATGGCACAGATGATCCCCTTTGTGGGCTTCGCCATGTTCGGGCTCCTTTCGGTGCCCATGGGCATCTACCAGGACAAGGCCGGCAAGAAGCGGGTGCTGGCCATCGGGCTGGTGGTGGCGCTCCTGGGCCTTGTGATCCCGGTGTTCGGCGGTTTGAACTCGTATGCCCTGTTCCTGCTGACCATTCTCCTGCTGGGGGCCGGTGCCACCATCCTTCAGGTGGCGGGCAACCCCATCATGCGCGACGTGTCGCCCGAAGGGAAGTATGCCAGGAACCTCTCGCTGGGTCAGTTCGTCAAGGCCATCGGCTCGCTTTCGGGACCCTTGATCCCGGTGGCTGCCGCACGCTGGTTCGGCATGGGGTGGGAGGTCCTGTTCCCCATCTATTCGGCGGCCCTGCTGCTGACCATCGTCCTGCTCCAGATGGCACGCATCCGGGAGCGCAAGGAGCCCGGCTCGGAACCGGCCACCTTCCGGTCCAGCTTCGCCCTGCTCTCCGATCCGTTCGTGCTGCTCATGGTGCTGGGCATATTCTTGTACGTGGGTGCGGAGGTGAGCATCAGCTCCGGGATCCCGCTGCTGCTGGAGGAGCAGTTCGGCATCGACATCCAGCGCCTGGGCGTGGCGGGGTCGGGCTTTTTCTTCATCGCCATCATGTCGGGCCGGTTCCTGGGTTCCGTGATCCTCAACTGGATCAGGGCAAAGGTGTTCCTGCTGGTCACCACCCTCCTCTCCATCGTCGCCATCCTGGGGCTTTTTTCGGGGAACGAGACCGTGACCATTATCAGCATCTTCCTGGTGGGCCTGGGCTTTGCCAACATCTTCCCGCTGATCTTCTCCATCACCGTCGACCGGATGCCGCAACGGGCCAACGAGCTCAGCGGCCTGATGGTGACCGCCATCGTCGGCGGGGCCATCCTGCCCCCGGTGATGGGCTTGGTGGCCGACAGCACCTCCGTGCTGGCGGGCTTCATCGTGCCCATGCTGGCCATCCTGTATGTCCTGTATGTGGCCCTGCGGGCCCTCCGGACAAGTTGAACCGAATGTTAACCATTGAAAGAAAATAAATATGAAAAAAGTTGCCATTGGAATAGATATCGGCGGAACGAACACGGTGATGGGGATCGTGGACCAGGGAGGGACGGTGATCGCACAATCGTCCATTCCCACCGTCACCCATCCCGATTACACCCTGTACCTTGATGCCCTCACCGTGGCGGTGAAGGACCTGCTTGCCACCCGGGAGGAAGAGCTCGACGTGGTGGGCATGGGTGTCGGCGCCCCCAACGGCAATTACTACAACGGCACCATCGAGTTCGCCCCGAACCTGCATTTCAAGGGCATCGTGCCGGTGGTGGACTACCTGAAGACCAAGTTCAGCCTGGTCCACATCTACCTGACCAACGATGCCAACGCGGCCGCCATGGGGGAGATGATCTACGGCGGGGCCCGCGGCATGAGGGATTTCATCATGATCACCCTGGGCACGGGTGTGGGAAGCGGTATCGTCGTGAACGGCCAGATGGTTTACGGCCACGACGGTTTTGCCGGTGAGATCGGCCACACCATCGTCGATCCCAACGGCAGGGACTGCGGCTGTGGCCGGAAGGGGTGCCTGGAGACCTACACCTCGGCGCCCGGCATCAAACGCACCGTCTTCGAGTTGATGGCCACCATGACCGAGCCCAGCGAGTTGCGCGGGGTCAGTTTCAACGACCTGTCGGCGAAGCGGATCGACCAGGCCGCCCGCAGCGGGGATGTCATCGCCCTGGAGGCGTTCGATTACACCGGCGAGGTGCTCGCACTCAAACTCGCCGACGCCATCGCACATACCAGCCCGGAGGCCATCTTCCTGTTTGGCGGCCTCGCCAACGCCGGGGAGCTTATCTTCGACCCGGTGCGGCGCTACCTGGAAGAGAGCGTCCTCAATATCTACAAGAATAAAGTAAAAGTGTTGCCATCGAAACTCCCCGCCAGCGATGCGGCCGTGCTTGGCGCAAGCGCCCTGGTGTGGAAGGAGGTTGACAAGAATGCGTAAAAAAAGCCGGAGTTTTCTCCGGCTTTTTTTATGGGTTCATCCGCTCAGATCAGTGGCTTGACATCCACCACGATTTTACCTTTGAATTCGATGTTCACAATTTTTTCCGGCAGTTCGTTGGTCTTGTTCGCCCATATCCGGAGGTAGAATATCTCTGCCTTGATGAAACTGGTGATGTCGAGGTCCTCTACCAAAAAGGCCACGGTTTGCGTGCTTGGGCTGATCTTGGGGGTATGAGCCACCAGGACCTCATCGCTGAAATCACTTTCCAGCGCGGCTGTAACCTTCATTTCATCCGTGAAGCTGTAAAAGTCGATCCCGGTAGGGTAAATGAGGGTAGCCTCATACGCGTCCATTTTCCCGTTTTTGAATTCAGCCTTTTCAATATTGTTGTCATCCAGGATCTCTTGAAGGTCGACTTCAACACTGTATTCCTTGATCACCTTCATGTCATCAGAAGTGGATTTGTAGCTGCTTGAATCGATGGTGACAACCACCGCGGGCAGTTCAATGGTGGCCTCAACGGTGGCCGCATCCTCGATCTCATCCTTGATCTTTTCGCAGGATTGCGAAAGGAACAAAAATGGCAATATAGCTCCGAGGGCAAGGAGTCGAATCTTTGTGCTCATACGTTAGAATT
>CAYLTG010000235.1:0-1394 GCA_964386225.1 uncultured Bacteroidales bacterium
GGCACCCGCAATGATCAGTGCCGTTATGATTCTTTGAATTTTCATGGCAGGATTGTTTGGAATTGATTAGTTATTAGCAATATTAAGTAAATGAGCCAGCCCCGGCTTTGGTGTCCGTCTCATATGTTTTGGTATCTTTCTCATGATCGTCATATCAAATGTTCCGGAGGAATTCACTGGGTGGAAAACCGTATTCCTCACGGAAAACGGCGCTGAAATGCGATAAGTTCCTAAACCCCGAATCCATGGCCGCTTCCGTCACATTCTTGCCGTGCTTTTCCATCATCTCCCTGGCCTTGGCCAGGCGGTACGACCGGATGTATTTCCCGATGGGCCTGTCGGTGATGGCGGTGAATTTCCGGTAGAACTGCGGCCTGCTCATGAACATGGCACGGCATAGCTCGCTGATCCCGAACTCCTCGTTGGAAAGCTCTTTCTCCAGAAGGGTGTTGATCTTTTCAATGAATTGCCTCCCCGGGGGGTAGGGGATATCCTCCTGAACGCCGGCCCCCTTCAGGTTGCCCAGCATCTGCTGCATCCGCCGGCGGGCATCCATCAGGTTGCGTAGCTTCAGGAGCAGTTCCTGTTCGCTGAAGGGCTTCACCACGTAATGGTCGGCGCCGATCTCCAGGCCGGTGAGGCGGGAGTCCGCATCGCCGCGGGCGGTGAGCACCACCACCGGGATGTGGTCCGTCCGGTGGTCCTTCCGCAGGTGCTCCAGCATTTGGAAGCCGTCCATCGCGGGCATCATCACATCGGTGAGGATGATGTCCGGGATGGCCTCTACGGCTTTTTTCAGCCCCTCCCTGCCGTTACTGGCCAGGTCAATGCGGTAATGGTCCTGCAGGATGGCCACCAGGTATTCCTGCACGTCGGGATTGTCCTCTACGATGAGCAGCAAGGGGCGTTCCCCGTTCCCATGTTGTTCCGGTGTGATCTCTGGAATGCTGCCATGTTCCGGGAGGATGGCCTGCACGGTGCCGGGGTGGATCCTGCCGATGCCGTGGTCCGCGGCGTCAGGGGCGTTCTGCTGCACCGGCAGGGTGACGGTGAAGGTGGTGCCGTTCCCGGGTGTGCTCTCCACCGTGACCTGCCCGCCCATCAGCCTTACCAGCTCGCGGGTCACGGCCAGTCCCAGCCCGGTACCAGGGGTCTGCGCCTCCGGGTCGGGCACCTGGTAGAATCGTTCGAACACATGCTCGAGGGATCCTTCCGGGATGCCGCGTCCAGTGTCGGATACCGTGATGACGGCCATTTCGCCATGAGTTTCAGAAACACGGGTCACCCTTACGGTGACCGATCCTCCGGCCGGTGTGAACTTGATGGCGTTGGCCACCAGGTTGGAAAGCACCTGCATCAGTTTGTCGGGATCGTAGTCGGTCATGACAGGCATC
>CAYLTG010000235.1:1494-4155 GCA_964386225.1 uncultured Bacteroidales bacterium
AGATACCTGTCGATGCGGTCAAGGAACTGTTGCGTGGTCGGGATCTGCATGGGCCATCGCTATTGCAGGTTCCTTGTTATTCCGGTGTAATAGAGGTCGTACCCTCCTTTGCCTCCCGGCCGGTCGGAGGAGAAGATCAGCAGCATGTTGCTGAAGGCATAGTGTTCGCTGACAATGGGCCTGTATTCATTCGAGGATGTATTTATCCGGTCCCCCAGGTTTTTCGGCTCTGTCCAGGTTCCGTTCACCAGCGTGGAGTAATACAGATCAAAACCCCCGTAACCCCCGGCCCGGTCAGAGGCGAAAAAGAGCATGTTCTCCAGGGTAAAGGGGCATTTGTCATCAAGTTGTGAATTGACGGGCAACTTCTGGGACTGCGCAGGGAAGTCATGCTGAAGCATGTCAAGAAGCATCGAGTCGACCGGAAAGAAAACTTGAAATATGTCGAAGTCCCCATCCCGGTCAGAGCAGTAATAAATGAACTGGGTTTGGTAGTCGTTAGCGTAGGAGGGAGCGTCGTAATGAGGGTACATGTCATTGTAACCTGAATTAAGGAATGCGACGGTGGCCGGGCCGGTGATCTTTGGCACTTCGGTACCGATCGTCATGCCGTGGACCGTTTCCCAGACTACTGAAACAATGTCATGGTCCCCGCTGCAGTCATTGGAATACATCATCACCCGGGTGCTGATCACCCCCGGTCTGCTGTCGAGATCGGCGATAAAATGGGGCCCCAGTTCATTGCAGCCGCTCGTGATGCTGTCCATCATGGCTGGGGCCAATCCGTACAACCCCCCGGTATTCAGGTCAATGGTCAGTTTCCCGGTTCGGGTATCCCATCTGATGTTTATCTCTTCTTCAACAAAATCAAAATTGCCTCCCTCGCTGTTGCGGTTTGATGAAAAGTACAGCATGAAATCGTGATCGATCACCGGGGGGGTGGCCGGATTGAAATCGTCGAATTCCGTATTCAACGCGCCGAAATTCATAACGTCTTCCGGGAAATGTCCGGTAGGGTATTTGTAATTCGGGCATCCTGCCAGGAGCAGGCCAAGTGACAGAAGGAGCAGGAATGATCTTGATCTCATTGCACTTCGGATCAGGTTTTTACGGTCAGCCGTCAAAGGTTGCGATCCAATCAGAAGCCGGTAAATGTGAGCGGACAATTCCTTCAGGTTTTGACTTTAGGGCTGATCTTCAAGGCATAAATATAATGAAAAAATTCCTGAAAATCAAATTGCCCGGTAAAGCACGGCAATGTTCCCCGGATGGTGATGAGGTGGCCGGCCGGATCCCTTTTCCTGCATGGCTGATGCCTGTTGCGGTCGTTTATTCCTCCGCCGGCAACATGTAGATGGGACCCATGTCCGACAGGTAGGCATCATCCTCCGGGGCCAGCCGGTTAAAGTTGATCAGGGATTTCAAACCGTCCACATATTCCTGCCCCCGTTCCGAATAGCTGGTCAGCTGTTCGGCCAGGACCGGCCCTGTGACCTTCTTCCTGCTCTTCCGGAGCTCGGCCCGTCTCTCCCGCAGACCGGCATAGGCCCTGTGTGTGTTATAGTTCAGCATGTAAGCCGAAACCGATTCCTGGGGTGATTCAAACGCAGCAATGCCGTAGTTTCCCGGATCCCGGCCCTGGCGGCTTTCCGGGGTGTGGTTTCGTTGGTCGAACAAGTCCATCATATCCCGGTAATCATCCATCGGAGAAATGTTTTCTTCATTCAGCGTATCCAATGATTTGATGTAGTTCACCGGAACGGAATAAACCAGTGTATCTGCAGTCTGTTTTTTACCGGATTCACCTCCTGAATTTTGATCCGCAGCGGGACCGCCGCATGCAAGAAGAAAAATCAAATGGAGATCAGGATTGTAAAAGGCCAGCGCTTTGTCATCGATGAAAGATTTTGGAGATCGGGAGAACATAAATGGCTATTCCCGGAAATATTGAAATTATAAAACGAGTATTGAGTCCGGTCCTAAAAGTATTTGTACCTGCGATTCGTCAATTTATCGTGCTCTGTGTAACTCAGTGAAACCTCTGTGAACCTCTGTGAAATAGCTATTGCACAGAGGACCACAGAGAAGCACAGAGGACCACAGCGTATGACTCATGAACCATTCAACCATTCAGCCATATAGCCATATGGCCATTTTACCTCACCCACCCCACCTGTTTTTGAACAAAGTGAGTTGTTTTGTGAAAAAAATAACAGATTTTTCAGAATAGGGAGCTACACTGATATTTTCTATTTAAATTCGCATCGGGCAAAATGCTCATTGGTAGTCCATATTCATGGCTCCAAAACAAGGCGGTTATCATTAAAATCAAGCATTTATGAGAATTAAATTATTGGCAATCAGCTTGTTGTTTAGTTATTCCATGCTCCTTGCCCAGGAGAAAAACAACTCTGAACCCGATCGAACCTACAAACCATTGACCTTAAACCTCAACGAGGAAGGAAGCAAGTATGTCCGGTTTATTATTTGGAATCAGTTTTGGGCAACCACCAATAACCTGAACACTCCGGGAGAAGATGGCTGGGAACTGACCAAAGTCGATTTCTCTCTTCGCAGGGCACGTTTTCTGGCATACGCACAAATATCCGATCGCTTCCTGGTTCTTACCCATTTTGGGTTAAACAATCTTTCAGCCGGCAA
>CAYLTG010000236.1:0-4151 GCA_964386225.1 uncultured Bacteroidales bacterium
TGGCCACCCGGAAGATCAGGTCCTCGTCGAAGGTGGCGGCCAGCCCGATGGCCTGCGGGAAGACCGTGGCTTTCCCGGCACGCCCGACGCCGTGGAGGCACTCGTTCCACCAGTTGTATTCCGGGATACCGAGCCGTTCGATGGCCGGGCTGTTGTATAACATGAGCGATGCCTTCTCCTCCAGCGTCAACAGGCCGATCAGATCATCAACCCGGTCGGCCCGGGGCAGGTCAGGATCCTGGAAAGGATACTCATAACGGACCTTCTCACCGGCAGGTCCGGCACAGGAGAACAGCAAGGTCATGAAAATCAGAAGGGGGAGGGATGATCGTTTCATTCTGGGGATATTTCAGGTAAAAATAGGGAAAATGCCTGTGAGGACGGCTGGTTTGTGCTAATTTTATGGGTTCAAAACTGCTTGCCATGCGAAATTTAACCCTGCTTATCCTCTGCTTTTATCTGTTCTCTCATCCAGCGGTTTCACAGGAATACCAACCGGAGCGGTTGCCCATCTACCACGGGGATTGGACCGACCTCAACAAGAACGGAAAGATGGACCCTTATGAGGACCGGTCACTTGAAATCGAAGCACGCATCGACGACCTCCTGGGCCGGATGAACCTGGAGGAAAAGACCTGCCAGCTGGCTACGCTGTATGGTTTCAAACGGGTGCTCCAGGACGCGCTGCCGACCGAGGCCTGGAAACAGGAGGTGTGGAAGGACGGCATCGGGGCCATCGACGAGCACCTCAACTCTTACCCGGGCTGGTTCAATGCGATCATCGACACCATCTACACACGCTCCATCCTCGACCACAACCGGGCCATGAATGAAGTGCAGCGGTTCTTTATCGAAGAGACCCGCCTGGGTATCCCGGCCGATTTCACCAACGAGGGGATCCGCGGCGTCGAGGCATGGGAGGCCACCAACTTCCCCACACAGCTGGGAATCGGACACACTTGGAATCGTGACCTGGTGAGAGAGGTCGGCCGCATCACGGGAAAGGAGGCCAGGGCCCTGGGCTACACCAACATCTACTCCCCTATCCTCGACGTGGGTTACGACCAGCGCTGGGGCCGCATGGAGGAGGTGTACGGCGAATCGCCGTTCCTGGTGGCGGAGCTGGGCATCGCCATGACCGCCGGGCTGCAGGAGGACTACCAGGTGGCCTCCACGGCCAAGCATTTCGCCATCTACAGCGCCCCCAAGGGGGGCAGGGAGTGGATGGTGCGCACGGATCCCAAGACCGGACCGCGGGAGACCCATGACATCTTCCTGTACCCCTTCCGGAGGGTGGTGAGCGAGGCGGGCCTGCTGGGCATCATGAGCTCCTACAACGATTACGACGGGGTGCCCATATCGGGCAGCAGCCACTACCTCATCGACCTGCTGCGTAAGGAATACGGGTTCAGGGGCTACGTGGTCTCCGACAGCGACGCCCTGGAATACCTGTGGACAAAACACCATGTGGCCACCGACTACAAGGACGCCGTCAGGCAGGCCATCGAAGCGGGCATGAACGTCCGGTGCACCTTCACCCCCCCGGCCGACTTCATCCTGCCCCTGCGGGAGCTGGTGGCCGAAGGGACCCTGCCCATGGACACCCTCGACAGCCGGGTGCGCGACGTGCTGCGGGTGAAGTTCCTCACGGGTATCTTCGACAGTCCATACATCGAAGACACCCGGGCTGCGGTCGACATCGTCAACTGCAGCGCACACCAGGAGATCGCTTTGCAGGCATCCAGGGAATCGCTTGTCCTGCTTAAAAATGAAGCAAACATGCTACCCCTGGACAGGACCACGATAAAAAAGATCGCCGTCATCGGGCCCAACGCCGACGAGGACTCCTATGCACGGACCCACTACGGGCCGCAGATGATGGAGGTGGTCACCGTTTTGGAAGGGATCCGTGAAAAGCTTGGCGAGGATGTCGAGGTCCTTTATGCCAAAGGTTGCGAGGTGACCGATGCCAACTGGCCGGAGAGCGAGATCTTCCCTGAACCGCCTACGGCTGAGGAACAGGAAGGTATCGATCGAGCGGTGGAAATTGCGGCACAGGCCGATGTGGCCATCCTCGTGATCGGCGGCTCGGTGAAGACCTGCGGCGAGAGCTTTTCCCGCACCAGCCTCGACCTGCCGGGGCACCAGGAAAGGCTGGTGAAAGCCGTACATGCCACAGGCACCCCGTGCGTGGCGGTGCTCATCAACGGCCGGCCGCTCAGCATCAACTGGGTGGATCGCTATATCCCCGCCATCCTGGAAGCCTGGTACCCGGGCTCGCAGGGAGGGACGGCCATCGCCGACGTGCTCTTCGGGGACTACAACCCCGGCGGCAAGCTCACCGTCACCTTCCCCCGAACCGTCGGGCAGATCCCCATGAACTTCCCCACCAAGCCCATGGCCAACTCCGACACAGGGGTTCCTAGAGCCCGCGTGAACGGGTTGCTTTACCCTTTCGGATATGGGCTGAGCTACACCAGTTTTGAATACGGCAACCTGGAGGTCAGCCCGGAAAACCAGTCGCAGGGTGGGAGCATCACCGTAACCTTCGAGGTGAAGAACACCGGTGACCGTCATGGCGACGAGGTCGTCCAGGTATATGTGAACGATGTGGTGAGCTCGGTCACCACCTACGAAAAGGTGCTGCGGGGATTCGAAAGGATACCTCTTGAAGCCAGGGAGACAAGGACGGTAAGCTTCACTCTCGGACCGGACGACATCGCCCTTTGGAACCGGGATATGGAAAGGGTCGTCGAGCCCGGGGAGTTCAAGGTCATGATCGGGGCTTCCTCGGAGGATATCAGGCTGACCGGAAGCTTCTTCATCCAGTGAGAACCCTTTGTGCAGCTTTGCGTCTGAGGGCCTTTGTGGCAGAAAAATTATAGCCACGAAGACACAAATACACGAAGGTTCGCGAAGAAATGTCCTTTTCCTGACATTGCGATTCCCGGGGATGTTACTATCTTAGATGATCGTTTCTCCTACTCCTGATTACGCGGCACCATGTGGACCTGCCCAAACTGCAACAGACAATTCAAGAACAGGAACCAGGAACACTCCTGTGCGGTCACCGACCTGGAGTCCCATTTCTTTGGCAAGGAACCCGGGGTCATGGAAGCTTTCGGGAAATTGCACCGCGAAGTGTCGAAATTCGGCCCCCTGTCGGTGAATCCGGTCAAACATGCCATCCTTTTCACCAGGGGCAGCCATTTCATGGCGGTCAAACCCAAAAGGAAATGGCTTGACATCGAGTTCGCCCTTCCCAGGCCGGTAGAGGGTTTTCCGGTCCACCGGACGGTGCAGGCCACCAGGTCGAAATGGGCCCACTTCATCCGGATCGGCTCAGCCGGCGAGGTGGACGACCTGTTGCTGGGGTGGCTGCGCGAAGCCTATGAAAGCAGCCGGTGAAAAATGTAAAAGGCCGCTGCGGACGCAGCGACCTCTTCTCTCAGTGAACGCGTTTCTTTAGCGTGTCATCGCTTGATGACCTTGATGCTGGTTTCCATTCCGCCTGAACGGAGAATGCCGAAATAAAGCCCCGAAGGCACCTGCATGCCTGCGTCATTGGTGCCGTCCCAAAGGAATGGGGCGCCTTCCCGTTCCTGCGGGATCTCCCTGACCAGCCCGCCCAACAGGTCGCAGACCATCAGGCTGGCCTGTCCCGGGGTTACAGATTGAAAATGGAATATCACTTTGTCTTCGAAAGGGTTCGGTTGTGCCGTCAGAATTCCACCGGCGCGACCGCGCTCTTCGAGGCCCGTTCCCAGTTGGGCATAGGCGGTGAGGTCCACCACGGCCGGACTGGAAGCGTCGTTGCTGTATACCTGCAGGACCTCCTCGTAAGCGCCTGCAATAAGGGGGGCGAAGGTCACCATGACGACCAGGCTCTCACCCGGATTGAGATTGAAGGAGGTCATGTCGACCGAGAACACATCATTGCTCGGCACGATGTCAGTCACTTCGAGCTCTGCGTTGCCGATGTTCCAGACCTCGAGCGGCATCGTTGACACATTGCTGACCGTTGTCGTATCGAAAACGATCTCATCGGGAACGGAGAGAACAGCCTGGGGCATGAGGCCCTCCCCCTGGAGGTTGACGGCCGCCGAAGGGTTCAGTGGATCGTTGCTTTCGATGGTCAGCGTACCGGTGAA
>CAYLTG010000237.1:0-4125 GCA_964386225.1 uncultured Bacteroidales bacterium
ATTTAAGAACAATAAAACATTACAACAATAAAATGAAAAATGAAGGAAACGGGAGTGGGGAGCATTGTTCGTTTTTTCCAATTAATTTCAGGGGGAATCTTCGAATTCACCCTTCGACAGGCTCAGGGTGACCTCTGAGCCCTTTATGAAATCCTTCGTGTCCTTCGTGGTATCCTTTGAGTCCTTTGTGGTAAAAATATTCCCTTTGTGGTAAAAAAATAAGTACATGATCAACAAAGACATCCTCGTCATCTACCCGGAGACCTTCTCCACCCAGATCGCCCTGTACAAAGGGGCCAGCCTCCTGTTCCTGAAGAACGTGAAGCACAGCCCCGACACCCTGAGAAGCCTGCAGGAACCTGCCAAAAAGCTTGAGTTCCGCACCGGCGCGGTGATGCGCGAGCTCAAGGAGAACGACGCCGTGTTCGGCGACATCGAGCTCGTCGTGGGCCGCGGCGGCCTTCTCAAGCCCCTGAAGACCGGCGTCTACGCGGTCAATGAAAAGATGGTGGAGGACCTGCGCAACGGCACCATGGGCTGGCACCACACCAACCTGGGCGGCCTCATCGCCTACGAGATCGCAAAGCAGATCGGCGCCCGCGCCATCCTGGCCGACCCCGTGTCGGTGGACGAGCTCGACGACATCGCCCGCGTGTCGGGCCACCCCCTCATCGAGCGGCGGTCGGTGTTCCACTCCCTCAACCAGAAGTTCTTCGCCCGCAAGTACGCCAAGGCCCACAACCGGAAGTACGAGGAGCTCAACCTCATCATGGCCACCGTCGGCATGGGCGGCATCTCGGTGGCGGCACACCGCAAAGGGCGGGTGGTCGACGTCAACAACGCCTACGACGGCGACGGCCCCTTTTCCGTGAAGCGGTCGGGCACCCTGCCCGCGGGCGACCTGCTGCGGCTCGCCTTCAGCGGCAAGTACTCGAAGGAGGAGATGTACCGCATGGTGTCGAAGGAAGGAGGCTATGCGGCCTACCTGGGCACCGGCGACCTCCACGAGATCGACGCCCTCATGGAGCAGGGCGACGAGAAGGCCCTCTTCATCTCCGACGCCTGCGCCTACCAGGTGTCGAAGGAGATCGGCGCCATGTACGCCGTGCTGGAAGGGGAGGTCGACGCCATCATCCTCACCGGCAACATCTTCCACAGCGAGCGCTTCCTGGCCAACGTGCAGCGGCGTACCGGCAGGATCGCCGAGTTCACCCTCTACCCCAGCGTCAACGACATCGAAGCCCTGGCCGAGAACGCCTTCCTGGTGATGCGGGGGGAGCTGGCAGTGCAGGAGTATGTGTAGTTCATGGTTGTGGTCACCCTGAGCCTGTCGAAGGGTTGGTTCCAGGTTCCTGCGCCAATCGCTACCGCCACCGGCTCGCAATGCACAATTCACCAATTCACTAATTCACCAACTCAGTAATTCCATTCCCGTCATAAATACCTACCTTTGCCCCCGAATTCAACATGTCAACAATTCTTTGTTGATTTTTGAGTTTTAATACCCTTGTGAGAACGGAAGGCTGAGTTAATTTTGAGAATGGGAACATACCCGTATCGGTATTGCCAATGAAATTGAAGAACATCATCATTGCCGTGGCCGGCGTGCTGCTCGTTT
This sequence comes from uncultured Bacteroidales bacterium, assembly GCA_964386225.1. Classification (GTDB taxonomy): domain Bacteria; phylum Bacteroidota; class Bacteroidia; order Bacteroidales; family JAADJA01; genus JAADJA01. The sequence goes on from CAYLTG010000237.1 coordinate 1,619, forward strand.
ACCTTGTCTTTTTCTCCGGGAAGAAATCCGGTGTCACCGAGCCCATGGCCCCTGTGCCGTTCGTGGCCGACACCAGCATCTATTACAGCGTGCAGGGCCGGTATGCCCGGCAGCAGGCACGGGCGCTGGACGACCGTTTCGACCGGCTCAACCGCCGGGGCGTCTTCAATGGTACGGTGCTCTATGCCGAGTACGGGCAGGAGGTGTACAAGGGGGCGTTCGGCTATGCCGATTTCAGGAAGCGCGACACCCTGGAGGTGGACGACGCTTTTCAGCTGGCCTCGGTCTCCAAGATGTTCACCGCCTATGCCATCATGGTGCTGAAGCAGGATGGCCGCCTGGACTATGACGACCTGCTGACCCTGTACGTGCCCGAGTTCCCCTACGAGGGGGTGACCATCCGCCAGCTGCTGACCCACCGGTCGGGGCTGTCGCGCTACATGTCGCTGGCCGACCAGCACTGGGACATCAACAGGCCCATCCGCAACGAGGACGTCATCGACCTGTTCGTCAAGTACAGGCCGGCGCCCTATTTCAAGCCCGACGACGGCTTTCATTACTGCAACACCAACTACGCCCTGCTGGCCTCCGTCGTGGAGCGCATCTCGGGCCTGCCCTTCGATGTGTTCGTGAAACAGCGGGTGTTCGATCCCATCGGCATGGACCACTCATTCATCTATCACATCCAGGATGACTCGGTGATCCGCTACGAGGTGCCTGTCGGCGTGCCGGGCTACCGGGCCCGCGGCCGCGGACTGGCCAAGGTGGCCGACTACTACCTCAACGGGGTCATGGGCGACAAAGGGGTCTATTCCACCGTGGAAGACCTGTTCAGGTTCAGCCTGGCCCTCGACAACGGCTATCCCGTCGCCCTTGCCGAGCTGGATGAGGCCTTTGCGCCCGGCAGCCCCGGCTATTACCGGCGCAAGGACAATTACGGCTTCGGGTGGCGCATCAAGGACGCACACGACAGCACGGCATACCACTTCGGCTGGTGGAAGGGGTTCCGGACCTATTTCATCCGCGACATGAAGAACCAGCGCACACTCATCGCACTCACCAACACCCACAGCGGGGTATCGTCCGGGGTGCTCTGGGACATCATCGAGGATGCCGGCAGGGAAGAGAAGATCCTGGATATCTATGCCTCACTGGATCAGTAGGCAGGGACGGTGCCGGCACTCCTGCACCCGTGTCATTCGTTGATCACCAGCTTGAACCCCACGCCATGCACGTTGATCAGCTCGATGGCCGGGTCGGCCTTCAGGTATTTCCTCAGCTTGGTGATGTAGACGTCCATGCTCCGGGCGTTGAAATAGCTGTCGTCGTGCCAGATCTTCTTCAGCGCCACACTGCGGTCGAGCACCTCGTTGACGTTGTCGCACAGCATCTTCAGCAACTCCGACTCCTTGGAGGTGAGCTTCTGCTCCTCCGCGCCGGTCCTCAGCAGCTGCCGGTTGTAGTCGAAGGTGAAATGCCCCAGTTCATAGTGGGTGCGGCTGGCCTGCATGGTCTTGCTGTCGGTGGACCGGCGCAGGATGGCCTTCATGCGCATGAGCAGCTCTTCCATGCTGAACGGCTTGGTGATGTAGTCGTCGGCCCCCAGCTCGAAGCCCCTGAGCTTGTCCTCCTGCATCGATTTGGCGGTGAGGAACAGGATGGGGATCTTCGTGTCGGTCTCCCGGATCTCCTTCGCCAGCGTAAACCCGTCCTTGACGGGCATCATCACGTCGATGATGCAGAAGTCGTACCGGTCCTTGCTGAACGCGTTGAACGCCTCCTGTCCGTTGACGCACAGGGTGGTCGGGTACCCTTTGGCCTCCAGGTAGGAGGCGAGCACCGACCCCAGGTTCTTGTCGTCCTCGGCTAGCAATACGTTTATTTTCTCCTGTTCCATATCAAGATTCCGGTTTATGAATAGGTAAATATATGATAAAATTGGTTCCCTTGTTCAGCTCGCTCTCCAGCGTGATCTTGCCGTCGTGGGCCTCGACGATGGCCTTCACGTAGCTCAGGCCGAGGCCGAACCCTTTCACGTTGTGGATGTTCCCTGTCGGCACGCGGTAAAGCTTCTCGAAGATCTTCTTCTGGTTGGCCTTGCTGATGCCGGTGCCGTTGTCCTTCACCGACACCAGGATGCCGCTGTAGGAGTTCTCGGTGCTGATCTCGATGCGCGGCTCGTTCAGGGTGTACTTGTTGGCGTTGTCGAGCAGGTTGAACATCACGTTGGTGATGTGCACCCGGTCGGCCATCAGCGTGGGGCTGGCGGCCCTGAAGCGGGTGGTGATCCGGCCGCCCCTGTTCTCCACCTGCAGCTTGATGTTGTCGATGGCCCCCGTGATCACCTCGTGGATGTCGAGCGCCTCCTTCTTCAGGATGATCTCCCCTTTTTCCAGGCGGGCCGACTGCAGGATGCGCTCGGTGAGGTTGCCCAGCCGCTTGTTCTCCTCGCTGATGACGTTGATGTAGTTGTTGTACACCGTCTCCGACTTGATGATGTCCTTGTC
>CAYLTG010000238.1:0-4112 GCA_964386225.1 uncultured Bacteroidales bacterium
GACATGCTCAGCAGCGTGATGGTCGATTTCTACGGGGTGATGACCCCCATCAACCAAACGTCCAACGTCACCTCTCCCGACCCGAGGCAGATCATCGTCCAGCCCTGGGACAAGAGCCAGATCAGCAACATCGAGAAGGCCATCCTTGCGGCCAACCTGGGCTTTAACCCCAAGAACGAGGGCGAGGTGCTGCGTATCATCGTTCCTGCTGTCACCGAGGAGAGAAGGCGGGAGCTGGTCAAAAAGGCGAAGGCCGAAGCGGAGGACACCAAGGTTGCCATCCGTAACGCCAGGCGCTCCGGCAATGATGAGGCCAAGTCCCTCGAAAAGGAAGGCATCCCGGAAGACGACGTGAAAAAGCTTCAGGACGACATCCAAAAACTGACCGACGAGTTCACTGAAAAGGTCGACAAGCTTTTCGAGAAAAAAGAGAAGGACATCATGACCATTTAGCAAGGTCTGGCCCTTTACACCCTCGTAGGGTTAGCTAACCCTACGAGGGTGTCCTCCTGTACCTGACGAAAAAAAACCCGGTCCCTGCCAGGATCAACCCCTGCCCGACGCAGAACACCCACCAGGCGAAGGAATCGGGGATGTATTCAAGGGCATGTTCCATCTGTCCGGCCAGGTCGGACGGGAACAGGACCTCGAAGAAGCTGTACCTCCCGAGCATGAAGCTGACGTAGTCTTCCGTATACGAGACGATCACCACCAGCGATCCCGCGATGAGCAGCAGCCATTCGGTCCCGGATATCCTGGTCTTTGGGTCCTTGCTGGTAAAATGGCTGATCAGCAGGGCAAGCGCGATCATGCTGATCGAGTTCAGCACCGGACCGAGCACCGGCCCCACCCAGGTGACGGGGATCAGGAAGAGGATGTCCCAGGTAAGCAGCGACACCGGCCAGCCCAGCAGCAGGTAAAGGGCCAGGTAATAGGTGATGTCCCAGACCCCGAAGCTGAAAATAAAGAACCCGAACCGTTCCGTGGGGGTCCTGCCCGACAGCCAGGCGACGGTGATGAGCATCACCATGGTGGCCGCCTCGCGCAGGATCTCGGCAAGGGCGATGTGCGGGGTGATGGGCTGGAGGGGGAATTCAAACCCTGCCGGGTAGAAGATCTCACGCAAATAGACCACGACAGCCCCTTCCATGTAGCCCATGGCGATGGAGAACAAGGTCAGGATCCATATGCTGTGTCTTATCTTCAAGGCCTCATAAAGATAGGAAAATTCCAACACCCCGTCATCCTGCGGCACCATGCCACTCCGGAACAGCGGTAACGGGCTCACCGCCACCCCGTGCTCCTCTTCTCCTCCTCTATTTAGACACTGTATAGATTGCCCTGTTTATTTGCAATTGAACCGATTTCAGCTATTTTTGTTAGGGGCTGCCCCTTCTCTGATTTCTTTCGAACCACCCGTGGGAGCGCTGTTGCAGGCCTCTCCTGCCAAAGGTTGACCATGCCGGCTGCCCCTCCCTTGTCGGTACCGGCCCTGTGACTGACGGGCCGGTGGCGTATCCGCTCCCTGCCCGCGGGTCTTTTCAGGCCACCCATACAGATCCTGAAACCTTGTCCAATAAATGGCTGCACGTCATGATCTCCAAACGGTGCTGACCCGGGTCCTCTTCCTGGTGCTCGGGCCATTCGTGAAGAAACTGCGCTACTGGCATGTGGCGGCCATTATCCAATACAATTCCCCGGCGAAGTTTCGCAACCTGCTGCTCTGCCTTGCCGAGTGGAAAAGGGGCAAAGCGGTCCTCCGGTCGCGGCCCTTCCTCATCAATTCCGAACCTACCAGCCACTGCAACTATTCCTGCCTGTTCTGTCCCACCGGGAAAAAGGAAGGTCGTTCCAGGGGCTTCGGCAAGCCGGAGCTTTTCGACAGGGTTGTCCGCGAGCTGGGCCCGACGGCCTACCTGATGACCATGCACGGATGGGGGGAGCCGCTGATGCACGGGAAGCTGCCCGAGATGATCGCAACGGCGAAACGGGAGCGCATCTGCACTGTGGTCACCACCAACGGGAGCCTGCTTGATGAAGATGTTGCACGGGAACTGATCCGCAGCGGGCTGGACTGCCTGGTGTTCTCCATCGACGGCATCACGGAAAGATCCTACCGGGCCTACCGCCGGAACGGGAAGTATGGCAAGGTGTTGCAGAACCTCAAAGATTTCATCGCCCTGCGCAATGCCATGAAAAGCCGGACGCCTTTTGTGGAGTGGCAGTTTCTGGTCTTCAGGCACAACGAGCATGAACTGCGTGATGCCAGGAAAGCGGCCCGTGATGCCGGGGCGGACAGTATCGTATTCTTGCCAGCCTACACCGAGGATGAGCGTTTCGATGCGACCCTGCCCGGCTTCCGCCTTCCCAAGGCATCCCCGCTTCCGAAGCCCGCCGCCTGCAAGCACCTCTGGACCACCCTGACCTTCCACTGGAACGGGGCTGTGGTCCCCTGCTGCTATGATTACCACGAAAAGGTCCCGTATGGTGACCTTTTGAGGGATGATCTCGAATCCCTTTGGAACAACGTGTTCTTCCAGGATTCCCGGAACCTGGTCCGCACCGGGATCCTCAATGGATCGGCCGGTATTTATTGCGAACAGTGCCTGGCCTCCATCGGTGCAGAAGCTCCCAGGGGAAAATGCCAGCCTGCCGACCCACTGACCGAGGAAGAACCGGTATGCCAGACCCCATGAACTCGAAGCTTGCCAGGAATTACATCCCGGAGATGATCGCCGCCCTTGCCGGCCGCGCGAAGCCTTCCATGGTCACGATAAACCTCACCCGGCGCTGCAACCAGCGCTGCATCTATTGCGAGATCGGCACATCGCCGGCTGCCGGGGACCAAGACACCCTTACGGTGTCCGACCTGCGCTGGATCATCGACGAGATGGCGACATCGGGGATCCCCAAGCTGGCCCTGTGCGGCGGAGAGCCCTTCCTCTTCAAAGGGATCTTTGAGGTGATCCGCTATGCCTATGAAAAGGGGATCTACTGTGCGTTGACCACCAATGGAATGATCGTCCACAGGATGCGCGACGAAGAGCTGGCGTTGTTGAAGCAATGCCGGGCCCAGGTCCACCTTTCCATGGATTCTTTCGATGCCGGCATCCAGCGCCTTACGCGGGGGCACCCGGAGGCCCTGTCCCGGCCGCTGGCCGCCATCGGGCGGTTCCGTGCCCATGGTATTCCGGTGACCCTGCTGGCCGCCATTTCGAGGTATAATTACAACAACCTGGGCGACCTTGTGGAAAGGGCGTGTGAGCATGGGATCGGCCAGGTGATCTTCCAACCCCTCATCTGGTCGTCCAATTACCCCGACCAGCCCGCCCTGGCAAACAAAAGATCGTTGAACGTGGACCCTCGGGATATCCCTGTCCTTGTGGAAGAATTGCGTGCCGCACAGAGGTTCGAAAGGAGGAATCCCATACGCACCAATGTATACCGTATCACACCGTGGATCCGGCAGTACCTCGAGACTGCGGCAGGCCGCGACGGGGGTTGGTTCTTCAGCGGGCTCCTGCAGCGGTTCCATTGCCGGGAGGTCCATGCCGTGATCGACATCAGCTATGACGGTGGCATCCAACCTTGCGGCCTGGCCCCGGCCGACGTCACCATCTTCGGGGACCGCACCCGGGGACTGATGGCCATGTGGGAGGAAGCATCCTCCGGGATCAAGGGGGACCTTGACCGCGGAAGGTACCGCGAATACTGTAACAGCTGTTGTCACAAGTTCAGCAGGAACATGATGGCTTCGGTCATGCAGCATCCCGTCAGCAACCGCAGGGTGGCCGTCATGCTGGCCGCAGCGATGGTCACTCGGGGTTATCACATTGCCAGGAAGAGGATCAAACAGCAATACGGATGAAAACGATACTGGTAACAGGCGGCAACCGCGGCATCGGCCTGGAGGTCTGCCGGCAGCTCGACGCGCTGGGGCACCGGGTCATCATGGGTTCGAGGGACCCCGCCCGGGGGGCCGCGGCCTGCCGCCCGCTGAGCGAAAGGGCCATGGCCGTGCAGCTTGACGTCGCGGATGAGGACAGCATCCTCGGGGTGGCGGAGCTGATCGCCGAGAAATATGGCCGCCTCGACGTGCTGGTCAACAATGC
>CAYLTG010000239.1:0-4079 GCA_964386225.1 uncultured Bacteroidales bacterium
TGGTGACCGAGCCTTTCATCCTCACCACCTCGAAACGGTGGGATGAGGCCGTCGAGCGGGGGATCCTCGCCGTCGATTCCAGCGGCAAGCCCTACACCTATGACTTCTACTTCGGCCATACGGGCCTTATCGACATTTACAAAGCCGGGGGGCGCGAGTGGTTCTGGAACATTTACAAAGGCCTGGCGGAACGTGGCGTTGCCGGTGTCTGGGGCGACCTGGGGGAACCCGAGGTCCACCCCTCCGGCCTGATCCATGCGGCAGGCACGGCCGACGAGGTGCACAACATCTACGGCCACGACTGGGCCGGTCTCATTTACGATGGATACCGGAGGGACTTCCCGGACCAGCGGCCGTTCATCCTCATGCGGGCCGGTTATTCCGGATCGCAGCGCTACGGCATGATCCCGTGGTCGGGGGATGTGATGCGCAGCTGGGGCGGCCTGAAGCCCCAAACGGAGATCGCCCTGCAGATGGGCATGCAGGGGCTGGGCTACATGCATTCCGACCTGGGTGGCTTCGCCGAGGGAAAGGTGTTCGACCCGGAACTGTACACCCGCTGGCTCCAATACGGTGTTTTCCAGCCCATCTTCCGGCCCCATGCCCAGGAGCACATCCCGGCGGAACCGGTTTACCACGACTCCCTGACCAAAGCGCGCGCAAAGGGGGCCATCGAACTCAGGTATGCCCTCCTGCCCTACAACTACACCCTCGCCTTTGAGAACTCAAGGACCGGCATGCCCCTGATGCGGCCCCTGCTGTTCGCGGAACCGGAAAACAAGAAAACGTGGACAATGTCCGGTGAATACCTGTGGGGGAACAGTTTCCTTGTCGCGCCGGTGACCGATTCACTGGCCACCAAACAGAAGGTCTACTTCCCCGGGGGCAGCACGTGGTTCGATTTCTTCACCGGACAAGCCCATCCCGGCGGCAAAGAGAACACGATCAACCTCTCGCCTGACCATGTCCCTGTTTTCGTCAGGGGCGGGTCCTTCATTCCCATGGTGGAGCCTTCCCAACACACAGGCCTTTATTCCACCCGGGAGCTGACGGTCCGCCATTACAGGGACCCGGATGTGGAAACGAGTGCGTATACCCTTTACGACGATGACGGCACCACACCGCAAGCCTATGAAAAGGAGATGTACGAGCTGCTCAAGATGCAAGCCCGGCAGAGCGGGAATACGCTTGAGCTGTCGCTGCGCTCCGAGAAGGGCGGGCAGTATGAAGGGACGGACCGGACTGTGAGGCTGGTGGTGCACAACCAGGTGCGTCAGCCCGGGTCGGTGCAGGTGGACGGGGACCCGGCTGCCTTTGAATGGGACCGGGATGCCGGGCGATTGGAAACAACCTTCATCCTGAAGAACGGCGGCAGTGCAGAGGTCCTCATCAGCGATGAAGGGAAATGATCGCAACTTAATTATATCGAACCCATAAAAACATGACTATGAAACGGATACTTACCCTCATTCTCCCCGTCTTTCTTTTGGCCTCCTGCACCCAGGAGTTCAAGCTGGAGCACGGCATCATGACCAGGCTGGCCGGTGATTTCGCCTTTACGGAGGGGCCTGCTGCCGACAAAGCAGGAAATGTCTATTTCACCGACATCCCCAACAACCGGATCCACATCTGGACCACCGGGGGACAGCTGGAGCTCTACCGCGACAGCACCGGCGGTGCCAACGGGCTCATGTTCGACGCCGACGGCAACCTGTTCGTATGCGAAGGCGCCAACCGGGTGGTCACCCGCATCACCCCCTCCGGCAGCCGGGATGTCCTGGCTTCCGGTTATGGTGGAAAACAGTTCAACCGGCCCAACGACCTGTGGATCGACCCGAAAGGTGGCATCTATTTCACCGACCCGGCCTATGGTGTGGACAGTGCACAGCTGGAAATGGGCGTGGAAGGGGTCTATTACATCGTGCCGGCCGGCGCGACGGTGCTGCAGGTATGCGATGACCTGGTCAGGCCCAACGGGGTGATCGGCACCCCGGACGGGAAGAAACTATACATCACCGACCATTACGGGAAGATGACCTGGCAGTATGACATCCTGGAGGATGGGGCACTGGGCAACAAACAACCTTTTGCGGAAATGGGCTGCGACGGGCTGACCATGGACGCCCTGCAAAATGTTTACCTGACCAACGTCGACAGCAGCTCGGTGGATGTCTTTTCGCCGGCCGGGGAGCTCCTGCTGTCCATTGACGTGCCCGAGCGGCCGGCCAACATCACGTTCGGAGGAAAAGACAGGTCTGTTCTGTTCATCACCGCACGGACCTCGCTGTACGGGGTGGAGATGAATGTGAGGGGGTGGTAGGTGGCTGGAGGCGGTTGGCAGGTGGCAGGTGGCAGTAGCAGTAGCAGTAGCAGTAGCAGTGGCAGGGGCAGTGGCAGGTGGCAGGTGGCAGTTGGCAGGAGCAACCGGCATAACCCTGAGCCTGTCGAAGGGGAGCCTGTCGAAGGGGAGCCTGTCGAAGGGGAGCCTGACGAAGGGTAGAAATAATACCCCGATTTTAGAATTATTTTCGTTATTTGCAGTATCCTAATCACACCGGTTTGAAAAAAACGATCCTTTTTATCCTTTTATTCGTACTTGCCGGTCATGCCTTTTCGCAGGAAAGCATCGACCTGTTCATGGTCTCGGGCAGGTACGGGCTGCCGCAGGACATGGAAGAGCCTCATGGTGGCCAGGGCACCGAAACGGGCCTCCTGGTGAATCTCAAGGTGCCCGTAGTGCTCTCCGACGCCACGGTCTGGTACAGTGAGCTCTCCTATACCTATTTCCAGGTGGCTTTCGACCAGCCCCAGGAAGTGGGCATGGCCGATCCCATCGCGATCAGCGGCTTCGTCCTCCAGACCGGCCTGGTGCAGAAGATCGACGACACCCGCAAGATCCACCTGCTGGCGGCGCCCCGTTTCATGACCGATTTTGAGAATCCGGGTTCCGACAGCTGGCAGATGGGGGCCGTCGGGTTGTTCGAAAAGCGCTTCCACGACCGGCTCATGATGCGGTTCGGGGCCCTCTACAACCAGGAGTTCTTCGGTCCGTTCCTGGTACCCCTGGTATATGTCGACTGGCGGTTCGGCAGAAAATGGAGCCTGAGCGGGCTCCTGCCCATCAGCGGCAAGCTGAACTACCATGCCACCGAGCGCCTGACGGTGGGGCTCAGTGAGTTCGGGATCCTCACCTCCTACCGGCTCGGAAAGCCGGAGTACGAGGGCGATTATATTGAGCGGAAAGCCATCGACCTGACCCTGTTCGCCCGCTACCGCATGTTCGGGAACTTCCACCTCGAAGGGCGGGCGGGCTATTCTTTCAGCAGGGAATATGGCCAGTATGCCGCAAGCGACAAGATGGATTTCAGGGTGAGCATCCTCAGCTTCGGCGACGACCGTGTGAGAAAGAACGTACTTTTCAACGACGGCCCCATCTTCAACCTCCGGCTGGTTTACAACCTGCCCCTGGACGACGCAAATTGATAAAGGCAGGCCCGTCCATGCAACCCTGGGCAAATAAAAATTGTTATATGAGTATTGCACGTTTATCCATCAATCCCATTCATAAATCAAAATAGAACGATCATGGTTAAAAGTAACTTGACGAGGATTTTCACCGCACTGCTGTTCCTGTTGTTTAACGTCGCCGTTCAGGCCGCCTGGATCAACTTCCAGCCCCAGACCGTCACCCAGCCCGACGGCACGGTGCTGCAGCTATTTGCCACCGGCGACGAGTTCTACAACTGGCTCCACGATGAGGACGGATACACGATCATCCAGAACCATACCGACGGATATTATTATTATGCTGTCCTCGAGAACGGCGTGCTGGTCCCTTCCTCCCTCCTGGCAGGATCCGGCGATCCCTCGGCTGCTGACATCGCCCCCTGGACCAACATCACCCCCGGGGAGATGGCCGCGAAACGGAGTGAATTCATGGAGACAATGATGCCTTCCAAACCCCAGCTGCCTGGATATGCCTCCCCGGAGAGCATCCAGAACGAAGGGGTGCTCAACAACCTGGTAGTATACATCCGCTTCGCCGACCAGTCGGAGTTCACCGCCGACACCATGTTCTA
>CAYLTG010000240.1:0-4058 GCA_964386225.1 uncultured Bacteroidales bacterium
AGGTTCCTCCCCGCGATGGCATAGTCTGCATTGCTCTTGACCTTGCGCCCCTGGTACAGGCCCCAGAGGATCAGCAGGGTCATGTAGGAGATCATGACGATGAGCAGCTGTGTCTGGTATTCCATAATCTGTGTGTGTCAGGTTATCCCGGGACCTACCCGCTCCGTCAGGCCGGCTGGTGCTGCGGCCGGAGGAGGTCGTTCACGGTTTTCACAGGGTTGAAGGTGATGATGGGCACCTCCACGAACAGGGTGATCCAGTCGGCCATGGCGCCGTTCCACAGGCCCGGGAGCTCCTGGGCCTTCAGGTCCTTGCCGCCTTTCGACTTCACCGAGATGAAGCCTGTCTGCGGGTCGATGAAACGGTGGAGGTCGAACTTCCTGCCCTGGTGGTCCCTGGTGCCGCACACCAGGTCGACCGGGTTGAAATGGGTGGCGCCCTGCAGGTGCTTCACCTGGCCGGGGTCGCGCTGGTCGATCTGGGATGATTCGACGATCTGCAGCGACACCTGGCCCCGGCTGTTGCGGATCCAGAACGGCCCGCCGCCGGGCTCGCCTTCATTCTTCACCATGCCGCAGATGCGGATGGGGCGGTCGAGCTGCCGCATCAGCCAGCCGGCACGCTCCTCCCTGCCCAGGCGTTGGAATCCTTCGGGCAAGGCGATCTTCAGGTCGTTTTCGGCGAAGCTGCTGATCGAATCCAGCTGGCTGTCGTCGGGGTTCCCCGACCGGAGGGCCTTCAGGTGGTCGAAGGTGGCGGCCTGCAGTTTCAGCAACAGCCCCCCGATCACTTTCTTGTAGCGGGTGGTCTCGCCTTTGAGGCGGTCGGGGACCACGTTGTCGATGTTCTTGATGAAGATGAGGTCCCCGTCCATGTCGCCGAGGTTCTCGATGAGGGCGCCATGTCCCCCCGGCCGGAAGAGGATCGACCCGTCGGGCTCCCTGAACGGCATGTTGTCCATGTCCACCGCAATGGTGTCGGTGGACGGTTTCTGCACCGAGAAGGAGATGTCGTAAGTGATCCTGAACTGCGATTCGTAGGTTTTCCTCACCTCATCCACTTTTTCCCTGAACCGTTCCAGGTGCTCGGGCGATACGGTGAAATGAACGCAGGCGGTGCCGTCGCCGCTTGTCGCATACAGGGCCGCCTCCACCAGGTGTTCCTCCAGGGCCACCCGGTCGCCCTCGGGGTAATGGTGGAACTTGATCAGCCCCTTGGGCAGGTTCCCGTAATCCAGGCCCCCCTCGCCCACGATGGTCTCGATCACGCGGCCGAAATGGCCCATGCCGATCTCCTCGTCGAGGTCCATGCCCTGCAGGGCCATCGCCTGCTTCAGGTCGTCGTGGAAGGCGAAGCTGTCGATGTTGCGGATGAGGTTCCAGGGGGAGTTGAACCCTTTGTCGCGGGCCAGCAGTTCCTCCTCGTGGTGACCCGGCGCTTCGCCCAGGTATTCGAACAGGGCCTTGAACATGCGGCTGGCGGCCCCCGAGGCGGGCACGAACTTGATGATCCGGCAGCGGCCTGAATGGTCGTCATAGTGCTTTACCAGGGCGTCGGCCTCGGCCTCGCCCAACACCTCGATGCCATCTCCCGGCGTGGCGGGCCGGATGAGCTCGGCAAAGGGAAACCCCCTTCTGAAGTGCTCGATCTGGTCTTCGATGACCTGCGTGGAGGCCCCCTTCGATTCGAACTGCCGGAGGTCCTTTTCTGTGAATGTGTGCATGGCGTTACTTTTCCTTGTTGCACACAAAAATAGGAAATATGGCCGGAGATCGACAACGCATCGCAGCGATTAAATATTTTTTTAAAAAAAGTTGGCGTTCATCTAAAATTATTAATTTTGCACTCCTGTTTGCCCAGGTGGTGGAATTGGTAGACACGCCAGCTTGAGGGGCTGGTGTCCGTTAGGACGTGCAAGTTCGAGTCTTGTCCTGGGCACAGTAGGGTTCAAAGTTCAAAGTTGAATGTTCAAGGTTAACGTTGAACTTTAAACCTTGAACCGTGAACTAAAAAATGCCCAGATGGCGGAACTGGTAGACGCGCTGGTTTCAGGGACCAGTGGCCGCAAGGTCGTGCAGGTTCGATTCCTGTTCTGGGCACGAAAAAGAAAAAACCCGGTATGTGCTGGGTTTTTTCTTTCTTTACCCGTCGCTCCCCTCTGCACATGCTGGTGAATGTTCACAGGTCCGTCGCATGGCGGCCCGCAGGCCCCATCCGACCCGTTCTTTGTCAGGAGTGCCCCGAAAGGGCCTGTAACACAGGAAGGTGGATTTTTGAAACCAATTTGACCGGGGACGTATAAACTTTATCAATACGGTGTTGTTGAAAACAATACGTGTTGCTGACAGGCGGTTTTATGGCTTCCTGTAATTTTACGAATCGAGACGAATCGTCGCAATGAAACAGCAGGTGATGCGAATCTTCTTCCTTGTAGCTTTCTTTTGGCTGATGGCGCTGACCCCGTCAGCCGCGTCGGATGTGGTGCTCGATGTGTCGGAGACGGAATCCTATGTCATCGAGTATTCGGCCGTGAACACGGACAAGACGGAAGTGAACAACTTTTTCATCCGGGAACTGTCCAAATTCAGTCTTACCGGCATCTACAACACGCGGTTCACCTACCACTATTCCATCAACCGCATGATCAGCGTGCAGGATGAGCATACCCTCCGGGTCGCCGTCGGCCTCCGGGGGGAAAAGTGCACCGGCAATGTCTCCTACAAGGGCTTTGACATCTCCGACATCCTCATGCCGGAGCGGGCTGACTTCACCATCGTGGTGGAAGACAACGGGATCTTCGTCAACAGCCGCGATTTCCGGGAGGTGCCCCTGGATGGGGATACGGCCTTCCGTGCCGGCTTCGAGCTTGAAGTGCTTGACAATGCAGGGAACTATACCTTTCATATCGAGCAGGTCCGGTTCTATTCCGAAGCGGACGACAAAGACCATTTCTACCGGCGGATCGCAGCCATCGACAGCTACTATGCCGCCATCGACGCGCTCAAGTTGATCCTGGTGAAATACAAAAGCCTGGACTTCTCACCAGGCAACCTGCCTGTGGTCTACCTCCGGATCATGGAAATGCACCGGCTCATCAGTGCCATCGACACGTCGGGATTCCTGTCGAGCCTCGAGATGTCCGATGCCCAGCAGCGGGAGCTGGAACTCTACCTGGATGAGGTCAAGGCCAGCTATTACAACCACAGGGCGAAATACAACAAGCTCATGAGCACCATCGAGTTCCTCCGCCTGAACCAGCGCCCCGACCTGCTCGCGCGCATCTACGTGGAGGAGATGGTGGCGTTCACCGAGCGCTCGCAGGATGTGACCTATTCCCACCGCGACTATTATTACAAACTGGGCCTCGTACACTTTACTTCCGGCGGGCTCAACAATTACAGGCAGGGACTGGAAAGCATCCTCGCCAAAACGAAATTCTGCAACGATACCGACCTGGTGCTCCAGCGGCTCAAACAGGAGATCTACAAGGCCTTCCTGGTCAAATCCGAGGAACTGATCCTCAAGGAGCAGTACCACCTGGCCAAAGGTGTCCTCACCAATGCCGAAGGGTTCTACCTGACCAGCATGGGACAGGTGAACCCCCTCGACCTGAGCATACAGATGTCGAAGGCCAATTATGGTATCTACAACTCATACCTTCACCTCATCGACAGGGCCATCGACATCGGGAATTACGAGCTGGCAGAGAATTACATACAGAAGGCCAAGGACTTCCAGAAGGCCCACAGTTCCACCATCATTGCCAACCAGTTCATCGCCAGGGTGTCGGAGGAGCTCGTGGACCTCTATGTCAGCAAAGGGATCAACCTCAACGCGGAAGCCGAGTACGAAGAGGCACACTACTGCTTCGAGCAGGCCAATGCATTGTGCGTCAGCCTGGGCAAGTTCAACCACGACTATGTGATCAAGCATGGCCTGATGGAAGCGAGGAACGGCCTCTACATGCAGTACATCGACAAGGCAAAGCTCAATCTCGAGTATGGCAATGACCTGGAAGCCAAGGGTTTTCTCGTCCGGGCCGAGGACCTGGCCTCCAC
>CAYLTG010000241.1:0-3961 GCA_964386225.1 uncultured Bacteroidales bacterium
AACTCGACCGCATCGCCATCACCGTCCAGTCCCACATGCTGCTCCGGCAGCTGCTCCGGGAGAACCCGGTCCTGGAGGAGATCATGCGGAACGCGCGCAATGAGACCGAGGCCCTGGTGGGTGTCAGGAACTGGGTCCTGGAAGAGATCAAAAGGAACCCTGACGCTTACCGCTTCTACAAAAGGGAAGCATCCGGACGGGAGGCGTTCGAGAAACTTACATGGAAGGACTTCGCGGCCATCCGGCTGCTCGATTACGTCGACAATGCCGGCCGGGAGTTCGACGACCTCAACCTCCGGGGCGAAAAGGCCATCAGCAACCCTATCCACCTCATCTGGCTGGCGGTGACCCATGGCACGGGCGGGGCCAAACCCTACTTCTTCAAGGACATGCTCATGCTCTTCCGGCAGTTCTCAGGCAACTACAAACGCTCCTTCCCCTCCCGGGAGCAGGTGGAGGAGTGGATGGACCGATGGCCCTCCGGGCTGGATCCGCGCATCATCAAACTGAGGGAGGAGAACCGGGAGCGGATCCTGAAGATCATCATCGACAAGATCGACAAGGGGGAGATCAGCGACAACAAGTTCTTCTTCGAAAAGGGGATGTCGGCCGAACAGAAATACCTGCTGACCCTGGAGTGGTGGAACGACAGGCTTTTCCACCTGCGCTTTGCCGTGCGCTCGCCCGACCTGCTCAACGAACTGCTTGGCGAATCGCTGGACCCCGACACCATGAAAGTGCTGTATGAGGCAGAGGAGAAAGGGATCCCCTTCTTCGTGAACCCCTATTACCTTTCCCTGCTGCACGTCAGGGTCCCCTACTTCGCCGTGGGCGCCGACCTCGCCATCCGCTACTACGTGGTCTACAGCCAGCAGCTCATCGACGAGTACGGCCATATCGTGGCATGGGAGAAAGAGGACAAGGTGGAGCCCGGCAAGCCCAATGCCGCCGGATGGATCCTGCCCAACGACCGCAACATCCACCGCCGCTATCCCGAGGTGGCCATCCTGATCCCCGATACCATGGGAAGGGCCTGCGGCGGGCTGTGCGCCTCCTGCCAGCGGATGTACGACTTCCAGCGGGGACACCTCAACTTCAACCTCGACAAGCTGAAGCCTCGGCAGACCTGGGACGAGAAGCTGAAGGACCTCATGAAGTATTTCGAGGACGACGCCCAGCTGCGCGACATCCTCATCACCGGCGGCGACGCCCTGATGAGCTCCGACAAATCGCTGGAAAAGATCCTCGAAGCAGTATATCAAATGGCCCTGAAAAAGAAAAAGGACAACGAAAAGCGGCCCGAAGGGGAGAAATATGCCGAGATCGTCAGGGTGCGGCTGGGTACGCGCCTGCCCGTCTACCTGCCCCAGCGCATCACGCCCGAGCTCTGCACCGCGCTGGGCGATTTCAAGCGAAAAGCCACGAAGATCGGCATCCGCCAGTTTTTCATCCAGACCCACTTCGAATCGCCCATGGAAGTGACGCCCGAAGCCCGCGATGCCGTGAGGAGCCTGACGCAGGCGGGCTGGACGGTCACCAACCAGCACGTGTTCAGCACCGCCGCCTCCCGCCGCGGTCATGCCGCCAGGCTCAGAAAGGTGTTGAACGAGATCGGCATCCTGAATTATTATACCTTCAGCGTGAAAGGGTACATGGAGAACAACTTCAACTTCGCCACCAACGAGCGGGCGGTTCAGGAGCAGATGGAAGAGAAAGTGATCGGCAGGATCGACGAGAAATATTTCGACGAGGTCCGGGAGTTCCCCAACCATGCCGAGATGCTCACCGAAAACATTGCTTCCCTCATGCGAAAAAGCGGAGCGCCGTTCCTGGGCTCCGACCGCAACGTGCTCAACCTGCCCGGCGTGGGCAAGAGCCTGACCTTCCGTACCATCGGCATCACCCGGTACGGCAGGCGAATCCTCGAGTTCGAGCTGGACCACACCCGGCGGCATACGCCCGCCATGAAGCAGATGGACAAGGTGATCATCATCGAGTCCAAATCAATCAGCGAATACCTCCGCCAGCTGGAGGACATCGGAGAAGATACTTCGCTCTATGAGAGCATCTGGGGCTACAGCATCGGAGAGACGGAGCCGAGGAACCCGCTGTATGAGTACCCGGAATATGAGTATGCGATGACGGAGGAATATTCGAACCTGGAGATGGAACTGGTGTGATCACCTGCAGCTGAGCACTGCAAATCAAGCCGCTCCCCGGTACTAGACTTCCTTCACCCGGTAGAAGACACCCCGCTCCTGCTCCACCGGCTCGATCTTCCCTTCCCCTTCCAGCACATCGAGGTACTTGTTGATCTCCTGGCTGTGCATCCCCAGCAGGGTGTTCAGGTCATCCACGGTGCAGGGCCTCCTGGAGATGGTCTCCAGGATCGCCGATTCCGCATCCTCCCTGTAGGCCCTGATGTTCTTCCTTCCGGGTGATGCCGCAATGATCTCCAGGTGGTCGAATGCCCACTGGTCTGCCACCCGTTTCAATTCAGCCCGCGTGGCCCCGCGCAGGCCCGCAATTGTCCCCGGCCTGTCCAGCGTGTTCAGCTGGACCGAGTCGGGGCTGATCCTTTCCACGGCATCCCTGAGGGCCTTCAGTTCTGATTCCGAATCGTTGTAGCCCGGGAGGATGAAGACCTCCAGCCAGATCTTCCCCTTGTATTCCTTCCTGAAGTCCACGATCCCCCGGATGTAGCGGTCGATGGCCAGGTTCCCTTCCGGACGGTTGATCTTTTCGAACACCTCCTGCGTGGCCGCATCGAGGGATGGCAGGACGAGATCCGCACCGAGCAGGGACTTCCGCACCGGTGCCTCCGAAAGCAGGGTGCCATTGGTCAGCACCGCAATGGAAATATCGCTTCGGAGGTGCCGGATATGCTGTATCACCTCCCCGATCCGGCTGTTGAGCGTGGGCTCCCCGGACCCTGAAAATGTGACGAAATCGGGATCGGGATTATGCTCGAAGTAATGGGTCAGTTCCTGTTTTATCTTCTCGAGCGGGACATACTCCATGCGGTCGGTGGTGAGCTTGGTGGTCTTGCCCACCTCGCAATAGACGCAATCGAGCGAGCACACCTTCCTGGGCACCAGGTCGACGCCCAGCGACATGCCCAGCCGCCTGGAGGGAACGGGTCCGAATAAATAGTTGTACATAACTGGCAGTTGTACTTGTTCTATCGTTCCGACACTCATTCTTTCGGAACAGGACAAAGGTATCACTTTTCCCGCCGAACAGGATAAAAAGGTTATCAAGCTGCGGGTGGAGGGATCAAGGGAAACGAGGAGAGGAACCACTGATTGCAAAACGAACAGGGGGAAAGGGAGGATCACTTTGCTCAATTATTGTGCGGCAGTGTCATGATGGTCACCCTTTTCATTATCTTTATGGTTCGCAAGAACAGGTCGCCAAGACAACACTTCGCTTTCGACCGGTTCAATTATCAGAAACAACGTACCCATCGGTACCATGAGGTTCATCAATAAAAAAATCCACTTATGAGATCAAGCATGCTTTTCCCTTTTGTGGCCCTGCTCATCAGCTATTCGACCACGGCCCAGAAAACCGGTGACTCTTCCGACCCGGGCACCACATGGCAGCAGCCACCTGCCGCGATCCTGAACGTAATCAATGCCCCCCAGCTGCCCTGGGTGTGGACCTCCCCGGCCGGCACCCACATGCTCATGGCCGATCCCATCACCTATCCCAAACTGGAGGAGCTGGCGGCTCCCATGCACAAGCTGGCCGGCATGCGTGTGAACCCGGCCAACAACGGCTACCATGGACGCCATGGCGGCACCGGTCTGCGCCTGTTGCGCATTGGCGATGAGGAGTCCACCCCGCTTGGCCTGCCCGCCGGGGCGGAGGTGCTGGGTGTGACCTGGACCGTCGACGGGCAGCACTTTGCCCTCACGGTGCAGTATGCCGATCACATCGGCCTGTGGACCGGTTCGGT
>CAYLTG010000242.1:0-3948 GCA_964386225.1 uncultured Bacteroidales bacterium
CGACAAGGGATGGTTTTTCATTGCAATGTTGTAATGCTTTAATGTTATTAAATAATAAGAGGCCACACACCAGGAATGGTGCAGAAAGACCGGCAGCCTTATGCCAGAATATTCTCCAGCCCGGAATCCCTGATGAACAGGCAGGTGGTATGGGTTTCGGCAACCATCCGCTGCATGAAGCCAAAGTCGGGCTCGGGAGCAAGGCCGAAAATATTCAGGTCGGCAGACGGGGCTTGTTTGACGAAGTCGGTGAATGCCCCGACGTGAACCACGATGCTTGTCCTGGGAAGCCTGGCCAGGTCGATGAGCTCCGACATGAACGCATGGGCCTGTTGCTCCTGGTTCTCATCGTCAACCACCGTGATCAGGCGGATCTGTGCCTCCCAGTTCTTTTTCAGCTTGTAGGCCACCAGGATGGAGAGGTCCAGGTTCCCGATGTCCCACGAGATCTTCCAGTGGGGAGAACGGTTCCGGATCCATACGTTGATCAGCTGGCGCTGGCCCAGTCCCGATTTGGGGTGTTGGGAATAGATCAGCACCCCCAGCTGGAGCCGTGCCGCCTCGTGTATGATCTCATGAAACTCGGTGTCGTAGGTCTCCCGGTCGAGCAGGTTCAGGAATACGATGTTCGGCCTGAAGAAGGAGCCCCGGTAGGCCTGGTTGGCAAAATTAACACCAGCTGAAAAATTGTCGGTTCTTATCACCGCCCAGGAAGAGAACACCTTTCTTCTCTGAAAAGCCTGTGAAAGGTTATTTATCTGGGTCGTCAGTTCCGGTTCGTTTTCCTTGTTCCCAATCCCAAGCAATTTTATGGAACCTTTCGGGTAGGCAACATTCTTCAGGAACTGGAACACCCCCTTCACCGAGCCTGGATCACTCACGGGCACCAGGAGGTTCGGCTTCCAGGCCCTTTCCTGGCGGGTGGTGATCATGGAGGTGTGTTTGGCGGCCCATTCGGCAAAGGAGACGAACAGCCCGCTCCGGACATCTTCAAAAGGGGATATCAGCCGGCGCTGGCTAAGGATGCCGTATACCACGATGACCACGGCTACCGAGATCAGGCTGATGGTCGGGTTGATGATGAACATGGCGAGCACGGAGGTGATGAGGCCGATCCACGGAACCCAGCGGGGCACGTTGAAGAGGGGCCGGAAACTGATCAGGCCCAGGTTCTGCTCGATGATGACCACCACGTTGAGCATGGCGTAGGTGATCAGGAAAAACATGGTGACGAGCGGAGCGATGGCATTCAGGTCGCGGACCAGCATGGTCAGAAAGACCATGGCACCGGTCACCAGCATGGCATTGCGCGGCTGGCCCGTGGCATTGGTCCTTCCCAGCCACCCGCTGGCGGGCAGGACGCTGTGCTCCCCCATGGCGAAGAGGATCCTCGAAGACCCGACCATGGAGGCCAGTGCCGAGGAAAACGTGGCTCCCAGTACGCCGGCGATCACCAGGGGCGGAAAGAACGACCTGTCGATCATGATGTTGTAGTTGAGCAGCAACTCATCCTCGGTGGCGGACCGGGCCACCCAGTAAGCCAGGCCCATGTAGATGAAAAAACTCACGGCAATGGCCCAGATGGTGCCGATGGGAATGCTCTTTCGCGGATCTTTCAGTTCACCCGACATGTTCGCCCCGGCCATGATCCCGGTGGCGGCCGGAAAGAAAACGGCGAAGACGATCCAGAAATCGGATCCGCTGAAATTGTTCTCAACGGAGCCCCGGAAGGTGCCCCACCGCATGGCATCGATGGTGGTGACCTGCATGGAACCCGCATAGGCGGCCAAAACGATGGCCAGCAGGCTTGCGAAGATGACGGCCATGATGATGTACTGGGTCCGGATGGCAAGGTCCGCGCTCTTATAGGCGATCCCGTAAATGACCAGGAATACGATCAGATCCACCAGGAGGGGTGAATGACCGGGAAAAATGGAAAGCCAGCCCTCCCGGAAACCGAAAATATACATGGTGACGGCAAGCCCCTGTGAAACATAGCGGGGAATGCCCAGGCTGCCACCTACTTCAAGGCCCAACGACTGGGAGATGATGGCATAGGCTCCCCCGGCCCCGATCCGGATGTTGGTGGTGATGGAGGACATGGACAGGGCTGTGGTGAGGGTGATCAGGAAGGAGACCACAATGATGAGCCAGGCCCCGATCAGTCCGGCATTGCCGACCACCCAGCCCAGCCTCAGGTACATGATCACGCCCAGGATGGTCAGCAGGGTCGGCGTAAATACCCCGCCAAAGGTGCCGAATTTCTTTGCCTGGTGCATGCAGTCGGTTTCAATTGCTCTCCTAAAAATAAAGCAAATATCGAAACAACCGCTGTCGCGTGCACGCTTTTATGACCGGGGACCGCCGCATCAGGCCTCCTGCATCCGGCCACCGCCACCCGCCGTGTCAAATCTAATCGCCAAATCATTATATTTGTCCCTGCAAGCACCAGGATCTATGTTAAAAGGTATTTCCCCCCTCATCAGCCCCGACCTCCTCGCCACCCTCTCCATGATGGGCCACGGCGACGAAATCGTCCTGGCCGACGCCCATTTCCCGGCCTACACCTACAACGAGAACATCCTCCGCGCCGACGGGATCCGGATCACCGACCTGCTGGAGGCCATCCTCCCCCTGTTTGCACTCGACACCTACGTGAGCTGTCCGCTGGTGATGATGGCCCCCGTGGATGGCGACAAGCTCGACCCGGAGGTGGAACGGCGCTACCGCACCAGCATCGAAAAGGCCCACGGCATGATCCCGGGCATCGACCACATCGAACGGTATGCCTTCTACGAACGGGCACAGGATGCCTTTGCAGTGGTGGTGACGGGTGAGGTGGCCAAGTATGGAAATATCATTCTTAGAAAGGGAGTTACGGCCTCGTGAGGAAGGCAAACTACAAATCCCAACCTCTAAATCCCAAATAAATTCCAATTCATAAATCTCAAATTCCAAACCCTTGAGAAACTTCACTCGCAGAAACAACCATTCCAGCCAGGTGAATGCACGATCAGGGCGTTTGGAATTTGAAAGTTGTGATTTGGAGCTTGTTTGGATTTTGGATTTTGGATTTTGGAACTTAATTGTGATTTAGAGGTTGTGATTTGTGATTTCAAGCAAAGCAGTCTATGAAAGAGAACGATATCAATCCCCACAAAGTCATTTCAAAAACAGTTCTGATCCCCTTCATCCTCATCACCAGCTGCTTTGCTTTGTGGGGTTTTGCCAACGACATCACCAACCCCATGGTGAAGGCGTTCAGCCGCATCCTGATGATGAGCAACTTCGAGGGGGCGCTGGTGCAGTTCGCCTTCTACGGGGGGTATTTCGTGATGGCCTTCCCGGCCGCCCTCTTCATCAAGCGCTTTTCCTACAAAGCCGGTATCCTGGTGGGACTGGGCCTCTATGCCGGCGGGGCCTTCATCTTCTTCCCGGCCAGCCTCAGCCAGGCGTTCTGGCCCTTTCTGATGGCCTACTTCATCCTCACCTGCGGGCTCTCTTTCCTCGAAACTTCCGCCAACCCGTACATCATGTCGATGGGTTCCGAACAGACCGCCACCCGCCGGCTCAACCTGGCACAGTCATTCAACCCCCTTGGATCGCTCCTGGGGATGTTCACCGCCCAGCAGCTGATCCTGGCCAGGCTGAACCCCGCCACCGAGGCGGAACGGGCGGCCATGGCGCCGGAGGCCCTGGGCGCCCTCACCGACAGCGACCTGGCCATCATCCGCGGACCCTACATCGGAATTGCCGTGGTCATCCTGGCCATCCTGGTCCTGATCGCCATCACCCGCATGCCGAAGAATCAGGACAAGGACAAAAGCCTGCATGTCGACAGTTCCCTGAAAAGGCTCCTGAAGAGCAAACGGTACCGCGAGGGGGTGGTCGCCCAGTTCTTCTATGTGGGCGCCCAGATCATGGTGTGGACCTTCATCATCCACTACG
>CAYLTG010000243.1:0-3938 GCA_964386225.1 uncultured Bacteroidales bacterium
CGGCTGATACGATCAGATCTGTAACACCTCTACATCAATGACTATCTGTATTTTGCATGATAAAACCGGACTACAATTCCGGTTAAGGATACTACATGCGTAGAATTGAACCAATAAAACCAACTAATAAACCACAACTTCTCAATTCCTGGATCGCGGCTCCCACCTGCCTACTGCAAACCGCCTGCTGCCACCCATCATTGCCACGCTTCGACAAGCTCAGCGTTATGCCCCTTTCCATCTGATCGCGCCCTACTGCCTACTGCCAACTGCCTACCGCCTACCGCCTCCTGCCTACTGTTTCATCCGCGTAAGCCTTGGCTTAGGCGGACCACTGCCACTACAACTGCAACCCTTCGACAAACTCAGCCTTATACCGGCTACAGCTGGCTTCCTCCCTACTGCCAACTGCCAACTGCCAACTGCCTCCTGCCTACCGCCTACTGCCTACTGCCAACTGCCACTGCTCCCACCCCACCCCTTGCCTTTCCCCTAAAAATTTCGTATATTTGTAAGGCAGGGGTCACTCGGCGCCAAAACTCGCAGTCAAAAAACACACAAGACCATGCAAAACACCACCCTGCCCTACCGGTCCGACGTTTCTTCCGCCGCGGATATGGGTTTCCCCGTACCCGGACCTTCCGGATGCCTGTACTATGCCAATGTACTGGGGGAGGGTGATAGGTGGAGCTGGCATTGCGGCAGCCACAGCAGCCTGAAGGAGCCCGAAGCACCGTGGGACGACAACGAGCTCGTCGAGGTTTGGTCGTTCGGAGAGCAGTGGTCTGCGCTCACCGAACCCGCCTACGGGCAGGGCTACGGATAACAACATGATAATCACCAATCGCCATTCATAAACCACCCATCAAAAACTTCCCCAACCGCCATGAAACCCTCAACCTTCCTTACCGCACTCGCGCTCTTCACCTGGGCCGCCGCCGTTACGCAGCCCTGCCTGCCCGACGGCATCGCATTCAACACCCAACAGCAGATCGACAACTTCCAGGAGGACCATCCCGGCTGCACCGCCATCGAAGGGGATGTATTCATCCAGGGCGACGACATCACCAACCTCGACGGCCTGCAGGTCGTGGATTGGATCGACGGCAGCCTGACGGTCCGGGGCAACCCGAAGCTGCAGAGCCTCCTGGGGCTTCAGAACCTGGTGCACATCGGGGGACAGCTCAACCTGGAGTACAACCCCCTTCTCCCCAGCCTGGCGGGCCTCCACAACCTGGTGTGCACCGGCGGCAGCCTCACCATCGCCGGATGCCATGGGCTGCACGACCTGCAGGGGCTCAACAGCCTCTCGGGGGCCTGCGGCGACCTTAACATCCTCTTCAACATGAACCTTGGGAACCTTGGCGGGCTCACCAGCTTCGGCTGTGTGGCCGGGCATGTAATGATCTGCGGCAACCCGGTGCTCACCTCCCTCGCGGGGATCGCCGCCCTCAATGGCGCCACCATCGAGGAGCTGACCGTCGCCTACAACCCCATGCTCTCGAGCTGTGAGGTGGCAGGCATCTGCTGCTGCCTGCAGGCGCCCGGCGGCCCCGTGAACATCCACCACAACGGCCCGGGCTGCGACAGCCCGGCGGAGGTGGCCATGGCCGGCGGCTTCACGCTGTCGTGCCTGCCCTACGGCAACTACTACCTCAACGACCAGCTTTCGGTGGACCGGTTCAGCCTGAACTATCCGGAGACCCAGCACCTGAAGGGGTCCCTGCAGGTCCGCGGGCCCGACATCACCGGCCTGCAGGGCCTTGCCGGAATCGACGACATCGAGGATGACCTGGTGATTGACGGCAACCCCCTGCTTACCTCCCTCGACGGACTGGAGGGGCTGACCTCCGTCGGCGGCAACCTGGTGATCGGCGGGCCGCTGGAAGGGGGCGGCGGCGGCAACCTGTCGCTGGCCAGCATCACCTCGCTCCTCTACCTGGTGTCCATCGGCGGCGACCTGGTCATCGCCAACAACCCGGCCCTCTCCGCCTGTGCCATCGACATCGTCTGCGACTTCGTGAACTTCCCCGCCGGCAACCTCGAGGTGTGGAACAACGGCCCCGGCTGCAGCAGCCAGGCCGAGCTCATCGCCGCCTGCCTGGGGACCGGCATCCCCGAACACGCTGGGGACCACGCCCTGACCGTGCGGCCCAATCCCGTCCGTAACGGGAAACTGTGGGTCGGCTGCGGCACCTGCCACGAAGGGGGCGAAAGGACACTCCGCATCTGCAACATCCTGGGACAGGAGGTGCATGCCGAAACAGTGCCTCCCGGCCGCTCCGAAGTGATGGTCGACACCCGCGGATGGAACCCCGGCCTGTACCTCATCACCCTGCACAGCGAAACCAAAGGTGTGAGCAAGGTGACGGTGATCCTGGAGTGACAGGGGTGAAAGGTCCTTCCGGATAGGCAGAGGACTGTAGCATTGGGGGCTTAACTGACCATCTGGACCGGAGTATTGGGGATATAAAGGTATATGGGTATATGGGGCCGAGCCCGTGCTTAATCAGAGACCGCAAAATCAAGGGCTCGGCTCCCTCCTCAATCTCTAATCACTAATCACTATTCTGAAATCACTAACTCCCTTTCCAGCTCTCCGTCGCCCACACCACCCGCTCCTCGCACCTGGTGCAGAAGTTGTGCCTTTTCTGGTCGAGGTCCTCCACGTAGGTGGCCGAGCGCATGACGCAGGAGGGGATGTGGCAGTGGGTGAGGCCGTAGGCGTGGCCCAGCTCGTGGATGATCACCTTGCGGAAGCGGCTGAACAGCATGTTAGCGTCGGCGGGCATGCCATACTGCTCGTTGCGCAGGCGGTAGAGGGAGGCGATGCCGGTGCGGCCGCCGAACAGCGCCTGGCCGAAGATATAGGTGAGGATGGGGATGAACAGGTCGACACGGAACAGGCCCAGCGTCTTCTGGCCGGGCTCGTGGTACATGGAGTCGAGCAGCTTCAGCAGGCGGTTGCCGTCGTACTGGCGCCGTGCGGGGTCATAGTATTCGTTGAGGTCGAAGTGGTTCTCCTCCAGCAGCACCGGAAGCTTGAACGCCACCTCCACATCGGCGGCGAGGCGGTCGAGCAGGTCCTGCTCGAACAGGCCGTGGGATACCAGTAGTATGCTGTGTTTTTCCAACGCGTTCCTCCTTGTGTTGCGGCAGCATCCCGCGGGGTCAGCCCTTATCCCCCGGTTTCTCCTTCAGCCCGTACTTGCGGATCTTGTTGTACAGGGTCACGCGGTCGATCTTCAGCGCCCGGGCGGTTCGGCTGATGTTCCAGTTGAACTTGTTGAGGGTTTGCAGCACGTATTTCTTTTCCAGGTCGTGGAGGCTGTCGTTGGAGCTGGTGACGATGTCCTGCTCCAGGGGCAGGTCCATGAGGCGGATCTCCCTGCCGTTGCCGATGACGATGGCCCGCTCGATCATGTTCTCCAGCTCCCGGACGTTGCCGGGGTAGTCGTACTCCTCGAGCCGCTGCAGGGCGGCGGAGTCGATGGGGATCAGGTCGCGGCTCATGGAGGTGCAGTATTTCTTGATGAAATGGTCCACCAGCAGGGGGATGTCCTCCTTGCGCTCGCGCAGCGGCGGGATGTTGATGTTGACGACGTTGAGGCGGTAGTAAAGGTCCTCGCGGAATTTCCCCTCCTCCACCATCTGCTTCAGGTCGCGGTTCGTGGCGCAGATGACCCGGAAGTCGGACTTGATCTCCTTGTTGCCGCCCACCCGCATGAAGGCCTTGGCCTCGAGCACGCGCAGCAGCTCCACCTGCATCTTGGCCGAGATGGTGCCGATCTCATCGAGGAAGATGGTGCCGCCGTCGGCCATCTCGAACCGCCCCTTGCGGTTGAACATGGCGCCGGTGAACGCCCCTTTCTCGTGGCCGAAGAGCTCGCTCTCCAGCAGGTCCTCCGACAGGGCGCCGCAGTGGACGCTCACCATGG
>CAYLTG010000244.1:0-3925 GCA_964386225.1 uncultured Bacteroidales bacterium
CGCCATCGTCAGCGACCAGGTGCACGTCATGCTGCCCCTTGCCCTGGCCATCGCGACGGCCGCCATGTGGCTGTTTTACAGGTACAGCTGGATCCGCGTCATGTACCTGGCCATCCTCCTGGTCTATGCCATCAACCTGTTCTGGCTGCTGAACAACCCGATCATGGACCACACCATGGGGTTCATCACGGCCCACCAGTTCGGGTACATTTATGTGTTCGTATCCGCTGCCGTCCTTTCGCTGATCGCGCTCATGCCCCTCAGGGATGAGAAGTACAGCCAGTACGGGATCATCGGCACGCTGGTATTCAACGGGTTGGGCTTCACCTTTATCACCGCCCTGCTTGTCGTGGTCTTTTTCAAGGATTCCTACGTGGCCCTCACCGGGTCCATCGCACTTTTCTGCCTGGCCTATTCCCTGTGGCTGCAGCGAAGGTCGAACTGGAGGATCACCGCCGCCCTCTATGCGCTGTACGGGTTCGTAGCGCTGAGCGTCAGCATATTCGGCTTCTACGGCTTTCCCCGGGCCTACTTCCTGCTGGCCATCCAGAGCCTGCTGGTGGTGTCGATGGCCATCTGGTTCCGGAGCAGGTTCATCGTGATCATGAATGCGGTCCTGTATGCCATCCTGCTGCTTGTCTACCTCGCCACCTCGCCCCCGCTCGACGGTGTCAACGCCTCTTTTTCCATTGTGGCGCTCGCCACAGCCCGCATCCTGAACTGGAGGAAGGAGCGGCTCACCATCCGCACCGAGCTGCTCAGGAACTTCTACCTGTTCAGCGCCTTCTTCATGGTGCTGTTCACGCTTTACCACCTGGTTGCCGACCAGTACATCACCCTCTCGTGGACGGCGGCTGCAGTGCTCTACTTTGTCATGAGCCTGCTCATGAAGAATGTCAAATACCGTTACCTGGCGCTGGCCACCATGATCGCGGCGGCCTTTTACCTGTTCATCGCAGACCTCGCCCGCATCGGGCTGGTGTACCGCGTGATGGCCCTGTTCTTCCTGTCGGTGATCTCCATCGCCGTGTCGCTTTACTATACCCGGAAACTGCGAAAAAAGGAAGGGGGGGAATAAGAAAGAGCCCCGTTTGGGCCCGGGGCTCATCATTTACTAATCTAAGTTCTAATTTTAGCTGTCAAAATCTTTGTCCATGATCCTTCATCTGCCGGTCTCTCCCGGTGATCATGGTAGCTGCGCCAAGTTTGTTTAACGTTGCGCTTCAACCATTAAACAGTGATGCAGAAAAGTTGTTCAATGACCCGGTCGATTTTTCGGCTTGTCCTCAGTAGGACCGGTCACTCACATGGTACCGCTTCAGGCGGCGCTCAAAGCGGGTGGGGCTTCCCAGGTAGTGGTACGTATCCAGCACCATGCCGGTGTTCCGGGCAAACAACTTGTCCTGGTAGCGGAATGCCGGCACGCCGGGGTTCGGGTCGCTGGTGAGCACGGTCCCCCTGAAGTTCAGGGCCTGAAAGGTGCCGGCGGCCACCGTGACCCATTGCGGCTCTGGTTCCATCCTGCGCCACAGTGTATACATCGTATCGCCTGCCGGATTTTGCACGGCGTTGAATGCAAGCAAGGTATCGGTGAAATTCGAATAGGAGAAGTGGATCTCCCCTGCGGGGTCCACATAGCAGCCTGCCGAATCCCTCAGGAGCATCACCGTATCCATCAGTTCCGGTGCCGACCTCCAGGTGCCTTTGAACACAATGTATTCCCGTCCACCGATGACTGCCTTGCCGGTGACCGCAATGCTGTCGTAGGTATTCTGCGGGGTTTCATTCCCCAGGGTGTCGATCCGGATGTGTTCATATACCCAGTAGTTGCCGGGGTATGCCGGAATGTACCCTGCCCCCCATGGCCCGGATGGGGTGGACGGAGCTTCATCATTCTTGTTGCAGGAAATGAGGGCGAAGGTTGCTGCCGCAACTGCGAAAACCATTACTTTTTTCATGATGCTCTTGTTTTAGTGAATACTTGAAATGAAAAAGTAAAAGTTATCGATTGACTGTGTATTTATCTCCAGGTTGCGATGTGATTGAAACGATCCGGGGCCTGCATTTCGTATGCGGACCTCGCGGGAATGGCTGCCGTCCGTTCCGGCCGGCATGTGTCACTCATTGCCTGAGGCCGGGCATGGTGCTATTTTCACCGCACTTCTTTGTCGGGGTTTTTTCGTACTTTTAAACGTCCAAATAAATGAGAACTTTTTTTAATCCGTTTCACCATGAAAACCTTTCGTTCCCTGACATGGATGGTCCTTCTGCTCACCTGCAGCGTGTATGGGCAGGTCACGTTCATCATCGATTCCCTGCCGCCCTATACGCCCCCTGAGGACATCCTTTATATCGCAGGCGACTTCCAGGGATGGAACCCGGGAGACCCTGACTGGGCGCTTGCACAAAACGGGGACGGCAAGTGGTTCATCGAAATGGAAGGGGCGGCGGGGACCGCCATCCAGTACAAGTTCACCCGCGGCGACTGGGGCAAGGTCGAAAAGGGGGAGTTCGGCGAGGAGATCCCGAACCGGACCTTCACGTTCGGGTCGGCCGACACCGTGCACCACATCATCTTCAACTGGGCCGACATCTCGGGCGGCCAGTCCACCGCTGCCGAGAATGTCCATGTGATGGACGAGGAGTTCTACATGCCGCAGCTCGACCGTCATCGCCGCATCTGGGTCTACCTGCCCCCCGATTACGAGGATACCGGCGATCATTACCCCGTGATCTACATGCACGACGGTCAGAACCTGTTCGACCTCTACACCTCCTTTGCGGGGGAGTGGGAGGTGGACGAGACCCTGAACGGGCTCCATGACGAGGGCTACCGGGTGCCCATCGTGGTGGGCATCGACAACGGCGGCAGCTTCCGCATCGACGAGTACACCCCGTGGGTCAACCCGCAGCATGGCGGCGGCCAGGGCCCGCTCTATGTCGACTTCCTCGTGGAGACCCTCAAACCCCACATCGACGGGAACTACCGCACCCTGCCCGGCCGGGAGCAAACGGCCATCTGGGGCAGCAGCCTGGGCGGGCTGATCTCGGAATACGCCCTTATGGCCAGGCAGGAGGTGTTCGGCAAGGCCGGCATCTATTCCCCGTCCTACTGGTGGTCCGACAGCGTCTGGACCTTCACCCAGCAGGCCGGCATGCAGGATGACCTGATGATCTGGCAGATGACCGGCTCGGAGGAGGGGGGCACCATGGTGGACGACACCTGGGCCATGCATGATCTGTTCGAGTCGATGGGCCTGGGCGGCGAGGAACTGTCGACCCGCATCGTCGCCGGCGGTCAGCATAACGAGGCGTTGTGGCGGGTCGATTTCGGAGAGGCCTACCTCTGGCTCTTCAGCTCCTTTGCCAATTCCGTCGGGGACATGCCGGTGAGGCCGCTGGCACTGTATCCCAACCCGGCCTCCGACAGGGTCAGGATGCCGCTGGCCCTTGCCGGCGGTGAGCGGGTGATGCTGATCACGGCTGCGGGTCAGCTTGCCATGGACGTGCCGGCGCCGCGCGACGGCGAGCTCAGCCTGGCAGGGGTGCCCCCGGGCTTTTACATGCTGCGGGTGGTCACCGACGGGGCCATTTACCAGGGCAAGTTCATGAAGCTGTGAATCACGGAATGTTCATACCTTTGCTGACCGACAAATAATGTGGATCCTGATCCTATACCTGCTGATCGCCATCGGCGTCTCTTTCCTGTGCTCCATCCTGGAGGCGGTGATCCTGTCGATCACCCCGTCGTTCGTGCGCATCCGCGAGGAGGAGGGAAGCCCTTCGGCACCCCTGCTGAGGTCGCTCAAGGACCACATCGACAGGCCCCTGTCGGCCATCCTGACCCTGAACACCGTCGCCCACACCATCGGTGCCGCCGGTGTGGGGGCCCAGGCCGTCAGGGTGTTCGGCGAGGTCTACTTCG
>CAYLTG010000245.1:0-3922 GCA_964386225.1 uncultured Bacteroidales bacterium
AGTGGAACCGCCGTTCTGGTGGACGGGCATGCAGAACAATGCGCTCCAGGTCCTCGTGTATGGGGATGACATCGGCACCACAAAACCTTACATCGATCATCCGGGGGTCGAGCTCATCGAGAGCCAGACCGTGGAAAACCCCAACTATCTTTTTATCCGGCTCCGGATCCTTCCCGAATGCGATCCCGGCATCTTCGAGATCGTCTTCGCCAGGAACGGCGGAGAGGTGGCACGTTGGAGCTACGAATTGCGGGCCAGGAAAGCAGGGTCGGCAGAAAGAAGGGGGTTCGACAGGACCGATGTCCTGTACCTCCTGATGCCCGACAGGTTCTCCAACGGGAATGCCGCAAACGACAACGTCAGGACCATGACCGAAGCCGCGAACCGGGCCAACCCCGACGGCCGGCATGGCGGTGACATCCGCGGCATCGTGAACCGCCTGGGTTATATACGTGAAACGGGATTCACGGGAATCTGGATCAACCCCCTCCTGGAGAACAACAACCCCGAATACTCCTACCATGGCTATGCCATCACCGATTTTTACAACGTGGACCCGCGGTTCGGCAACAACAACGATTACCTCAACCTGGTCAGCGCCTGCCACAAGCAAGGCCTCAAGGTGGTGATGGATGTGATCTTCAACCATGCGAGCGTCCATCACTGGATGATCCGCGACCTGCCGGCATCCAACTGGATCCACCAGTTCGACGAATACACCCCTTCCAATTTCAGGGCCTCCGCCCTGGCGGACCCCCATGCCTCCGACTTCGACCGGCAGCGGATGCTTACCGGCTGGTTCGACCGGCACATGGCCGACCTCGACCAGCGCAACCCGCTCCTGGCCACCTACCTGATCCAGAACACCATATGGTGGATCGAATATGCGGGCATCGACGGCATCCGGGTCGACACACAGCCCTATCCCTACAGGGCATTCCTCAGCAAGTGGGCCCAGGCGGTATTCAACGAATACCCCGACTTCAACATCGTGGGGGAGGCCTGGCTTCAAAAGGAGGCCTTCACGGCCTACTTCCAGAAGGGAACGCCCAACCGTGACGGGTACAACTCCAACATCCCCTCGGTCACCGACTTCCCGCTCTATTACGCCCTCAACGAAGCCTTCAACGAGCAGGACTCCTGGACGGGCGGCCTGCTCCGGATCTATTATGTCCTGGCCCAGGACCACCTCTATGGCGACCCATACGAGAACATGATCTTCCTCGACAACCACGACCTGTCGCGATACTTCACCGGGGTGAAGGAGAACATCAAAAGCTGGAAGATGGGTGTTGGCATATTGGCCACCATGCGCGGCATCCCCTGCGTATATTATGGCACGGAGATCCTGATGAAGGGTGACAAGGAGAAAGGGCACGGGTTCATCCGCGAGGACTTCCCCGGGGGATGGGAGGGAGACCTCCGCAATGCCTTTACCGCCGAGGGAAGGACCAAAGAGGAGAATGAGGCCTACAACTACGTGAAGCGCCTCATGAACTGGAGGAAGCAGCAGGATGTGATCCATCACGGCAAACTCAAGCACTTCATCCCTGACGACAACGTCTACGTCTACTTCAGGTACGACGACAAGAACTGCATCATGGTGGCCCTGAACAACGACACCCATGAGATGAAGGCCCTGGACCATGAAAAATACAAGGAATGCATGAAAGATTATACCTTTGCCCGGAATGTGGTCACCGGGGAGGTCATCAATTACCTGGACGCCCTGACGGTGCCGCCCAAATCGATCCTGATCCTTGAACTGAAAAAATAAATGATGGTACAAGCCCTTCTGATCCTGCTGATCTCAGGCCTCCTGCAGGTGGCCGTATTCCCCGGCGAAGAGTCCGGGACGAGCGATCACGTCCATGCGAAGAACATCATCCTGCTGATCGGCGACGGGATGGGCACAGCCCAGGTCTCCGCAGGCCTGACGATCACACACGGGAAACTCAACATGGCCACCGTTGAGGATATCGGGTTCTCGCGGACCTCCGCGGCCGACGATTACGTGACCGATTCCGGTGCCGGCGGAACGGCCATCGCCATCGGCAGGAAAACATACTCCAGGGCCATTGGCGTGGACCGGGACACCATCGCGCAAACCACCATCCTGGAACATGCGGAACGGAATGGCAAGTCCACCGGACTTGCCGTGACAAGCCAGGTGACCCATGCCACCCCGGCATCCTTCGTGGCCCATCAGAAAACACGGTATGATTATGAGTCCATTGCCCTTGACATCCTGGTGTCGGGGATCGATGTTTTCATAGGCGGTGGCCGCGACCATTTCGACCGCAGAAGCGACAGCGCGGATCTCACCCCCCTGCTGGAGGCCAAAGGCTACCAGGTCGTTCACAGCCTCGATGAGATGAACGGGGTGCGCAAAGGCAAGGTCGCAGGCCTCCTCTACCCCGGCGCCCCTCCACGCTATTCGGAAGGACGTGGCGACATGCTTCCCGTGGCAGTGGGGAAAGCCATCGAGATCCTCTCGGCCGACCCCGACGGATTCTTCCTGCTGGTGGAAGGATCCCAGATCGACTGGGGCGGTCATGACAAGGATGCCGACTACATGATGGAAGAACTCCTGGACTTCGACCGGGCGGTGGGCGTGGCCCTGGAATTTGCACGCCGCGACGGCAACACCCTGGTCATCGTCACCGCCGATCACGAAACGGGCGGGATGAGTCTCACCGACGGAAACAATGACACCGGCTCCGTCGAGGCGGCGTTCACCACTTCGAACCACACGGGGTCCATGGTGCCTGTTTTCAGCTTTGGCCCCGCGGCAGACAAGTTCAGGGGCATCTACGAGAACACCGACCTCTTTGAGAAGATGATGGAGGCCTTCGGGTTCAAAAGCCCGGAAAAAAGAAGCTGAGCGCACCTTGCAACCTGTTCCAATATCCATTCCCATTTTGGAACAAATCCATTGACTCCATTCCAATTTCCGGATTTTTGGCCTGCACCGAGCAAATCCAACACCCCCTTTCGTTTGAAAGCAAAACAGACGCCCCCGATGCAGATATTTACCCAAATTCACTCATTTACAAACACCTACAACAAAACCCACTGGGATGCCCTGCATCGCATTCCCGTAACATGCCCCCCTTTCCTGACCTTGGCAAAGAGATTGTTATATCAATAACGAGATCAAATTTTGACCTGATTAACTGACAACAACCACTGTGATTGAATGATACGGAACAGCAAGATTTTAAACATGCAGTTTTTGGAATATATGCTTGACAATCTGCAAAAAATTCCGTATATTGTAGACCCAAACCCAATCGAAACCTCGTGAAAGGAAAAGGAAAGACCATATGGCACTATCTCGTTGCGGGCCTGATCCTTACCACAAGCATACCCGTTTCCGGCCAGACCTGGGAGGAGCAGCATAAGAACCTGAACGACCGGAACATCGAGCTTTCCATCAATGCGGGGATGACGTCCTATTTCGGGGACCTCAGCATCTATGACAACAACTATTTCGACAAGTTGGCCTATGAAAGCGGGTTTGCTGCCGGCGTGGTCCTGACCAAGCGGCTGGCCCCCCAGGTGGGCGTGTCGGGGCAGCTTCTGGCCGGCAAGCTGCAGGCGAGGAAGGGAAACGTGCGGTTCGAGTCCACCCTGTTCGAGTACAACATGCAGGTGCGGCTCGACATGCTCCGGGTGATCTCCAGGTACAGCAGGACAAAGATCAAATGGGACGTATTCTTCGGCTTCGGAAACTTCCTGTTCAATTCCACCAAGATCACCGCACTGGAAGGCGAGGACATCGTGGAGGAGCACTCCGCCAGGGTCCCTGAACTTGTTTTTTTCCTGGGGACGGGATTGTCATACCGCCTCAACGAGAAGGTCAGTGTGGGCGCCGAACTGTCGCTCCACCAGTTCCAGAACGACAAGATCGACATCACCA
>CAYLTG010000246.1:0-3878 GCA_964386225.1 uncultured Bacteroidales bacterium
TCAGTTCTTAAATTCGGGGCAAAAGTATAAAATATATTTAAAGATCTACATAGATGCAACGATTAAAACTCCGGAGGGGCATAATTATTATCCTGATCCATAAAGAATTACAAAAAAAATTCTGCGCTTTCCGGCACCTCGACCAATTCTGCTATTTTTGTAATAAACAAATTGATGTTGGAACAGTTTAAATCGCCGTTCATTTTATTTACCCTCATACTTTTACACCTCCTCCCAGGTTTTGTTACAGTCCGGGGGCAAAAAAGCGGTGTTTCCCCCCGCCAGGCCAATCCCGCCGGGTTGCGCCTGTCCACCGCCGACTCGCTGGCCCTCGCCGGCCTTCCGGTGCTGGAAGCTGCTGCGGGCCAGCTGAAGACCACGCTGCCGCCGGTCCACGACAATGCCGGGCAGCCCTATTTCATGCCTTACTTCGAGCAGGTGTCCAACGAGTGCGGTCAATATGCCGGGATATCCATGGTATTCGCCTACGAGATGAACCGGGCGAGGGGCACGTCTGCCGCCCTGCCCGCCAACCAGTACCCGACGCACTACACCTACAACTTCATGAACGGCGGTTACGGCTGGTACGGGTCGAGTTACATGCACAGTTTTGAGGTGGCCCGCGTGAACGGCCACCCCAGCGTCGCCGATTTCGGCACCATGAACTCCTGCGGTCCCTCCCACTGGATGACCGGTTACCAGAAATACCGGAGCGGGATGTCCAACAAGCTGGAGCAGGTCTACCAGATCCCGGCGGGCACCCCCGACGGGCTGCTGGTCCTCAAGAACTGGCTCCACAACCACCTGGCCGGTTCGGAGTCGGGCAGCATCGCCTGCTTCTATTCATCCACCCCCTGGAACCTCAAGCTGCTGCCTCCCGGCACACCGGAAGGCGGGAAGCATGTGATCACCAACTGGCTTACCCCGGCGGGCCATGCCAGTACCATCTGCGGGTGGAACGATTCCATCCGGTTCGACTACAACCAGGACGGGCAGTACACCAACCACATCGACATCAACGGCGACGGGACGGTGGACATGCGCGACTGGGAGATCGGGGGGCTGCGGTTCACCGACAGCTATATCGACGGCACGAACTGGGCCGACAGCGGCTTCGCCTACATGATGTACAAGAGCCTGGCCGACAGCTACGGCGACGGGGGCATCTGGAACAATGCCGTCCATGTGGTGACCGTCCGGGAGGACTACGAGCCCCTGCTATCCATGAAGGTGACCCTGGAGCACAACTGCCGCAACCGGATCCGCATCCTGGCGGGCGCCTCCGGCGAGGCCACGGGCAGCGTCGGGCACACCATGGGGTTTCCCATCTTCAATTTCCAGGGGGGATGCCAGCATCTCCAGGGGGGGTATGAACCCGGGGCACGCACGCTGGAGCTGGGCCTCGACATCACGCCCCTCCTCGCCCACCTGCGGCCCGGAGAGGAAGGGGCCGTTTTCCTGATCCTCCAGGAGGACGACCCCGACAACCAGGGGACCGGAAAGATCGTGAGCCTGTCGGTGATCGACCACATGCACGACGACCAGGAGTGGCCCCTCAACGGCAGCAACGTGCCCATCCAGGAGAACGGCGTCACCGTGGTGGGCATCCCGCTGACCCTTGACTTCGACGACCTGCAGGTGGCCACCCAGAGCCTGCCCGCCGCACTTACCGGGGAAGAATATCTCTGGCAGATGGAGGCGGCAGGAGGCGAACCACCCTACTCCTGGAAGATGGTCCGGCATTTCTCGGAGGTCACCGCCGAAGGGTCCGCCCCGCCCGTAGAAGCCGAGGCGGTGCCGGTCTCCGACACCCTCCACGGCCTGGGCCTGAAGGTGCTCGACTTCGAGTTCCCCTTTTTCGGGGAGGCCTTCGATTCCGTCTGGGTGCATACCGACGGGTTCATCATGTTCGACGGGCAGACCTACCCCTGGCCCTACCTGTATGACGAGGAGCTGATGATCCGCCGGACGCGCCTCATCGCGCCCTGCCTGAACTACAACCTGCGCCTGGCGGAAGGCGACGGCATATGGTACGCCGGCGATGAAACAAGGGCCGCATTCCGGTGGAAGGCAACCGCCCTCCAGCCGGCCGGCAAAACCTTCGAGTTTGCCCTGGAGCTATTCCCGGGCGGAGAGATCAGGTTCTACCACACCGGCGAGGCGTTCATCCCGGACCACACCTGGGCGGCGGGGTTGAGCGCCGGCGACGGCACCAACTTCCAGGTCGCCGGCTACACCAGCCAGGTGCCGGGCCCCGGGGGCCATGTCACCACCTTCACCCCCCAACCATACCCCGAAGGGATCTCCCTCTCGGAGACCGGCGCCCTGCAAGGAGCGACGCAGGAGAATTTTCCGGGCATGGAACTGATGTTCGAGGTGACCGATGCCACGAAGGTGAGCCGCAGGAAGGCGCTCCCCTTCCACAGCTATCATGCCGGCGTGGAGGAGCCGGCCCTGGCCGAGGGCGGCGAGGTCCGCGCCTGGCCTGTGCCGGCGGCTGGCCAGCTGCACCTGGAACTCGAACTGACCAGGCCGGCAACATTGACCTTCGAGCTCTGCGACCTGGCAGGCACCGCCATGCCGGGATCGGAAACGGCACGATACCCTGCGGGCAGGGTCAGGCACACCCTGGACCTTGCCGCCGCGGCCCCCGGGACCTACCTCCTGAAGGTGCGGACGGGAGGCCTGGTGCTGGGGGTGCGAAAGGTCATCATCATGAACACGCACAACTGACAGGAAAAGATGATACTGTTTTACCAGCCTGAGATCAGCCCGCCGTTCCATACCCTCGACAGGGAGGAGTCGGGGCACTGCGTGCGCGTCCTGCGGCTGAAGGCCGGCGACACCGTCCACCTCACCGACGGCCGCGGCATGCTGTGCCGATGCCGGATCGCCGGGGCCGACCCCAAAGGATGTTCGCTGGAGGTCATGGAGACCACCGTCCGCAAACAACGCAGCGACCACCACCTGCACCTGGCCGTGGCCCCCACGAAGAACATCGGCCGGTTCGAGTGGTTCCTCGAAAAAGCCACGGAGATCGGCGTGGATGAGATCACCCCGATGATCTGCACCAATTCCGAGCGCAGGTCGGTGAAGACCGACAGGCTCAGGAAGGTGATGGTGGCCGCCATGAAGCAATCGCTCAAGGTCTTCCTGCCCCACCTTAACGAACCCGCCCCCTTCGACCGCCTCATCGCAGCGCCGCACCCCGGCGACCGGTTCATCGCCTACTGCAGCGACCAGCACCGCGGCCTGCTGAAGGATGCCTGCACGAAAGGGAATGACACCCTCGTGCTGGTGGGGCCCGAGGGCGACTTCACGGAGCAGGAGGTCACCCTGGCGCTGTCGAACGGCTGCAGGCCGGTGAGCCTGGGCGGCAGCCGCCTCCGGACCGAGACGGCCGCCCTGGCGGCATGCCACACCGTGGAACTCGTCAACCAGTGAAGCCCGGTGCCGGGTCCCCCTTTCAACGACCTCCGGAGGTTCAAATTATTTCGGTACATTTGCCCTGCGGCGACCCGCCTGCATACCAACGGGCAGAACGCGCCGTTCTGATAAGGAACTGAAACGATCATGCTGAACATCATAACCGGATCACCCACCCGAGAACGAAGCCGCCTGGCCCTCCTGCTGGCCATCATGGCACTCGCCCTGGCCGCGGGACCGGCACGGGGGCAGTATACCGTGCAGATCGGCCTGTTGAAATACGCCGGCGGCGGCGACTGGTACGCCAACCCCACCGCCCTGCCCAACCTCATCCGCTTCTGCAATGAGGAACTGGGCACCGACATCAACCCCGACCCCGCCACCGTGGAGGTGGGGAGCTCGGAACTGTTCAACTACCCGCTGGTGCACATGACCGGCCATGGCAACGTGGT
>CAYLTG010000247.1:0-3852 GCA_964386225.1 uncultured Bacteroidales bacterium
AACCGGAAATCAAGGAAGTCAAATCGGTAATAAAGGAAACTTTTGTCGACTGAAAAGAAGAAGAATAGAACGGGTGACGCAGTATAGTTACAATACTGGCACGCGTGCAATGAATGGCAACCAGGTCGATAAATACATCGGCAAAAAAGGAACGGGAAAAAGGGAAGCGTTTAACAAGAACTGAAACCCGATCTCCCGGGACAGAAGATCAATCGAATCAGAAAAGAGAGGAAGCTCACGCAGGAGCAACCCGGAGCGCTTGTCGGCGTGAAGAAAGCCCGGATCTCGAAGATCGGGAACCATCTTACCGATGTACGATTCGAAACCATCCTGGAAGTTTTCAGAGCCTTGAACGCCAGGATCAGCTTCAATGTTGAATTATAGGACATGGAAATGACCTGACCGCTCATAGTCCATGCAAGATCAGGGGAACCAACTAAAGAAGCTTGTGTACCGCTGTTCTATTGCTGCTGTCACGATGGGCAGGGAGGGAATAGTTTGAGGGGCGCGAGTCCGTTGCTTTTGCATTTCTTGTTTACTGATTGTTGTTCGAATGTCAAATTAAACAAGCAAACAGGAGAACAACGAACAATCCCGATAACTAAGGGACATAACTGTCGGAACCGCACCCCCGCTTTGTCGGTGCAGCTGGATTTTGTATCTTTAAAAAAACAGGATATGAAAACCGTTGCGCTGATCACCTCCCTGAGCCTCTGCTTCCTCGGCTTATCCGCCCAACGCTGCACCGGCCACCTAACCGATGGCGAAAGCGGGCAGCCCGTCCCGTTTGCAAACATCGGGATCATCGGAAAGGACATCGGGACCGTTTCGGATGCTGCCGGGTGGTTTGCGATCGACCTGACCGGCAATCACAAAACGGATTCCCTCTGCATCTCCTGCATCGGGTACGAGAAAAGGACCTGGTCAGTGCATGATTTCAAAAAGAGCTTGCGCAGTGCAGCCCGGCTTGAAATTGAAATGACACCCAGATCCTACCTGCTGGAGGAGGTGATCGTTCAACCCGGCAACACCGTGACCTGCACCCTGGGAAATGAATGCAAAGCCAATTCGCCCTACGGCAATGCCTTTTATTCGAAAGAACTGGGAACAGAGATGGGGGTGCGGATCACCCTCCCCCGCAAGACCAAAAGAGCACTGCTGCAGCAGTTCAGGTTTTATGTGGGCC
The DNA here is from genome assembly GCA_964386225.1 of uncultured Bacteroidales bacterium. Lineage (GTDB taxonomy): Bacteria > Bacteroidota > Bacteroidia > Bacteroidales > JAADJA01 > JAADJA01. The sequence goes on from CAYLTG010000247.1 coordinate 1,187, forward strand.
AGTTCACCTACGATACATTCCCTGTGCGGTTGAATGTCTACCACCTGAAAGACGGGCTGCCTTCCGAGAACATCCTGCCGCAACCGATCTTCCTGGAGATCGCCTCCGAAGGTGAATACCTCGTCGACCTGTCCGGATACAACATCGTGATGGAAGAGGATTTCTTCATCTCGCTCGAGTATTACCGGGTCGCCGACCGGGCGGAAGGCAGGCTGACCTTCTGCGCGGTCCATAACCGCAGACAGGGCAATGGAAATGGTTATTACCGGCTCGCCAGCCAGGGGAAATGGGTCCGTGAAATGTTCGACAATGTGGGCTTTTCCGTTGTGGCAGCCTGTGAACGATAGAGGCTCCACCCCACCCACAGGTTACATCCGGACCGGACCAATCCGAAAAATGACTATATTTAGGGCTCATGGAAGTGATTCACCACGTGGACCCATTGCCTCCACGATCGTGCGCTGACATCAGCGTCCGGGACCAGTGAGAAATGACACCCCTCTCCGACCATACCACGATGCGGTATATTTTCCGGGGGAAGGCGACAGGCGCACCTTCCATGCGGGAGATCGCGTCGTTCATCCTTCTGCTCCTCCTGCTGATGAATCCCGCCGCGCTTCTGTCGCAATACGGGATCAGGGCGGGTGCTGTGGCCAGTCTCTTCTACTATCCCGGTGATGAGCCCACACCCTACAATGGCTACGATGTGGACCTCCGGCCCTACCTGGGGTATGATGCCGAGCTGGTGCAGACCGGATCGCAAAAGCCCCTCTTCTCCTTTACCGTCAGCCTCTACCGGAACTTCAGCCTGTCGGACAGGTGGGGCCTGCGGCCGGAGCTGTCCTTCACCCAGAAAGGGGTCAACCTGAGCCGTTCCGAGTACGAGAAGATCGTATACAAGGTGAAGATCAACTACCTGGAGATACCGGTAGCGGTTACCCTTGCTGCCCTGAAGCGGGAGAACAGGCAATGTGACCTCTACATCGGGGGTTACCTCGCCTGGCGGATCAATGCGTTCAAGGTGGTGGGCTCTCACGACAGCCCCGCCGAAAAAACAGCCCTGGAGGCGGTGAGGGATCTCGATGCCGGGCTGTACCTCGGCACCGATTACAAATACCGGGTGGGGAAACATTTCCTGCTGCTGGACCTTCGTCTCTTCATCGGGCTCAGCAACATCTTCAATGAGCAAGCCAACCCGACGCCCATTTACCTCACCACCCACAAAACGAAACTGACAGGACTCACCCTGTCCCTCGGCTATGAACTTTAGGAGCTGCGCATACCTGGCCGTTCTTCTTGCCCTGCCGCTCCTGCCTGCGGGGTGCGACAAGGAGGTGCCCGCACGGGATACCGACGCGGAGCTCGCGGAGCTGATGGACCGGCACCGCCTGCCGTCGCTGGCCGCCTGCGTGGTGAAGGGGGATGCCATGGCCTGGTCGCTCTATGACGGCCATGCCGACCTGGAGGAGGGCCGGATGGCCGACGACCAGACCATCTACCACATCGCGTCCGTTTCCAAGCTGTTCATCGTGACTGCCGTCATGCAGCTGGCGGAGGACGGGCTGCTCGACCTCGACCGCGACGTCAGCGCCTACCTGCCCTATGCTTTCCGCCACCCGGATCACCCCGGCACGCCCATCACCCTGGAGATGCTGCTGAACCACACCGCCGGGCTGGCCTGGCCGAAGAGCTACGACAGCCAGCAGGGGATGTGGAACCAGCACGATCCGGACCAGGGGCCTCCCCCTTCCGAATGGGTACCCCAGTTCCTGGTCCATGCCGGCGACCACTACGATCCCGCCCTCTGGAAACCTGTGGCGCCGGGGACCCATGAGTTCTACTCGAACCTGGGGACCTGCGTGGCTGCCTGCATCGTGGAGACGGTCAGCGGCATGAACTTCAGGGATTATTGCCAGGACCATATCTTCGGTCCGCTCGGCATGCAAAGGACCAGCTACTGGTATGGCGGGCTGGACTGGGACAGGATGGCCCGCCTCTACGACAGGCAGCACTGCAGAAGCGAGTACTTCGACAACCGCATCTATCCTTCCGGGGGGGCGAAAACGACCATCCCGGACCTGGCCCGGTTTGTCTCCTGTATCCTGAACAGGGGATCACTTGACGGCACGGAGGTCCTGTCCGCAGCGTCGGTCGACCAGATGCTCACCCTCCGCAACCCGGCGAGCGGCCGCTGCCTTGCCTGGAAAGCCTACCTCGGGGGCTGGTACGGTCATACGGGCGGGCTGGACCGAGGGGCAGCGACCACCCTGGCCCTCCATCCCGAAAGCCGGACCGGCTTCCTGATCTTCACCAACACCCAGTCGGCCGCCGTGCACCAGGGCGGCGACATTTTCTGGCTGATCCGCCAGCATGCCAACAGCCTCATGGATTGAACATCAGCCCTTCAGCTGCAGTCTTGACATCCACATAAACATTCCGTATCTTTAAGTACCCAAAACAACCCCACCATGAAGAAAAACCCAAACTGCACTCCCGCATTCCCCAAACCCGCGTTCCCTCTACCCCCCCTGCCGCTGCTCCTGCTACTGCCACTGCTACTCTTTCAATCCTGCCACAACCAGCCAAAATCAATGACCGGCGACGACCTCCGCCACCAGGCCCTCACCCTCAGCAAAAACCTCCTCATCCTCGACACCCACATCGAC
>CAYLTG010000248.1:0-3845 GCA_964386225.1 uncultured Bacteroidales bacterium
GAGCCTCATCCACGGGTTCCGGCTGCCCCTCTTTATCATCGTGGCTGGCTTTTTCGGCGCGATCCTCTTCCAAAAGCGGGGACGCCGGCAAAGGGCCCTGAAAAGGCTTGACCGCATCCTTTACCCCTTTGTGGTGTTCCTTTTGAGAGTGTGGCCCCTTGTGGAGATCGGGTCTGCCTTCTCGAGGCAGGTGATCGCCGGCAATCCCAATGCCAGCGGGACGGCCCTGGCGCAGCTCAAACGGTGCGACCTGCTGTTCATCCTGCTGGGGGACCTGCCACTGCCTGATCAGGAATACTATCATCGGTAAATTCCTCAATGGAGAAGGTATCCGGTCAGCAACAAGCCCTGAAGTATATCACTTCAGCGTATACTGCGCAGGGCTGTAAGATCGGCGGTTAATTTCCGGGTTGTTGAGGTTTTGAAGTGATATTATTTCCCGATTGATGTAATGTTGATGTGTTCGATGGATTGTATTCCCATGGTAATTGTCTTATTTTTGCGCATCACGTGATACTACTTAATCCTATGACTATGAGATCGACCCTGATCCTGTTCCTGTCCGCTATGGTCGTCAGCCTTTTGCCGGCCTGCAACGACGATGATGAGAACGGCTCCGCGCCCGGCAACACCATCGATGCCCCGGAGGGCTATTCCTTCCTGTGGTCCGACGAGTTCGACGCGACCCTCGACCCCGGCACCTGGACACACCAGGTTGGCGATGGCACGGATTATGGCCTGCCTGCCGGTTGGGGCAACAACGAAAAGCAGTTGTATACCGAAAGTGCGGAGAACGCATCCGTCATGTCTGTGGATGGGTCATCCGTGCTGGCCATCACCGCCCGGGAAGACGGCGCCGGCGCGTATACCTCGGCCCGGCTTACTACCCGCGACAAGTTGAATGTGCGGTTCGGCCGCATCGATGTCAGGGCCAGGATGCCGGAAGGGCAGGGCCTCTGGCCTGCCATCTGGATGCTGGGCGACAACATCGGCGAGATCGACTGGCCGGGATGCGGTGAGATCGACATCGTGGAGGTGCTCGGACATGAGCCGGCCACAGCCTATTCCACCATCCATTACACCGATGCCGACAGGAAAAAGGGCGAACAGCAGGTGGTCCGCGAACTTGCAGGGACCACATTCAGCGATGATTTTCATGTTTTCAGCTTGATCTGGTCCCCCGATGCCATCACCTTCATGGTCGACGGGATGGAATCACAACCGATCCCCATCGGCGACGGCATGAAGGAGTTCCTCAGGAGCTTCCATTTTGTCGTCAATGTGGCAGTGGGCGGCTACTGGCCCGGTGACCCGGATGCCACCACGGTTTTCCCGCAGACCATGTACATTGATTACATCCGGGTGTTCAAAAAGGACGGACAGGAAACGCCCGATGCCCCGCCACTGGATGTGGAGGAAGAAACCATCGGGCAGGTCATAGAACCCAATATCGGCGACAATGCCATCCGGGATGATTTCACGGACCTTGGCAGCCTGGAGGTCGTCGTATACGGGGGTGGTGGAGAACCTGTGGTCGGGACTTCAGAGACGGCTGTCGACGGGGACCTGAGCCTGGAATTCGATTTTCCGGGCGGGGCCTGGGGCGGGGCATACATCGAGCTGAAGGAAAATGCCGACCTGAGCATGTACAACCACCTCCGGTTTTCCCTGCACATGCCGGAAACCCTGGTGGATGCGGAGATAAAGCTGGAGAGCTCGGCCGCACAGGCCGCCATCTACCTGGTGGATCATGCCTCCGTACCCGCAGGCGAGGGCTTCGTGGAATATACCATCCCGCTGTCGGCATTCACCGGCCTGGACCTGACCGACATGCGCATACCCTTTGCCATCTGGAACCCCAATGACGGGGATGGCCAGTACGTGCAGGCCACGGTGCTGGTCGACAATGTGTATTTTATGGAATGAGATGCTGCTGATCGCCCGGGGGTAGTTTTCAGGCAAGCTTGACATTCATGGCAGCCGGCCCTTTCTGGCCGGAACCGATCTCGAAGGTGACCAGGTTCCCTTCCCTGATCTCGTCGTGGGCATTGTTCACATGTACAAAGAAATCCTTTTTGGTCTCCAGGTCCTTGATGAAACCGTATCCTTTGGACTCATTGAAGAAATTGACGACGCCCCGCCGCGTGGGATCGAGCTGCTCCTCTGAATCCTTGCTCGGGATCCCGATCTCGATGTCCTCCACTTTGATCTCGTCCTTTTCCTCCGGGTCGGGCGGCGAATCAGTGATCCTTCCGTACTCGTCCACATAAGCGATCATGTCGTCAAGGCTGCCGCTCTTTTCATTTTCCTTGCGCGCAATCCGCTTCTGCTCCTTTTCTTTTCGCTTCTTCTCTTTTCTGTTCCTTACGTTTTTTTTATTGAATGATTCCTGTGACCTTCCCATGAATGAATTTGATAATGAGTTTCGTTGATGTGCTGAATAATTGCCGTCCCCGACCGGGTCCGGCGGTTGAAATGCGGGGCCGATTAGTAATCCTCCTTGCGGGGCCTGGCCTCGTTCACGACAAGGGGCCTGTTCCCAAGTTCCTTCCCGTTGAGGGATTCGATGGCTTTCATCGCCTCTGCTCGGTTCTCCATCTCAACGAACCCGAAGCCTTTGCTCCTTCCGCTGTATTTGTCGGTGATGATCCGGGCCGAATCAACCTGGCCGAATGCGCTGAACGCCTCGTTCAACTGGTCCTCTGTTACCTTGTAATCTAGGTTTCCTACGTAAATGTTCATTGTCTTTTGTTTTAAAGTTTGGCACTGCACGATCATTTGCTGTGCAGTTTACATGTCATGTGCAGATCCAAAAAGATGGGCGAAAACTATCGATTGCAGGTTGGCAACAGAAATATTAACGCGTAGTCTTAGATCAACAGGATGCAAAGATACAAAAAAAGTTGGCGCTGGCACGATGCCCTCAATTAAAGTGAAGATCAGCCATGTGAAGGGGATAAGGGGAGTGCGGATAATGGCGCGGACGATCCTCTGCGTCCCATATCCTGTTGCCGGGCGCTCACCTTGCGGTGAAAGGGGTCTTGTGCAGGCAGAGCCTTTGAAAATTGGGACGGGTGACGTAATTTTGCCGCCAAAGAAGCAGGATGATCAGATCTGAATACCATATCGCGAAAATGGATTGCCCTTCCGAGGAGAACATGATCCGGATGAAACTGGATGGATTGGCCGCCATCCGCAAATTGGAGTTCGACATCGGGAACAGGTCCCTGACGGTTTATCATGATGAACCGGATGCGGAGATCGGCCGGCGGCTGGACCAGCTCGGCCTGGGCTCCGAACTGATAGGGACCGCCGAGGTGGAAGGGGAGGCCTTTGTCCCCGGCAACGATCAGGCACAGAGGAGGCTGCTTTGGACGGTGCTGGGCATCAATTTCGGTTTTTTCCTCGTTGAGCTTGCCACGGGCATCCTCTCCAACTCCATGGGCCTGGTGGCCGATTCGCTGGACATGCTGGCCGACGCCTTTGTATACGGGCTGGCCTTATGGGCAGTGGGATCCGCCATCGGAAAGAAAAAGAAAGTGGCCAGGCTCAGCGGCTACCTCCAGCTCACCCTGGCCGTCATTGGCATTATCGAGGTGGTGAGGCGTTTCATCGGGTTCGAGGCCCTGCCCGATTTCAGGATGATGATCGGGGTGTCCGTGCTCGCGCTGATCGCCAATGCTGTCTGCCTATACCTGCTTCAGCGCTCCAGAAGTGAGGACGCTCACATGAAGGCCAGCATGATCTTCACCTCCAACGACGTCATCATCAATGCCGGGGTCATCCTTGCCGGTGTGCTTGTATTGTTAACCCATTCCAAATATCCCGACTTGATCGTGGGCGCG
>CAYLTG010000249.1:0-3827 GCA_964386225.1 uncultured Bacteroidales bacterium
AAATCCGTTAAAATCTTCGAAAATCTCACTTCCAAACATTTCGCAGTGATTTTTATAGTCATTTTTTTGATGCTATATCTCTAACCACTGATTATCTATCTCATAGAAAATCGTTCAAGCCCTGGTGGTCCCTCTGATAATGCGTTGCCCTCGAGGCATCGTATTATCCTCTAAGCCATGGTATCGGGGAATAAAATTACAAAATGAACCCAAACTGATTCTCTCTGTTGTTCTTTTATAACCCTGAATTCTAATCGATACAAACAATAAAATATAAAACAACATGACACATCTCATAGAAACTAAATACCTCCCTGAAGTCTTAAGGAATCATTCACAGGATATGACCGGAAAGGTAGTGGCAATTACCGGGACCACCAGCGGAACAGGATACGTCTGTGCAAGGGAAGTTGCAAAGAAAGGAGCTGCGGTTATCCTCCTCAATCGCAAAAGCGACCGCTCCGAAAATGCCCTTCAGAAACTTCGCGATGAAGTTCCGGGAGGAAAATTCGATCCCGTTGAATGTGACCTGCAAAGCTTCAACAGTATCCGCAATGCCATGGAAAGGATAAAAGAAAAATATGAATCAATCGACGTCCTGGTGAATAATGCAGGAGTTATGGCTCTTCGCGACGAAGCTACCGAGGATGGCTATGACGTTCAAATGCAGACCAACGTACTTTCACATTTTCTTATCACAAAGGAGTTGTTTCCGCTTCTCAGGAAAAGTAAGCAAGCACGCATTGTAAATCACACCTCCATGGCACGTTTAGGAGGACCGCTGGCAAGCGACTACTTTGAAAAAAAAGGTGGCAACCTGGGTGGCGACGGAACAGCGCAGGAGAATGCAAATTTCCAGGGCCCACGCTGGGAGCGTTACCACCAGACCAAACTGGCCAACTGCACCTTCACTTACGGGCTTAAACAGAAACTGGAAAAAGCCGATATTAAGAATGTATTGCCTCTGCTTGCCCACCCCGGGCTTGCGAAGACCAGCCTGCAGGTAACAACCGCAGCCGATGGCGGAATGGACGGCAATGCAGCGTTCATGTCCATGGCCCAATCGGCAGAAGATGGTGCTGCAGGCATTATCCGGGCGGCCATGGATCCAGGTGTGAAACCTGGTGATTTCTTCGGACCATCCGGGCAAGGTTGGAACGGATTTCCGGAGCTGTTGACGCCGGAGGACCTTTTGCTTGATGAATCGAACATCTCGGTCAATTGGGAGGGATGCGAGAAAGCTGTTGGCAGGTTTGATATTTAACGTTGGCTGCACAGGCATGGCTGATTGCCTGGATCCCTTCACATGCTATTTAGCTTCCTGTTTTCAAAATAACTAATTTTGGTACTGAACGGCAAAGCTTTTCTTGGTTCATGCCAGCTGAATATAACTAAACCGAGCCGGAAAGGTCACATTGTGCTTGTCAGGAGGTGGGCTTTTAGTGGGCATGAATCATGAGGGTTTAACGAACCTGAGCATCTTCCACAATGAGGAAACTTTTACCTGGTCTTCTTTCAGCATTCGTGGGACCAAAGAAGATATTAATACCGGCGAACCTGTCGATCGGGATGGTAAATATTCTTTTGATCCTCATTTTGTTTTCTCTGATTGCATGCAAGCAGTATCAAGAAAATACTGACCTGGACCCGAACGAAGATGAGAACACATACTGGATCGAAGATGCAAGACCCTTGCCCGAATACGATTCCTTGTTCTACCTCGACAGGCCGGCCCCGCTTTTCAGAAAGGAATTCATTGTAGTAGAGGAGATAAAAGAGGCCAAACTTCTAATCACCGCCGCAGGATATTACAAGGCCACCATCAACGGACAGGATGTCGGGGAAAACGTGCTGGACCCGGCATGGACCGACTACAGCAAGCGGATCTACTACTCGACATATGATGTCAGCGCGCTGTTGAAAGAGGGGGCAAACTGCATGGGCGTCACCCTGGGAAACGGGTTCTACAATCCATTGCCATTGAGGAAATGGGGACACAGAAACCTCAGAGAGGACCTTGCAAAGGTTGGAAAACCGGCCTTCATTTCAAAGCTGGTCATTACCTACAAAGATGGGAGGACCCAAGAAATCGCATCGGATACAAGCTGGAAATATGCTTATGGCCCGCTATTGAAAAACGATGTATACCTGGGCGTGGTCTACGATGCCCGGAAGGAAATCCCCGCATGGGATACCCCAGGGTTCAATGACACCCAATGGAGTGCGGCAAAGAAGGCGGATGCTCCCGGCGGAGCCTTGCAAGAGGCCTTTTTCCCGCCGGTCCGGGTGGTTGAAAAGATCAGGCCGGTAGAGATCTATTCCCCTGAAAATGGGAAATGGATCGCGGACATGGGCGTTAATTTCACAGGCACTTACAGGATCAGGATCTCCGGTGACGAAGGCGACAGCATCCTATTCAGGTTCGGCGAGAGAATCTATGAAGATGGAAGCTTAAACCCCATGACGGCTGTGGCCGGACAGATCAAACGGAAAGGAACGGGAGGCCCCGGTGCTCCCGCTATCGCCTGGCAAACGGACACCTACATCATCGGTAAAATCAAAGAGGCATGGTTCGTACCCGATTTCACCTACCATACCTATCGCTACATGGAGATCTCGGGATTGAAATACAAACCTGAGATCGGGGATATAGAAGGATTGTTCATCCATTCGAACGTCAAGAATAGGAATACGTTCTCCTGCTCTTCCGAACTTCTGAATGCCATCCAGGATGCCACCGAACGGACATTTCGGGCAAACCTGGTCAGTGTGCAATCGGATTGCCCGGCCAGGGAGAAATTCGGCTACGGCGGTGACCTGAACGCCACCAGTGAATCCTTCATCTGCAATTTCGACATGCAGTCGTTTTATCGCAAAACCATCTACGACTGGCTGGATGCCATGAACGATTCCATCTTTGTGGATACAGCCCCCTATGTGGGTCTGAATTATTGCGGGTTAAGCTGGGAATCGGCCTTTCTCACCACTCAGTATTACCTGTACCTCTATTACAAAGATGAAAATATAGTACGCGGGCTGTATGAAACCGATAAGAAATGGATGCAGAAGGCAGCGCGGATCCATCCGGAGGGGTGGGTCGACAAAGGCCTGAGCGACCATGAATCCATGGAACCTGTTCCGGTGCGCCTCACGGGTACAGCTCATTACCTGCAATGCGCCCGCATCATGACACGCTTTGCGGCCCTCATGGACGATGAAGCAGGTGAACAGGAATACAGGAAGCTTGCCAACAGACTGGAGCAGATGATCAGGGCCGAATTCTGGGACAAGCCAGTTATTGACAACATCAACCGTCAAACCCTTTTCTCCACCTTACTTTATCACGGTATCATCCCGGAGGATCAACTGGATGCCGCTGCCGACTCTCTCCTGCAGGCCACCAGGAACGGACCCTCGGGTCATTTCAATACCGGGATCTTCGGAACCAAATACATCCTGGAAACACTTTCCGAACATGCAGGTGCCCAGGTTGTATTCGATGTGGTGAACAGCAGTGAATTCCCGGGCTGGGGCTACATGATCGACCGGGGGGCGACCACCCTCTGGGAAACGTGGAAAGAGAGCGACAACACCTATTCCAACTGCCATCCCATGTTCGGCTCCGTGAGCGAATGGTTCTACCGGTGGCTGGGCGGGATCCGGCCTGACCCTGAACATCCCGGGTTCGAACGGTTCATCCTTGCGCCTTCCACGCCTGTCGGCCTTGATTCCGTCAACTGTACTTATTTTTCACCTTACGGAAAGATCGTTTCAAACTGGAGAAAGGAAAACCCGGAAACCTATGTATTCGAGATAAGAATACCCAC
>CAYLTG010000250.1:0-3811 GCA_964386225.1 uncultured Bacteroidales bacterium
GCGGTAAGGACAGGATGCACCTGTCGACGATGATCTGGGAGTTTTTTGAGGAGAAGCTGAAATGATTAGGACCGCTTGTGCATTGCGGTCTTTCAGGCAGGGTTTATTTCCGAAAGGGAGCGCAATAGCTTCCCGCATTCAATGTCCCAGGAGTAATTCGCCATGGCATATTCCCTGATCTCCTCCCGCCGGAAGGCTCCTGCGCTGCGACAATGTTCGTTCACTTTCAGAAGGGCATCTGCAAGACTGACCTGGTCTCCTTTCGCGAACAGGTATCCTGTCCTTCCCTCTACCACATCATACGGAAAACCGCCGAAGGAAGGGGCGATCACAGGAACACCATAGGCGTATGAAAGAAACAGTACTCCGCTCTGGCTTGCCTCATAATAGGGGAGGATGGTGACATTGGCAGCCAGGAACAGCTTCCGGGTGCTAATATCATCCACATAACCCTTGAAAATAGATATGTTGGGAGAGGTTATGGATCTTTCAAGCTCATCGAACGCGGTACGGTATGCCGGATGGACCCTCCCTGCCACGATCAGCTTCCAAGGCAACGATTTTTCCTTTTCCAGGCTTTCGAATGTTCTGAACAGGAGGTCGAGGCCCTTGTATTGGGCGATCGCACCATAGAACAGGATCATGAAATCTTTGTCCCCGACGCTGAATTCCTTTCTCGCTTCGCCTTCAGGGATATCAGCCGGGTATTGAATATCGTAGATCCCGTGTCTGAAAACATGGATCTTATCCTCATGTATCCCAAACTCCTTTATGAGCCTTTGTTTTATGTATTCCGTATGGGCCAACAGTTTGTCCTGAGTCCGGTAAACGATGCGGTATCTGATCCTGTTATTTCGTGTGTCCCTGTCATGCGGCACCACGTCGTGAACGGTATAGATGCATTTCTTCCCGAGGAGCCTGAAGGCTGACGTCAGGAAAAACCCTTCCAGTAACGGGAACCTCATCCAAATGAAATGAACCAGGGTTACATCAGACTTCAGGACGAAAACCAGGAGTGAGAGGTAGTATTTGATGACACGGGTGACCTTCTTGTGCCATGGTGACCGTTCTTCATGGCTGCCACGCAGGTTTATGAATCTTATCCCCGGATTCAGACGCTCTACCGGGTAATGATCGCCACCGATAAGAATGACCTCCTCCGCATGATTGAAGAGGCCGTTTGCGTAGTTCGTCTCGTAGTCGAACTGAAATCCGTTTGTGATCAAGATGATCTTCATTTCTGTGACTCAGCGCAATTCTTTCTTAATTTGCGGCCTTATTGGCTAAAAAAGGGGCCTTTTGATTCAATTGTTGTGTATTTTCAGGGAAATCCTAATTTTGGTCATAAACTATTCACCCACAAATTTAGCTAAAAACCTGAAGCTCTTTTGAGCGCAAGAAAGAAAAGCGCAATCATGTCAATCAACAAACCGATATACATCTGCGGGGTGCAGAGGTCCGGGACGACCCTTCTTGCTCAGCTGCTTTCCAAGCACGGCAGCGTCAGGATATTGTGGGAAACACATTGTTATCCGTTCTTTTGGAGGCCTTTTCCCGGCAATCGCATCAGCATCCGTGCCATTGAAAAACTCAGGGAGACCTCCTATCGCAGAGACCCTTACCTGAATGAGATCGCATCCCGATTGATCGCCAAGGGCGAAGATATTAACGGCGCCTATGACCTGCTCAGAAAGATCCTGGATGAGTTCAGGGATATTCATGGAATGCCCGACCGGGTAGGTGAGAAGACCCCATCTCATGTTTTTTATGTACCCGATATACTGAAACACGACCACGATGCGCGGATCATCGTCATGATCCGGGATCCAAGAGCCGTATTCCTCTCGGAGAAGACCAAGTATGCCAGGCTTGGCAAAGGATCCCTAAGTCCTGTCAAGATTGCCCTTCGCTGGAAACTTACTGCCGGCCTTGCAGAAAGGTATCAGAAAAAGTATGGAAAGGAAACCATCCTGCTGGCAAAATATGAAAAGCTCATCCTGGATCCCGGGGAAATGCTCAGGGAGGTCTGTGGCTTCCTTGGTCTGGCCTTTGAGGAGCGCATGTTGGGAGCGGATGTCGTGAACAGCTCCTTCGTGCCCGGAAAGGGCGATGGTTTCAGCGAGGAGAATATTGACCGGTGGAGACAACTTCTGGCTCCTGAGGAGGTCGCACGCCTGGAGGACCTGCTGGCGAAATCCATGCTGAAACTGGACTACCCCGTATTGACATCCTCGGGACATGGCATGTCCCGGTTCCGGGCCAATTCCATCACAACCCTGGGCTTTCTAATGATTGGCAGGCTCGGCAGGATGTTCCCATCCACCTTCCATTTCCTTATCAAAGATCGCAGGTACAGGAAACTTGAGCAATGGACAACATAGTCAGATCATTGCTGCCTGATATGGTCTAAGGTATCTGCCAGCCTCAGGTTCTCCTGCTTGAAATTCATGATGCCGTTCTTGAAGCCCCTGCCCCATGCCACCAATCCTATGATGATCAGTGGGATCAGCCTGACATATTGCCCGGAATGCCAGATCCCTGTTCTCATGATCCGGTAGGAGATCCGTCCGAATTTCATAAGAATGAATGCCGGCAACAGCATTGGTGCACAAAACGACCTGAGGTAGATGGAATCGAAAAGCAGTTTACGGTAGATGTAAATATACTTGCCTGACAAATACTGGCCATTGATAAGGTCCTCCCTGGTTTCCCTGAAGATGTGGAATACCTTGGCTTCCGGTACAAAGATCAAATTTGCCCTGTGCTCGCTGATCAGGCGTGTGAACAGACTGTCCTCAGAGGCTCTGATCTCGGGGAAGCCGCCCGATTTTATGAAAAGCATGCGGTCACAAAAGAGATTTGCACTTGGAAGCAGCTTCATTTGCCGGCTTGTGCCATGACACATGAATTCGTTGCAATACAGGTAATATTGGGCCCTTACCACCTTGTTCCCGGTTTGAAAATCGGGAATGTTGATGCTGCCTCCGCCGATCATGTGTCCATTTGAATATGCCTTTAAAACTTTCGCCAGGTAAGTGCGTTCGGGATAGGTGTCGGAATCGAGGAAAACGATTATGTCACCGGTGGCCAGTTTTGCTCCCGTGTTCCTCTGTTTGGCTGGCATGATCCTGTTTTTGCCGGAGTGGACGATCCTGATCTTCCGGTGGCTGAAGGAGGAAAGCTGTTTTTTGGACGTTTTATCATCAGAACTGTCGACAATAATGATTTCCTTGATGCGGTCGAAGTGCGTCTGCTCAACCAGCTTTGAGATCACAATATCAAGAGTGGCGGATGAATTATACGCCGGGATCACCACCGATACAGTTGGACGATGCTCCATGATCAATGACAATAAACGATCACTGCGCAGAGGGTGGAGAACAGCCATTAGACCGAGTAAGCGCTCAAAATTCCTGCATTTTCAGGATTTGGTATTTGGTGCGGAATGGAGCAGGGTTAAAAGCAGGTCCCTGATGTCATTTCCTTTTCAGCTAATTTAGGTTCTCGTATTAAACCCAAAAGTAACAAAAATGATATTCCCGGCCAAATAATTTTTTGAGGGGATGATCCTGGCTCAGGTCACCGGTTCCAGGTGGCCCGGGTCGCTAATCGAACTTGTAGTAGATGTCATACCACCCTGCGTAGCCCCCGTCAGGCACGGGCCCGGTGTAGTTCACCACCGTGTCGGAGTTCACAATGATGCGGTAGGAGGTCCAGGTGATGTAGTCCTTGAGCTTGAACCCGATGGAGTCGAGTTCCTTTTCCCACTTGAAGGTGTATACCCAGGTGGAGTCGTCGCTCAGGTAGTCGA
>CAYLTG010000251.1:0-3795 GCA_964386225.1 uncultured Bacteroidales bacterium
TACAAGATCGTCCTCGACCAGACCAAGCGGATCATCGACGACGTGAGCACCGACGACCTCTACAAGGTGCTCAAGCTGAGGGCCAGGCCCAAGATCCTGCTGGCCACCAGCTACGAGGAGGCCATCGAGATCTACAGCAAATACCAGGAATACATCTTCTGCCTCATCACCGATGTCAAATTCGACCGGGAGGGGGAAAAGAGCGATACGGCCGGCTTCGACCTGGTGAGGAAGATCCGGTCCGAGAAAAAGGACATCCCCGTGATCATCCAGTCGTCCAACGAAACCTACCAGGATGAGGCCTACAAGCTCAAGACCACCTTCATCTTCAAGGACTCGGAGAACCTGGTGCAGGAGATCAAGAGCTTCATCATGCATTACCTGGGGTTCGGGAATTTCACCTACCGCGACCATTCCGGCAAGAAACTCATCGAGGTGAAATCCCTCAAGGACTTTGAAAAACACCTGCGCACCATCCCGGAAGAATCGATCCTGTACCATGCCAAGAACGACCATTTCAGCACCTGGCTCATGGCCCGCGGCGAGATCCAGGCTGCCAAGGTCCTGCACCCGAAGAAGGTCCATGAGTTCAAGAACCCCGAAGCCATCCGGGATTACCTGATCAGGACGATCCAGCAATTCCGGAACGAGCAGAACCAGGGAAAGGTGATCCCCTACGAACCCTCCGCCATCCTCGACGAAACCAACATCGTCACCTTTTCGGAAGGGGCCATGGGCGGCAAGGGAAGGGGGCTGGCCTTCCTCAATTCGCTCATCTACAACCTGGACTTCAGTCAGTTCCTCCCCCAGATCAACCTCAAAACCCCCCGCACCGCCATCATCGGGATCGAAGAGTTCGAGATCTTCCTCGACCACAACCAGCTCCACTTCGTAAAGACCGAACAGATCCCTTACGAAGAGATCAAATGGCGGTTCCTGAACGCCAGGCTCACCCCCACCCTCGTCAAACGGCTGAAGGAAATGCTGAGGCAGATACACAAGCCCCTCGCCGTAAGGTCTTCAGGCCTTTTCGAGGACAGCCTCATGCAGCCCTTCGCGGGCATTTTCGAAACGTTCCTGCTGCCCAACAACCATCCCGACATCAACGTGAGGCTGCGGCAGGTGATGGATGCCATAAAACTGGTCTATGCCTCCGTCTATTCGGAGGTGGCCCGCGGCTATTTCGGGGCCGTCGGCTACCGGATCGAAGAGGAGAAGATGGCCGTGGTGATCCAGGAGGTGGTCGGCAACAAATACGGCGACCTTTACTACCCCCACATCAGCGGGGTGGCCCAGTCCTATAACTACTACCCATTCGCCCATATGAAGCCAGAGGAGGGTTTCGCCGTGGCCGCCTTCGGACTCGGGAAATATGTCGTGGAGGGGGAAAAGGCCTACCGCTTCTCGCCCCGGTATCCCACCACCGACATCAACTCGTCCAAGGACCAGGTCATGAACACGCAAACGGAATTCTATGCCGTCGATCTCCGGAAACAGGACCTGAACCTCATGGAAGGGGATATTGCCGGGCTCATCAAGGCCGACATATTCGAAGCCGAACGGCACGGCACGCTCAAGCATTGCGCTTCGGTGTACGACCCCGACAACAACTCCATTACCGCCGGCCTCGACAAGTCAGGCCCCCGGATCATCAACTTCGCCAATATCCTGCGCTACAACTACATCCCCATGGCACGGACCATCGAAGTGGTGCTCGACATCGTCAAAGAGTCCATGGGATCGCCGGTGGAGATCGAGTTCGCCATCGACCTGAACAAGGATACCAATTACAAATCCTCCTTCTACCTGCTCCAGATCAAACCGATGATCGGCAATGTGGACGACTACGAGGTGAACATGGGCGAGATCGAGAAAGAGGACATCATCATGTATTCCGAAAAAGGGATGGGGAACGGGTATGTCAATGTGATCCGCGACGTGGTGTACATAAACCGCAAGGCTTTCGACAAATCGAAGACCATCGAGATGGCGCGTGAGATCGAAGCCATCAACCGGGAGATGGCCGGCCTGGGGAAACAATATGTCCTCATCGGTCCCGGGCGCTGGGGGACGCGCGACCGGTGGATCGGGATCCCGGTGGAATGGCCGCAGATCTCCTCGGCCAAAGTGATCATCGAGACCAGCCTCGAAGGATACCCGCTGGATGCCTCCTCCGGGTCGCACTTCTTTCACAATGTAACTTCCGCCAGCGTGGGCTACTTCTCCATACAACCCGAGAAATCAGGAAGCTACATCAACTACGACATCCTCGACCGCCAGAAACTGGTGCAGGAAACCACTTACTTCCGGCATGTGGAATTCGAATCGCCCATCCACATCCGCATGGATGGCAAGAAACGGATCGCCGTGATCACCCGGTGATCCGCCCGGCAGCCGAAAAACCCGTGCCGACTCTATTTATACTTTCTATAAATTAGGAAAGGTGTTTGTGGTTATTAATTTGTATTACAGATGATTATAAACAGATCCCCCAAAGCGGGACCGGGCAGTCTTAAATATCTCAAGGTGATTTGCCGGAATTCTGTTATAATTGTATGTACAAATCTGAATGTCACGTTATTTATAGAAAATCATGTATGAATTTGTAGCACTCAGCCTGAAATGTCGATTCTGCGGTGAGTCATTGATGGACAAAAATGTCCTGGTCGACAACGAGCCGAGCATCAAACTGGATGTGAAGCATGGCGGTAAAAAAGGGGTCATCAATCTCAGTTCGATCTATGGCAGTTACAATTACACCTGCACCATTGAAATCCCCAGGGACCAGATCGCCAGGTTCTCCTGCCCCCACTGCCGGAAGGAGGTGAACTCCGACGTGGAATGCCTGTCGTGCGGGGCCGAAATGGTCCCGTTCTACCTGGACATGGGTGGCAAGGTGAGCATTTGTTCCAGAAGTGGCTGCAAGAACCACCACGTGGAATTCGAGGACCTCTCGCAGGCCCTGAAAAAGCTTTACCAGGAGTACGGGTTCAGGGGGCGGAAATACCCCAGGGATGAAAGGGAAGAGTCGCAGAAAGAACTGAAGAAGGAAAAGAAGCGGGACGAGTTCGCGGAGATCATCGAAACGGGCACATTCTTGCAGAGCTATTGTCCGCATTGCAGGAAGACCCTCATCGAAAACGACATGCTGAAGCTGAAGATCGTCAGCGGGGAGGAAGGCTTCCTCCTGCTCAGCCCATACCTCAACAGCTTCACCTCCAAATCGACCATTTTCCTTTCGGAAGACAAGGCGGTGTCCGACATCAAAT
The DNA here is from genome assembly GCA_964386225.1 of uncultured Bacteroidales bacterium. Taxonomy (GTDB): domain Bacteria; phylum Bacteroidota; class Bacteroidia; order Bacteroidales; family JAADJA01; genus JAADJA01. The sequence goes on from CAYLTG010000251.1 coordinate 3,270, forward strand.
GCCAGCATTGCCATACAAGCCTGGTGGAGACGAAAAAAACGTGCGGCAGCTGCGGATCGCCCATCGCCCGCATCAACGTGAGTGCCAGCACCAAGCTGATCGATTTTTACATCTGTACGAAGAAGGGATGCAAATGGCACGGGCTCAGCGAGGACGACCTCTACTCCATCAAACTCGAAGAAAGCGACGAATGGTGATACTACGTGCATTGCCACCTGACGTTGGCGAAGAGCACAATTCACTTCCCGATAGCTATCGGGATCAACAACTCAACAACTCAACAACTCAATTATGTTCCAGATAGTCAGAAAACAGGAAATGGCGCAGGGCACTATCATCCGGTTCGACATCAGTGCACCCAGGATCGCCAAAAAGGTCAGGGCGGGGCAGTTCGTCATCATCCGGGTGAATGAGACAGGTGAACGGATCCCTCTGACAGTGGCGGATAAGGATGAATTTGCCGGGATCATCACCATCATCTTCCAGGTGGTGGGCAAGACCACCGCCCTCATGCGTTCGCTGAAGG
>CAYLTG010000252.1:0-3710 GCA_964386225.1 uncultured Bacteroidales bacterium
AACCAGTCGCGGGAGACGGGCCAGCGGATCTTCATCAGGATGGACGGCAGGTACTACCTCCTCGGCGTCCCCTCGGCCTTCGAGATGGGACTGAACCACTGCCGGTGGATCTATAAATACGGAAGCCGCAGCTTCCAAGTGAGGACCTGGACCTCCGCCGGCACCCCCCAGGTAAATACGGAGTTCAGGGTGCTCAGCGGCAGCGGCGTGGAGGTGATGGTCGCCCACCACCTGAACGACGCAGATGGCTGGCACCTTCATGAAAGCAATGATGATGGCAATTACACTTTCGTTCCAGGAACCGATACCCTCATCGCCCAAAAATTTCCGGACGCGCGGTTCAGGATCATCCAGCAACCCGGGAGCGCTCCGGCGACCGCCCGGGGCAGCGGCTTCCTTTTTGACGACCGGCAGGACCGCGGCAATTCCCTGCTCGTCCTTGATTTCGCCCATACGCGCAGCTTCTGCCTCAGCCTGACAGGCGAGGTATGCCGGGCTGAAGAGCCTGCATTGTTTGATAATGCCGGGAAACAGTGGCAGGCCGACCGGAAGGCTGCCCTTGATGAATGGAACAACCTCAGCTTGCAGTTGGAGCTGGACAGTGACAACGAAGACCTCGCTGCCATCCGGGAGATCCTCCCCTGGTATGGCCAGAATGCCCTGGTCCACTACCTCACCCCTTACGGCCTCGAACAGTTCGGCGGGGCGGCCTGGGGCACGCGTGACGTGTCGCAGGGCCCCGTGGAACTGCTCCTCACCCTAGGGAGGTACGGGGAAGCCAGGAAGGTGCTCTGCACCATCTTCTCCAACCAGAACCCCGACGGCGGGTGGCCGCAGTGGTGGATGTTCGACAGCTACCGCCACATCCGGGCCGGCGAGGCACACGGCGACATCCACTATTGGTGCATCATCGCCCTCGGCAATTACATCCGCGTTACGGGTGATCTGGGCATCCTGGACGAGCCGCTGCCTTATTACATGGAGGAGGGCGGCGAGGCCGATACGTTCCCTCTGAGCGAACACATGGACCGCCTCATCGGCATGATCACCGGCTCGTTCATCGAAGGAACGGCGCTGGTGCCCTTCGGCGGCGGCGACTGGAACGACTCCCTGCAGCCGGTGAGCGAAGACCTGGCCGGACGCCTGGTCTCCAGCTGGACCGTAGAGATGAACTACCAGGCCTTCACCCAGTACAGCGAGGTGTACAAGGCCTGCGGGAAGCCGGAAAAGGCCAGGGAGCTGGATGCGGTCTGCGAGAAGATCAGGTCCGACTTCAACGAGCACCTGGTCAGGGACGGGGTGGTGGCCGGCTATGGCCGCGTGGAAGATGACGGCACCATCGGCGTGCTGCTGCATCCTTCGGACCGGGAAACGGGCATCCGCTACAGCCTTCTTCCCATGGAACGGGGCATCCTCAGCGGGCTGTTCACGAAAGAGCAGGCAGAGCGGCACCGGGAGCTCATCGAGAAGCATCTGAAAGGTCCCGACGGCGCCCGCCTGATGGACAGGCCCCTGAAATACAGGGGGGGCATCCAGGAGATCTTCCAGCGGGCCGAGAGCAGCACCTTCTTCGGCCGCGAGATCGGCCTGATGTACGTCCACGAGCACATCCGCTACGCCGAGCTGCTGGCCCTCACCGGCAAGGCCGAAGCCTTCGTGAAGGCCCTGCGGCAAGCCATCCCCGTGGGATACCGGGAGGTCGTCCCACAGGGTGACTTCCGCCAGTCCAACTGCTACTACAGCAGCTCCGACGTCGCTTTCAAAAGCCGCTACGAGGCGGATGAGCGGTATGCCGACGTCACCGCGGGCAAATTCCCCCTGAAGGGCGGCTGGAGGATATACTCGAGCGGGCCGGGCATCTTCATCGGACTCGTGATCACACGCCTGCTCGGACTGCGGGTGGAGGCCACCCGGGTCGTGCTCGATCCCGTGCTGCCTTTCTCTATGGACGGTTTGAAAGCCGGCCTGGAGCTGTCGGGGTATCCCCTCACCCTCCGGTACGAGGTCAGGAACAGGAATTGGGGCCCCCGCACCGTCCTGCTGAACGGGGAGCCGGTATCTTTCGGGCAGGAACAGAATCCATACCGGGAGGGCGGGGCCGTTATCCCGAAAGACCTGCTGATCCGGTCGCTGTCGCGCGACAGGAACCTCCTGCAGGTCTGCCTCTGACCACCCGGCTTCCATCGCATCCAATCCATATCCGGTCCTGTCGCAGCACACGGGCATTTCATCCCGCAGGTGCCCTGCCTGGCCATGTAACACCATGTAAAATGGCTAATAATTTAATAATGAAGCTTCTATAAAGTAACCATCCGGGCCACATATATGTATAAACAACATCTGAAACAAAAACGAGCAACAATGAAAAAAATCTTCCTTGCTGCGGCGATGGTACTGAGCTTCATGCCGCTGCTGGCCCAGGTGAATTGCGGGAACCATTTCCCGGTGTTCTCACCTGATGGCAATTACCTTTATTTCTCGACCGACCGCGACGGGCAGTTTGAAATATATCGCACGACCCCCAATGGATCGGAGATCACCCGCATCACCGAGAATGCGATCGACGAAGTGTACCCCCAGTTCAGCCCTGACGGGAGCAAGATCATATTCCAGGGCGGGTTCTACGGGGCCGGGGCCGAGATCTACGTAATGGACTCCGACGGCTCCAACCTGTTGAAACTGACCGACAACATGGGACATGACGGTGCACCGAGCTTTTCCCCTGACGGATCGAAGATCCTTTTCGAGGCGTGGGACGATTACCAGTACCCGGAGGTCTTCACCATGGACCCCGACGGCTCCAACCGGGTACAGCTGACCAATGTCCCGGGGGCTGACTGGCAAAGCAACCCGGTCTATGCCCCCGACGGCAACAGCATCTACTTCCTGAAGGGATTCAATGCCGACAACCATTACGTGAAGATGGACCTTGACGGAAGCAACTGGGTCGACATTACGGAACCCAACGTGTTCGGATATGCCGAAGCGGGGCTCCATTTTAATTCTGACGGTTCAAAGATCGTTTTCTACACCTCCGAATGGGGCGGATACAATGGCAGAACGGAGATCGTCATGGCCAATGCCGATGGTTCCGGCTGGGTGAGGCTTACCAATACCGAGCCCAACAACGTTTACAACACTTCGCCGCTGTTCAACCCGGCCGATGACCTGATCTATTTCGTAAGCAACATGAATGAGGGATGGCATATCTTCCACATGGGAACGGACGGGGGGAATATAGTCCAGCTGACCAGCTGCAGCCCTGCAGGGATATTTGATAACCTGGATAGGGATTCCAATGTCGCTGCCATTCCCAACCCGATGGGAAGGACAGGGTTCATCGAGCTGCCGGTCAGCAATCCTTTGAATGCAGGTATCCGTGTCTACAATGCCACAGGAAACCCTGTGAGCATCAAGTTCACCATAACGAACGAGGGCGTGTGGATCGAACGGGACGGACAGCCATCAGGCATCTATTTCTTCGAAGTATTTGAAGGGACTCAGCGGCTTGGGCAGGGAAAGATCGTTTTCAAATAAACCAAATACTTCAGGGAGCCGATCCTCAGGAAAGGTACGAGGGGTTAAGGCCGGGATTAATCACAATCCCGGTCTTTCTGTTTCATGGACATGTCATTGAACCGGCATCGGGCAGCATTGTTTCCTCTTTGGAATTGTTTTGAATAATTTGACCATTCCTTTAAAAGTGAGTA
>CAYLTG010000253.1:0-3683 GCA_964386225.1 uncultured Bacteroidales bacterium
GTTCCGAGCAGGAGGCCAGCATGAGCAGGCCGATCAGCATGTAGATCGTAAACTTCATATGTTGTATTTTTTGAGAAGCGACCGGGCCATTGCCCGGGTCGCTCCATCTTTCTTTCCAGTTACTGGCCTTCATAGCCGCCGGTGAGTTTCTCCATAACCTGGTCGAGGCTGAAACTTGCTGCTTTCTGCCTCGGGGGGAAATCCTTGAAGGTCATCAGGAAATTTCCCACGTAGGTTTGCGCAGGCACAAGGAGATAGGCGTGATCCAACAACCAGTCGTAGTAAGTGTTGGATGTGAGGGGCGCCCTTTCATAGGGATCCCTTCGCAGGTTGAAAATGAGGGGAACACGCAGCGGAACGAAGGGCTCCATCCACACGCGAAACGTGCCTTCGGCCTTCTGCTCCATGAAGATCAGTTTCCAGTCATCGTAACGCAGCGCGGTGAGGTCGCCGTCATCGGAAAAATAGAAGATCTCTTTTCGGGGCGGTGCTTCCGCTTCGCCCGCGAGATAGTGAAGGAAGTTGTATCCGTCGAGGTGGACCTTGTAGTTTCTTCCGTTTGAGGAATAACCATTCTTCAACTTTTCCGAAATGTCCTCTTCCCCTGCAGCGGCAACAAAGGTGGGGAACCAATCCATGTGGTGCATGGTCGCATTGCTGACAGCACCTGGTTCAATGACGCCGGGCCAGCGGACCATGGCAGGCACCCGCCATCCGCCTTCCCAGTTGGTGTTCTTTTCGCCCCGGAAGGGAGTTGAAGCGGCATCGGGCCAGGTGTTGTAATGGGGTCCGTTATCCGTGCTGTAAAATACGATCGTGTTGTCGGCGATGCCCAGTTCGTCGAGCAAGGCCAGGAATTCCCCCACATGCATGTCATGTTCGACCATGCCGTCGGAATATTCATCCTGTCCGGATATCCCCCTGTGCTCCTCCTTCACATGCGTGCGGAAATGCATCCGTGTTCCGTTCCACCATACGAACCAGGGGTTCCCGGAATCATTTTGACGCTTGATGAAATCTTTTGCGGCAGCAACGGTCTCATCATCGATCGTTTCCATCCGTTTTTTGGTCAGCGGACCGGTGTCTTCGATCTTCCCGCCGGCATAGGAGTGGATCACGCCGCGGGGCCCGAATTTCTGGATGAAAGTCTGTCCGTCGGCCAGCACCATATCGGCCGGATAGTCCTCGTTCTCGGGCTCTTCCTCGGCATTGAGGTGATAGAGGTTGCCGAAGAATTCATCGAAGCCGTGGTTGGTGGGAAGGAACTCATCCTTGTCGCCAAGGTGGTTCTTCCCGAATTGCCCGGTCGCGTATCCGAAATTCTTCAGGATGGCAGCGATCGTCGGGTCTTCCTCACGAAGGCCGAGATCTGCTCCGGGGAGACCCACCTTGCTCAATCCCGTGCGGAACACACTCTGTCCGGTAATGAATGAGGCTCGTCCGGCGGTACAGCTTTGCTCGCCGTAGTAATCCGTGAAGATCATCCCTTCGTCAGCCACCCTGTCGATGTTGGGCGTATGATAACCCATCATGCCTTTGGTGTATGCGCTGATGTTGGACTGGCCGATGTCGTCACCCCAGATGACCAGGATGTTGGGTTTTTCATCCTGTCCGAGGGCGCCGTTTGGTTGGGTGAAGGGCCAACCCAGCAAGGCGAGGGACATCAGGATGAGGAATTTCAAGGAATTGTTCTTTCTCATGTGGAATGTATTCAAGTGTGATCAGATATTTGATTAATAGTTATGAATTGATTAATTTCTTTACCATTCCCATCCGAATCCGGTATGAAAGACATAATCGGTTTCGGGGGACCCTGGCGCAGGTTGATTGTCATAGTTGACGGTCAGTCCCATTTTGATGTAAAAGTCGAGGGGCAGATCGTATTTCGCATCGAATTTAAAGTCGGTCCGCCAGCGCCCGGATTCCGTAAAGCTGGGATAGGCCACGATGTTGGTGAGAAGGCTCAGGTCGCCGGTATTGAACATATTGAGTTCCGTTCCCAGGAACCCCTCCCAGCTCCTTCGGTCGGGAAGGCTGTCGGCCATGAAGTTCTCATTGTTATAGTTGGCGCCCGCTGAGAAGCCCCAATATAGAAAGTTCGTGTGTATCAGGTATTTCCCAAGACCGGCTTTCCCGGTGGAACGCAACTGCAGCTGCTGTTCCGTGTTCGACAGGAAATCGATGGAGGCCAGCGGATACCAGTCATGCGGGAGGAAATACTTGAACGTGCCGCCGCCGTCGGTCCGCCTGATGTCGTCGATCTCATCCTGCCTGGAAAAATAGGCATTGTAATTTGCATCAAGTTGCCATCGCTTGGCGATATAACCTGCATTGCTCCGCATGGAGATCTGGCTGAAGTTGTTGGCCCTGGTGACGTCGAGCCCAAAGTCGATGGAGGCGTAGAACTGGCTCCAGAATCCCTGGTCCACACCATCCAGCAGGACGATCTCGACCAGGTCCACTTCCAGGGTCTCACCTTCGTCTGTCAGTATCTGGATCTTGCCCGGGCCGGTGGATTTCAGGTGGCCGTTGTAACGGCTGCCGTCCGTAAGCGTGATCAGGAAAAATGTCTCTGTATAGATCTCCCGGATGCCATCCCACTCAATGGTGAAGTCATCATCGCTGTAGTCTGTCTCGATCTTCAGGGTGTTTCGGTCCATGGATTTAACCTCTCCAACAATGTAGTTGCCATTTTTGAAGATGAGCGAATCCGATTGGCTTTTTGCACTGAGTACGAAGATGAATGGGATAAGAACTGCAGCAAAGCTGAATCTGATCATTATATCAAGTGTGGCTGGTTAGTCAACAAGAAACAGTGGAAACGGTTCGAATTATTTACAAAAATAATATAAAAAACGTGAACCATGTATGTTGATGCGAAGGCTCGAAAGGCTGAAAGTGAAGACTTGTTCCAAATAGGAGAGGGGCAACCCTTCGCCTTCCATGCAGAAGGGGGTGTCCGTCCCGCCCAGGTGGGCGATCCAAAAAAAAGGGAACAGCCGACCGGCTGCTCCCTCACTTACTCATATTAACTAATCTAATCTAAATCATTCAACTTCAATGATAAGCTCGACCCTTCTGTTCTTGGCCCTTCCTTCTTCTGTCTCATTGTCGGCGATCGGCTTGGTTTCGCCATAACCCACGGATGAGATCCTCATTTCATCGATTCCTTTGTCTTCGATGTATTTTTCAACCGAAGCAGCGCGGTCTTTGGACAGTTTCATGTTGAAGTCATCGTTGCCTTTGCTGTCGGTGTGCCCTTCGATGAGGAGGTTGTAATGCGGGTTCTCTTCCAGGATCTTCACGACCTCGTCCAGTGTCTCATAGGAGGCTGTTTGAAGCGTGGCCTTGCCGAACTCGAAGAGAATTCCGAATTCTGCCTGCTCGAGCTGCTCGAGGTGCACCTGGAGGATCTTCGGACATCCATTCAGTTCCGGGATCCCGGCTTCGTTCGGGCAAGCATCGTCTTTGTCAGGAATGCCGTCGCCGTCTTTGTCGGGGCAACCTTTGAATTCATGGAGCCCGGGCGTATCCGGACATTCATCTTCGGCATCGATGACGCCGTCACCGTCCCTGTCAGGGCATCCGGCGAATTGTTCGAGGCCCGGTGTGTCGGGGCAGGCATCCTCACTGTCCTGGATGCCGTCGCCGTCCCTGTCGGGACATCCTTTGAACTGGGGCAG
>CAYLTG010000254.1:0-3682 GCA_964386225.1 uncultured Bacteroidales bacterium
GCAACATCAACGAGGACATCACCTTCCTGGACGACTCCTGCCACCTGGCACCGGGCTGCGTCTGCGTGGAGGCGGGGACCACATTTGTCGAGTTCAATTATATCGTTTATGAATGTCCTGACCACGACATCGACGGGGACGCCAGGCCGCTGAACGGAACGGCCGACATCGGGGTGGATGAAGTGCTGTTGACCGCCCTTCCGGAATTACAGGAGGTTGAAGACGAGTATGTTCTGACAAACCATCCGAATCCCGTTACAGGCCAGGCAACCATTGAGTTCAAACTGACAGGGCCGAGCGATGTTTTGCTCACTGTTACCGACATGCACGGCAAGAGCGTCGTGACCCTGATCGACGAAACGCGGGATGGGGGCACACACCGGATTGACTGGTCGCCCGATGGGTTAAAAAATGGGGTATATTTTCTCAACCTGGCGACGGGGAATATCCTGGTTTCGAGGAAACTGTTCCTTTTAAACAACGATTGAGAGGGGTTTGACCAGGTTGATGCTCATTCCTGCCGGAAGGGTTCGATGGAGACCGATCCTGACCACCGTCCGCACATCCGCAGGTTCCGCTGGTAATTGCCCCAGCTCAGGTCCACGTAGTCCATTGCATTGTCAACGTAAAGATGGAGCTGGCCCTCTTCCTTTGCCAGCCGGCAATGGACATCGCCGTCGGCATGGACGGTGAGGATTTGCTGTTCCTGCAGCAGCAGGCTGTATTCCAGGATGTTCTCCTTGGTGCCCTTTGCCCGGTTCGTGAGCCCGGTGCCCGGCAGCTCGTCGGCAGTGCCGTCGTAGTAGAAGCTTTTTGTGTCGAAGGCCCAGTCCTTGGGCGGGATGGCGCGGTATTTCTTCAGGTCCTCCGGGTAGAGGGGCGTTGCGCCTTCGGAGGCCGACAGGTGGAGGTCGGGATAATGGCTCCAGTAGCCCTGGCGTTTCCACGCGATGGCGTCGATGGCGTCGTCGAGGGTGAACATCACCCCCAGCTCGCGGATGTACTCATCCGGCAGGCTGTCGACGGCATAGGATAGGTCCATCCTGCCCCGGCCGTCTACAGCCAGGGTGAAGCTGACCCCAATGGTGCCGGCCACTTTGCCATGGGTCCGGATCAAGACCCTGCCGCCTTTTTTTTCCCAGTCAAGGCTGTCGAGCTGCCATCCCCTATACTCGTTGATGCGGTGGTAGGAGTAGATCACCGCCTCGCCCCGTGTACGCAGGTTCAGGAGGGGTCCCGCGACGGCCACCTCCCGCGGTCCTTTCTGCATCGACCGCAGCAGGCCCGTGGACAGGTCGAAGTGGAGCAGGAGACTGGTTCCGCACTCCAGGGTCAGCATGCCGTCGTGCTGCATGGCGGTCACCTTTCCTGCCGCTGTGGCCCCCGTTTGAAGGTCCGGCTTACCGACGGTCAGCATGTACTGGTCGATCAGCTGCCCCCTGCCGTCGCGCACTTCGAGGTAGATGGGTTCTTCCGGCGGCCGGGCGCCCACGTACAGGGGGAGCAGTCCCCGCCGGCGGGGAGGCAGGTCGATGGCTTCGGCCTGCCTGTTCTTTCCGTCGACCTTGTACCGGATCCGGAGCTCGCCGAAGTTGGTGTGGTCGAACCGGTTGTGCACGGGCACCTGAAGGATCCCGTCGGCCGGGACGGATTCAAATGCCGTTTCCAGGATCTTGAAGGGTGAGTAGGCCTTGCGGGTGTTCCAGAACTCCGGTTTCTTGCGCCGCCAGGTGTCGACGATGCCCCACTCGCCGTAGCCGACGGTGTGGCCGGCATAGGAGGCCGGGATCACATGTGGGTCGACGATGCCCCACCAACCGTTGAATCCCGGCAGGGTGTCGGGCAGCATGAAGGTCTCGTCGATCATGCCCCAGATGGCGCCGCCAAGTCCCCCATCGGCCTCGAACACGCGTGTCCACATGCTGTCGAGGCTGCGGCCCCAGAAATCGCGGATGTTGGGGTCCTCCATCAGGGTGAAGTTGTTGTAGCAGGCCACGTGGGCCCACTCGTCGAAGATCACGGGCATGGGGCCATAGCCCCAGCGTTGGGTGGTCTTCCCGAGCTGGGTCATGGTGCCGTCGGTGCCGGGATAGTGCATGCTCAGGATGTCATAGGCCCGGATGCTGTCGGGCACGTAGCCGGGATAGCTGAAGATGACGGGCCTGGTGGGGTCGGCTGCTTTCACCCAGTCATAGGACCGTTTGAAGTTGGTGCCGAAAGAATTCTCGTTGCCGATGGACCAGAGGATGACCGATGGGTGGTTGCGGTGATGGTCCACCATTTCCGCCAGCTGGCCCAGGTAGCGGCCGGTAAAGGCGGTGTCGCTCTCGGAGGCGCCGGGGTAGTAAGCTGTGGTGCGGTGGGAGCCCACGAAGCAGACGGCCGTCTCGTCCTCCACGTAAAGGCCGTACTCGTCGCACAGGGCCAGGAAATTCTCCGTTGGCGGATAATGGGAGGTGCGGATGAAGTTCATGTTGGCCTCCTTGGCCAGCCGCACGTCGCGCCGCTCGTATTCCGGCGACGAGACGCGGCCGAGGAGGGGGTGGACGTCGTGGCGGTTCGCGCCGCGTAATTTCACCTCCCTGCCATTCACCAGCAGGCGGTTGCCGCGCACCTCCACCTCGCGGAAACCGATCCTGTATTTGTTGCGGTACACCGGGATGTCGTCTTCCAGGTAGGTGAGCGTCACCGTATAGAGCTCGGGGTGCTCGGCATCCCATTGCCGCGGCGATCGCATGACGTTGACAAAAGTGACCCTGCCGCTGTCGGCGATCCTCAGCTCGTCGTGTTGCAGGGGGATGGGGGTGTTGAAAGGATCGGAAAGCTCAAGGAGCAGCCGGCCTTTGTCGGGACGGGCACGGAAGGCGGCTGATACCGTCAGTTCCGCATTTCGGTAGGCGGTGTCGAAGTCGGTGACGATGATCACCTCTTCGGGGTGGGAGCGGGGCAGGGCCCGCAGGGTGACGTCGCGCAGGATGCCGCCGATCATGTGCCTGGCATAGCCGCTGCCATAGGAGATGCCGTCGGCCCGGTCGGTTACCTCCACCACCAAATGGGCGGTGGAGCCGGGCTCTACATGCGGGGTGATGTCGCATTCCCAGCGGGTGAAGCCCCCGTGGTGGTCGCGGACGAAATGACCGTTGACCCACACCCGGGCATAGTTATAGACGCCGTCGAACCGCAGGCGGATGGTCTTTCCAGCGAAGTCGCGCGGGATGCTGACCGTCCTCCGGCAGGCGAACGGTTCGTCGTGCCGGATGGCGTAGCCCTGCATCATGGGCTCGCCGGGGACCGTGATGGGGCGCCAGTTGCCGGTGTCCCCCCGCGACTGGAACGTGTTGCCGGGGTGCAGGTCGATCTCCCAGCGGCCGTTGAGGCTGATGACCGGGTCGGCGACGCCGGCCACGTAAAGGTCCTGGGGCTGGGGGTTGTAGCAGGCGGTAAGGAGCAGCAGCGGCAGTAGCAGTGGCAGTGGCAGTGGCGGTCGGTGTTTCATCGTAACGGGATGGACAAATGTAAGAATTTTTGGCTTTTAAGATAAAAAAGACCGGCCCTCCCATGGAGAGCCGGTCGTTGAAATCAGTTAAACACGATCCTAGCGCATCACGTTCATCTTGCGGATGAGCTTGACGCCGTTGGATTCGAGGGTGTAGATGTAGACACCTTCCTGTGCGGATGACGG
>CAYLTG010000255.1:0-3674 GCA_964386225.1 uncultured Bacteroidales bacterium
CTGGTGGCAGGGGAGACCTACATCGTGAGTTTCTTCTATACCAGCAACAGTACATTCTTCACTGAAAAAATGGAGGTGATGTGGGGCACCGATGCCAGCTCGTCGGCCATGACCGAAGGTCCCATCTTTACGGATGAGAACATTAACTATGGATTCGTATGGTATGAGGCGGAGGCGTTCTTCACCCCGGCCACCGATGGCGTTTACTATGTTGGGTGGCATGGCTATTCCGACATCTGCCAATACAATCTTTATGTGGATGATATCGCGATCGATGTGGCACCCACCTGTCTCAAGCCAACAGACCTGTACATTGCAGGCTCCACCACGACTTCCGCCACCCTGGGCTGGACGGAGAATGGTACGGCCACCCAGTGGAACATCGAGTATGGTCCGTTCGGGTTCACCCCGTCAGGCATTCCCAATGCCACCGCCACCGAGAACCCCTACGAGCTTACAGGCCTGATGCCAAGTACAGTATATGAGTTTTACGTGCAAGCCGATTGCGGCGGAGGTGATGTCAGCTGGTGGGAAGGCCCCGAGGTTTTCCAGACCCAGTGCGACGTAACGACCGTGCCGTATGTCGAGGGCTTTGAGGCTGTGATCGTGCCGGACATCCCACCCTGTATCACGGTGGAGAATACCAACGGTGACGCCAATACCTGGTACACGGCTAACGATAATTCATACCAGGGCGACAACGCGATAAGGGTCAATTACAACTGGTCCCTGGCAATGGACGACTGGTTCTTCTCGGCCCCCCTCGAACTGATCGGCGGCGAGACCTACATCGTACAGTTCTATTACACAAGCAACAGCAGTTTCTATGTGGAGAAACTGGAGGTGAAATGGGGAACTGACGCGGTTTCCTCTGCCATGACCGAAGGTCCCATCTTCGTCGATGAGAACATTAATTATGCCTTCGAATGGTATGAGGGCATAGGGTACTTCACTCCCGAGACAGATGGCGTTTACCACGTGGGGTGGCACGGATATTCTATAGCCAATCAATACAACCTGTACGTGGATGAGATCATCATCGATGTGGCGCCTACCTGTCTGAAACCGGCAGGGCTGTATGCCGAAAGCGTGACTTCCAACTCGGGTACGGTCGGTTGGATCGAGAATGGTGAGGCGACCCTTTGGAACATTGAATACGGCCCGGAAGGTTTCTCCCCGACGGGTGTTGGCAATGTTGTGGCTGATGCCAATCCTTTCGAGATCGTCGACCTTCTGCCCGGAACTGCCTACGACTTTTATGTGCAGGCCGATTGCGGCGGTGGAGATGTCAGTTGGTGGGCCGGTCCGGAGACCTTTGTGACCCTTTGTGAGCCTACCATCGTGCCCATCGAAGAAAATTTTGACGGCGTGATCGCTCCGGCGCTTCCCGACTGCTGGCGCGAACTGGTTGAATCGGAAAGTAACAGCTATGTGCAGACCAGCGGCTGGAACGGATACAGCGTTCCCAATGCGCTGCAGCTTGAGAATGGCAATGATCCAAATGCCACTGTGATCGCTGTTTCGCCTCCGGTGGCGGATGATGAGGGTGTTGCCGGCAAATATGTCAGTTTTTATGCGTGGGGCTATGCCTCCGAACTGATCGTCGGGACCATTTCAAACCCGTTGGATCCCTCCACGTTCACGGCTGTTTCGGTTGTTCCCCTTTCGAACATCTGGGGAAATTTCCAGGAACATGAGGTGTACTTCACCAACTACACCGGCACGGACGAGATGATCGCATTCATGGGTGTGTACAATGCGACTTACCAGACCATCTACATTGATGATGTGGTGATCGACCATCCCCCCACCTGTCCCAAACCCACCGACCTGACGGTCTCCGACATCACCACCGGTTCGGTGATCCTTGGTTGGTCCGAGAACGGTGTGGCCACCACCTGGAACATCGAATATGGTTATGCCGGCTTCACACCCACAGGCGTTCCTACGATTACGGTAACTGAGAACCCCTATACGCTCGAAGGCCTCGAGTCAGGGACCGCCTATGATTGGTATGTCCAGGCCGATTGCGGTGCCGGCGACCTGAGCGACTGGTCCATCAAGAGCCATTTCGTCACCTTGTGCGAACCCTTTGAAGTGCCTGTTTTCGAGAACTTTGACAATGCCCCTGTCCCGGATGTCCCGGTTTGCTGGACTCCGCTGGTGGAATCGGTCAACCAATATGCCCTGGTGGAGACGGTTACCTGGAACTCCTACAGTTCTCCTGCCAGCCTCCATTTCTACAACAGCGGGGATGCCTTTGCCGAGATATTCGCCATTTCGCCCATCCTGACCGATCCGGTCAATGAGCTTTGGGTTAGCTTCTTCGCCCAATACCAGTGGGCCAGTTTGGCGCCTGAGCTTGTCATCGGCGCCATGAGTGATCCGCAGGATCCTTCCACGTTCACGGAACTGGGGAGCGTTACACTTTCCACATCATGGGAGGAGTACGAGGTATTTCTCGATGAATACACGGGTGCGGGTACCTTTATCGCCTTGAAGGCCACCTTTGGAGTAACCTACGTGGACGTGTTCGTGGATAACGTCACCATCGACCATCCGCCGACATGTCCCAAACCTTCAGATCTGTATTCTGAGGATGCCACTCAGACCACCGTGATGATCGGCTGGGAGGAGAACGGCGCAGCCACGCAGTGGAATGTGGAATACGGGTATGCCGGCTTCACTCCCACAGGCGTTCCCAATGCATTTGCCGATTCCAACCCCTTCGAGCTCACTGGCCTGGAGGATGGAACTAGTTATGAATTCTACGTGCAGGCCGATTGCGGAGGCGGGGATGAAAGCTACTGGGTCGGACCCCATACCTTCCAGACGCTCTGCTATCCGATCATCATTGCCAGCGGCGACTATTTCGAGGATTTTGAAGGGCTTACCCCACCTGTCATCCCTCCATGTATCGCAATCGAGAATGGCAACAACGATGCCTTCGTATGGCAGTCATCATTCAACAATCCCTATAGCGGGCTGTCCCACATGAGCATCCAGTGGAACTGGAACGCTCCGATGGACGACTGGTTCTTCACCGCACCCCTTGAACTGCTGGGCGGACAGACCTACAACCTGGTGTTCTATTACACCAGCAGTTCGACCTGGTATTCTGAGAACCTGGAGGTGAGGTTCGGCGATGCGCCGGAATCATCAGCCATGACAAGCGATGCCATCTTCGTGGATGAAGGCTTCTCTTACGGAGGCATATACCAGGAAGCTGTCACCCAGTTCACGCCGGATGAGGATGGCGTATACTTTGTCGGTTTCCATGGGTATTCGGAAGCGAACAATGACTATATCTTTGTCGATGACATCTTCATCGAATGGGACAACAGCCTGGTCGTATCGGCCAGTGCCGATCCAGAGGAGATCTGCCAGGGTGGAGAGTCGCAGCTGAGCGGCGGAGCTGTTGGGGGTTCGGGAAATTACAATTACAACTGGACTTCCGATCCTCCGGGATTCACGTCCAGCGATCCCAACCCGGTGGTGTCACCCGATGTGACCACCGATTACATCCTTGAAGTGAACGACGGTTTTGTGTCGATCTACGATACGGTTACCGTGTTTGTCACCCAGTTGCCGGGAACTCCCGGAACGCCTTCGGGGATCACCTTCTTCTGCGCGTCATGGGGTACTGCCACCTACAGCACCAGCGGTGCCACGGG
>CAYLTG010000256.1:0-3650 GCA_964386225.1 uncultured Bacteroidales bacterium
GTGGAGGAGATGGACCGGATCGTGCAGGTGGGCAACCTCAGCATGGGCTGGTGCATCCATTGCCACAGGAACACACCGGTGCAGTTTACCGAAAACGGATTCTACCAGGAATATGTCAGGTTCCACGAGGAGCTCAATGCCGGCACACGGTCGCGGGTCACCGTCGATGACATCGGCGGCAACAACTGCCAGTCCTGCCACTATTAGAAGCATAACCTATTAGATCCAACATTAACAGAACATTCATGAAAAAATACTGGAAAAGTCTGGAAGAACTTAAAGATATGAACGGAGCGGAGGAATCCGCCCTGACACCCGAACCCGAATTTTCAGTGGAAGGTTTGACAACGCAGGAGGTCTCCAACCGTGTCAAGGCCAGCCGCCGGGATTTCCTGAAGATGCTCGGCTTCACCGTGGGCACGGCTGCCCTGGCGAGCAGTTGCGAGCAAC
This sequence comes from uncultured Bacteroidales bacterium, assembly GCA_964386225.1. Lineage (GTDB taxonomy): Bacteria > Bacteroidota > Bacteroidia > Bacteroidales > JAADJA01 > JAADJA01. The sequence continues at coordinate 451 of CAYLTG010000256.1, forward strand.
CGGTCAGGAAGGCGATCCCCTACCTTCACAAGCCCGAGGAGGTAACCCCCGGGATGGCCACCTGGTATGCCTCCACGTTCTTCGACGGGCATGATTTCTGCCCGGTGGTGGTAAAGGTGCGCGAGGGCAGGCCCATCAAGGTGGAAGGCAATGAGTTGTCGCACATCACCTGCGGAGGCACGAGCGCCCGTGTGCAGGCCTCCGTCCTCAACCTCTACGACTCGGCCCGGTGCCAACATCCCATGAAGGACGGTAATCCGAGCGACTGGGCCACGGTGGATGCGGAGATCATTGCCGGCCTCAAGGCCGCAGCGGCCGCCGGGAAAAAGATCGTGATCCTGTCGTCGTCGGTCGTCAGCCCTTCCACCCTGCACCTCTTCGAGGAATTCAAGAACCAGTATCCCACCGCCGAGGTGGTCTATACCGATACCGAATCGGCCGCTGCCATGCGGATGGCCAACAACCAGACCTTCGGCAAGGCGGAGATCCCGTCCTACCGGTTCGACAAGGCGGAAGTGATCGTCGGTTTCAACGCCGATTTCCTGGGCAACTGGCTGTCGCCGGTGGAGTTCGCCAAGCAGTATGCCAAAACACGCGAATTGAGTGCCGAGAAGAAAACCATGTCGAAGCACTACCAGTTCGAATCATACATGTCGATCACCGGCAGCAATGCCGATGTCCGTTTCGCCATCAAGCCCTCCGACGAGCGGCTGATCCTTCTCAACCTCTACAACCGGATCGCCGCGAAGTCCGACATGCCCGCCCTTCCTGCAGGGGAATCCCCGGTGGACCTCGACATGCTGGTGGAGGACCTGATGAGCCACCAGTCGAAGTCGCTGGTCGTCTCCGGCACCAACGACGTCTACATCCAGGCCCTGGTGAACGGCATCAACTTCCTGCTGGCCAACCTGGGCGGCACGTTCAACTTCGAGCGCACCCTCCGCACCCGGCTGGGCTGCGACCGGAAATTCGAAGCCCTCATCGAGGAGATGCAGGCCGGCGACGTGGGAGTGCTGATCATGCACAACGTCAACCCGGTCTATGACCACTACAAGGCGGAAGCCTTCAAGGAGGGGCTGGGTAAGACCGGGCTCACCGTCGCCATTGGTGAATACCGCGATGAAACGGCCCGGCTGGCCCGGTACATGTGCCCCGATCACAACTACCTGGAGTCCTGGAACGATGCCGAAGCCTACACCCGCATGTACACCCTGGCACAACCTGCCATCAGGCCGCTGTTCAACACCCGCCAGGCCGGCGACAGCTTCCTGAAGTGGGCGGAGTCGGAGACGGATTACCACGGATACATCAAGAACTACTGGGAGAACAACCTGTTTGGGACCCAGGACGAATACCAGACCTTCGGCGATTTCTGGAACCGCGCCCTTCAGGACGGTGTATATGAACTGGAGGCCGAGGTGAAGGAATGCCCCATGTACGATTTCGAGTTCCTGGCAGCGAACACGGACAAGTTGCAGCCCGTGGCGCAGGAGGGGCTGGAGCTGGTGCTCTACCAGAAGATCGGCATCGGCACCGGCCGGATGGCCAACAACCCCTGGCTGCAGGAGTTGCCCGACCCCGTCTCCAAGGCCGTATGGGACAACTACCTGGCCATCTCGCCCACATATGCCCGGGAGTACGACATCACCCAGGAGGACGTTGTCCTCGTGAACGGCTCCATCGAGCTGCCGGTGATGTACCAGCCCGGCCAGCCCTATGGAACGGTCTCGGTGGCCCTCGGCTACGGCCGTGAAGGGATCGGCAAGGTGGCCGACGGCATCGGTGTCAACATGTACGGGTTTGCCTGGATGCACAATGGCTCCAAACAGTTCAAGCACGACGGCATCACCCTCGAGAAGACAGGCAAGAAATACCCCCTGGCCACCACCCAGACCCACCACTCCATGGAGGGCCGGGAGCTGGTGCGGGAGACCGTCCTCGACAAATGGAAGGAGCACCCCGATTCGGGCAACGAGAGCCATGCCATGAACGAGAATAAGATGGTGACCCTTTACAAGAAGCCCGAATACGAAGGCTTCCACTGGGGGCTGGGCGTGGACCTCAACAAATGCATCGGCTGCAGCGCCTGCGTGGTTGCCTGCCAGGCCGAGAACAACGTGGCCGTCATCGGCAAGGAAGAGGTGAAGAACAGGAGGATCATGCACTGGCTGCGGATCGACCGGTACTATTCCACCATCGAACCCGACCGGGCCGGCCCTGAGACCATCTACAGGATCGAGCCCGAGAACCCCGAGGTGGTGCACCAGCCGGTGATGTGCCAGCATTGCGACAACGCACCCTGCGAGAACGTCTGTCCGGTGGCCGCCACCCCCCACAGCAAGGAGGGGCTCAACCAGATGGCCTACAACCGCTGCATCGGCACGCGTTACTGCATGAACAACTGTCCCTACCGCGTCAGGAGGTTCAACTGGTACCGCTTTGTCGACAATGACAAGTTCGATTACAACATGAACGAGGAGCTGAGCAAGATGGTCCTCAATCCCGACGTGGTGGTCCGCGAACGGGGCGTGGTCGAGAAATGTTCGTTCTGCTCGCAGCGGATCCAGGAGAAGAAGCTGGAGGCCAAGAAGGAGAACAGGATGCTGAGGGACGGCGACGTCAAGACCGCCTGCGAGCAGGCCTGTCCCACCAAAGCGCTGGTGTTCGGCGACATGAACAATGCCGATTCACGGGTTGCCCAGCTGAAGGAAGATCCGAGGATGTACAACCTGCTGGAGGAACTGCACACTTTGGCGTCGGTCAATTATTTGACGAAGGTAAGGAACAGGCCGGCAGCGCATGATGGGGACGGGGGACATGCAGAGGCAGGACATTAGTGTTAATTAACAAATCCCAAAAAACAAAATACAAACAAATCCCAACTTTCAAATTACAATTTCCAAACAAGGCGGAATGGTGGAACGGGGAATTGAGAATTGAAAATAAAAAATAAGGAAACAGATGTACAAGACTAAAGTCAGAGGCGTACTCATCGAAGGGAACAAGACCTACGGTCAGATCACCAATGAGATCCTGGCACCGCAGGAACGGAAAGCTCCCACCTGGTGGTTCATTGCCATGTTCATATCCACGCTGGCCATGGCCATGGGATTGTGGGCCATTTTTGTGACCATCTCGGAGGGCATCGGCACCTGGGGTGTGAACAATTCCATCGGCTGGGGCTGGGGCATCATCAACTT
>CAYLTG010000257.1:0-3648 GCA_964386225.1 uncultured Bacteroidales bacterium
AGTTCCATCGTCAACCAGGACATCCGCATGGACGAGCTGGTGGACAAGGCCCGGGAGAAGCAACCCGGCCTCATCGTCGTCGACCGGGCCGTGCCCGGCAAGAACCAGAACTACCTGACCCCCGAGAACCGGGTGCCTGAAGAAGCGTTGCCCTTTCCATGGGAATCCTGCATCATCGCCGGCGGTGGCTGGTCGTGGGTGCCCAACGCCACCTACATGACCGGCCGTCAGGCCATCCACATGCTGGTGGATATCGTCGCCAAGGGGGGCAACCTGCTCTTCAACATCGCCCCCGGCCCCGACGGCAGCTGGCACGATGGGGCCTACGCCCTGCTGGAGGAGATGGGCGAATGGATGAAGGTGAACGGGGAGGCCATCTACGGGACCCGGGCCATCGCCCCCTACAAGGAGAACAATGTTTGTTTCACCGCCAGCAAGGGGGATGACTACTATGCCATCTACCTGCCGGCGGAAGGCGAGACAGCCCTTCCCGGGACCATCGAACTCACCACCCTGATCCCCCAGATGGGGTCGAAGATCACCCTCCTCGACGACGGCAGTGAGATCGAATGGATGGAAGCAGGGGAAGGCTGGTCCATCAAGATCCCCGCACGGGCAAGGGAGTCGTTCACCGGCAGGCATGCCTGGGTGTTCAAGGTCGAACAGCCCTGACGATGGCAGACATCCTGGCCATCGATATCGGCGGAAGCCACATCGCTTCCGGACTTTTCCAGGGGGATGACAGACTGCCCGGCGAAGGCGGTGTGTACCGCCTGCCCCTGGCCCCCGGGATCGGCGCGGGTGAATTCCTGGATGTCCTTACGAAGGTCATCTCGCATCAACAACAACGCTCCCGCACCGGCATTGCGGGCGCGGGCGTGGCTGTGCCCGGCCCTTTCGAGTATGGGCAGGGGGTCAGCCGGATCAGCGGGGTCGGAAAACTTGAGCGCATCTTCGGCCTGGACCTCAGGCAGCACATCAGCGCCCTGACCGACCTCGGCGATCCTGCCGCGGTCCGGTTCATCAACGATGCGGAGGCCATGCTGGCGGGACATATCCGCATGCAAAAAATGACCGGCAGGATCCTGGGGGTCACCCTCGGGACAGGCTTCGGTTCGGCCTTCTTCGAGGATGGGAAGGTCTGCCGCAGCGGTCGCGGCATCCCGCCCGGCGGCATGCTCTACGACCAGCCTTTCGAAGGGGGCATCGCCGATGAGGCGTTCTCCTCCCGGTGGTTCACCCGGGAATATGCAAGAATGACGGGGAAATCCGTTGCCGGCGTCAGGGAACTGGCCGAAAGAGCCGCCGAAGACCCCAACATAGGAAGTATCTTCAACTCTTTCGGCGGGCGGCTGGCCTCCTTTTTAGCGCCCTGCCTCGAAAGATCCGGGTCGGACACCCTGCTGGTGGGTGGGAACCTGGCGAAGGCCCGGGGCCATTTCATGGAGGAACTGGAAAAAGGACTGCGATCGGCGGGACAGGTGACGAGGATCGAATTCATCCATGACGGGGAACTGGCAGCCCTTACAGGGGCAGCGGGGACAATACGGGAAAAAGATACCGGGACGGGGCCCGGAACCCCGGCCGGACGGAAAACGGGCCAGCACCTGTTACCCCGGCAGAAACCGAAGGTGGAGAATCGGGGCTATGACATCTACCCGGCCTATCCCCTCCCCCCCGGAATGATCCACGGGGGGTTCGACGGGCTGGCCGGCTATCTTTCCAACGCCGGGACCGTCGTCATCGACGGGTATATCGGGGTCGACTGGCGCACATTCGTCCGGAACCTGGGCAAGGCCCTGGACAAGAAGGGGATCCCTGCCCGGTTCTTCTGCATCGACGCTGCACTCAGGCCTGTCCCGGAGATCCTGGAACTGACAAAAGAGGCCATGGGGGAGGAAGGGTCCATTTTTGGCAGGCGCTACCCGGGGCCCCTGTCCGATCTGTTTGATCCCGCAAAACTGCGGATGATCCGGCCGGCCGGTGCCGGAGGCATCGACATCGTCTATGGGTGCGGTGCGGCGCTGGCCGGATGGGACGGGCCCCTGGTGTATGTAGACCTGCCCAAGAACGAGCTGCAGTTCAGGAGCAGGGCGGGAGGGGTCCGGAACCTGGGGAACGTGGACCCCGGCGATGCCAAAATGCAGTACAAGCGGTTCTATTTCGTCGACTGGGTGGTGCTCAACAGGCACAAGCAGGCCCTGCTGCCGGAGATCGGCCTGCTGGCCGACGATCAAAGGTCGCCGGAGGTTTCCTTCATCCCGGGCGGGGCATTCCGGCAGGCCCTGGGGTCCATGGCAAAGAACTATTTCCGCGTGCGGCCCTGGTTTGAGCCGGGCCCCTGGGGCGGACAATGGATGAAGGATCACATCGAAGGCCTGCCGCAGGATGTGCCCAACTATGCCTGGTCGTTCGAGCTCATCGTCCCGGAGAACGGCCTGCTGCTCGAGAGCGGCGGCCGGCTGCTGGAATGCTCCTTCGACTTCCTGATGTATGCGAATGCCCGCGAGGTACTGGGCCATGCCCATGAGGCCTTCGGCACGGAGTTCCCCATCCGGTTCGACTTCCTCGACACGGTGGAGGGGGGCAACCTCTCCGTGCAATGCCATCCCCGGCCCGGATACATCAAAGCCCATTTCGGCGAGTCGTTCACGCAGGATGAGACCTATTACATCCTCGAGGCGACGGAGGATGCGCAGGTATACCTTGGTTTCAGGGAGGACATCGACCCTGTGGAGTTCAGGAAGGCGCTGGAGGACAGCTTCGTCAGCAAAACGGAGGTCGACATCCCGAAATACGTGCAGGTCCATCCATCCAAAAAGCACGACCTCTTCCTCATCCCGGGCGGCACCATCCATGCCTCCGGCGCCGGCAACCTGGTGCTGGAGATCAGCAGCACCCCCTACATCTTCACCTTCAAGATGTACGACTGGCTCCGCCTCGACCTCGACGGGAACCCCCGGCCGCTCAACATCGGACATGCCTTCAGGAACCTCTGTTTCGATCGGAAAGGGGAACGGGTGAAACAGGAGTTCATCTCCAGGCCCGAATTGATGGAGTCGGGGGAAGGGTACCGCATCGTCCGACTGCCTGCCCATAAGGACCATTTTTATGATGTGCGGCGGGTGGAGTTCGAGGAGGAGGTCACCCTGCAGACGAATGACCGCTTCTTTGTCTGCATGCTGGTGGAAGGCACGCAGGTCCTTCTTAGAACGGACGGTGCAGAGGCCTCCTTCAATTATGCGGAGACATTCGTGATCCCTGCCGCTGCGGGGACCTTTCAGCTCATCAACAAAGGCGGCGGGACGGCCAGGGTCGTCCAGGCCTTCGTAAAAGACACATTTAAAATCTGATACAAATGAAAGAAAGAACAGACATGCGCTTGCTCCTGATGATCAGCTTCGTGGCTGCCCTCGGGGGGTTTTTGTTCGGTTTTGACACCGCTGTCATCTCCGGGACCATCTCCTTTGTGAAAATACAGTTCGGCATGGATGCCGTGTCGGAAGGGTGGTTCGTCAGCTCGGCCCTGCTGGGCTGCATCATCGGGGTATCCATGGCCGGTTACCTGAGCGACCGGTTCGGGCGGAAGAAGATCCTGGTCCTGGCGGCCCTGCTGTTCTTCCTGTCGGCCCTGGGATGCGCCATCTC
>CAYLTG010000258.1:0-3614 GCA_964386225.1 uncultured Bacteroidales bacterium
GCGCTCCGGTCGGCGAGCAGGACCGACTTGAAAATGACCCGCAGGAACGACCGCAGGTCAAAACCGCGGTGGTCGTAAAAACGGGCATCCTCGGTGGCAATGAGCCCGTCGACAAGGTATTGCGGGATCTCCTCCAGCCGCGTGTCGGTGCGGTTCTGGTAATAGTACAAGCCCAGGAGCCGGCCGTCGGAAGAGAGCACCCGCGACGCATTGTTGCGCTCCAGTTTCTGAAGCCGCTCGTCGGAGGGCAACGGGCCGAAAGCGCCCAGCCGGACCGCCAGGATGAACGCTGCGGCCAGCGCCGACACCAGGACCAGGGCAGCAAGGAGGGCTGTGAGGAGTTTACGGGATCGCGTTTTCACCGGCCGGATCATAAAGAAACAGTTAGAGAAACGACAAACATCGGAATTAATTATCAGATGGAGAACAGGGAGATGAAAGTCCTTCCTCCCGGGAACCCTGCAATAGCAGAATAAAATTGCAAGGATATTCATCAAAAAACCATATATTCGTCAGGCATTAACCACGGCCCGGCCACCTTCGCCGGCCGGCCCATGATCATGACAGGAGGTTCATCCATATTCCGTGGGTTCCGTTTCCCCGGTGTGGGACTGGTTCCGCTGGTCCTCGCCTTCAGCATCCATGCCCATGGCGATCCTGCTGCGGACATGCAGCAGCCGGCATACTCCGCCACCCTGGCCAAGGCCGATTCGCTGGGAGGCCTGGGGCAGAATGCGTCGGCCGCCGCGCTGCTGGAGCGGGCCTTGATGGAACAGGGGGACAACGGCAGCCCTGCCGAGCTGGCAACCCTGCACAACAAGCTGGGCCGCTACCTGTCGCTCGACGGCAATGACCTCCGGGCAGCCACCCATTTCCGCCTGGCCATCGAGTTCGCAAACGAGGCCGGCGACCGGGCCCTGCTGAGCGACGCCTTCAACAACCTGGGGATCGCCCATGAATATACTGGCAACCCCGATTCCGCCTTCCTCTATTATGAGAGGGCCCTGGGGATCCGCGAAACACTGGGCGACACCACCCGGCTGTCGGCGTCCTACCGGAACATGGCACAGGTCCTGCGCCTGCTGATGCGGCTGGAGGAGGCCACCCGGTACTGCCGGATGGCCTACGACCTGTCAGCGGGCATCCGCGATTTCAAGGTGGTCGCCAACATCTACAACGAACTGGCATACCTCTATGAACTGACCGGTCAGCTCGACTCTGCGCGGCATTTTTACACCCTTCTGATCGACATCTCCCGGGAAAATGGTTTCCCGCGCGGCATTTCCGTGGGTTACACCAACCTGGCCTCCGTCCATGAGCGTGAGAACGATTATGAACGGGCCCTGGAACTGAAGAAAATGGGCCTGGAGATCGACCGGCAGGCAGGGTATGCGTATGGCATGCTCACCTCGTACCGGGGCATTGCGGAATGCTACCTCAAAAAACAGCGACCGGGGACCGCCCTGGCCTACCTGGACTCGGCCTCGGCCCTCTGCGACAGCACCTGGCTCCCCGAGCGGATGGGCAACGAAGAGCTGCGGTACCGGATATACCGCGACATGGGCCTCTACAAGGAGGCCCTGGAGCACTACGAGCTGGCAACCGCCTTCAAGGACAGCATCTTCAATGAGAAGAAGCGCAAGAACATCGCCGAGATCCTCACCCGCTACGAGACAGAGAAGAAAGAGCAGCAGATCGAACTGCTGGACAAGAACAACGAGCTGAAGACACAGCGCATCAGGATACAGTGGATCGTGATCATCGCCATCCTCCTCGTAAGCCTCTCCGGGGCCCTCATCAGCCGGCTGATCATCAAGAACAAGAACCATAAGCTCAGGCAGATGAACCTGGAGCTGCACAATTACATGCTCCGGCTCAACGACCCCCTGAAAAGGCAGGCCGGGAACCCCGTCAGGGAGGAGGACCCCATCGGGGAGCTGGTGGACCTGTTCGGGCTCACCCAGCGGGAGGCGGAGATCATGGAACTGATCCGGCATGGGCTCACCAACCAGGAGTTGGGCGACCGCCTGTTCGTGTCGAGCAACACCATCAAATACCACATCAAGAACATCTACATCAAGCTGGATGTGAAGAACCGCGTGCAGGCCCTCCAAAAGACCTCGCTGGCTGAAAACCACCAGGCCAACTGATCCGGTCAACCAGATTTTAAGAACATTCCTTAAAAACTACCCGAACGGGTAGTACAGGATACTTATACATCCTTGTAAATTTAGGATGTTTTCTTCCCTGACCATGAAAAACCAGCCCATCATCACGTCGCACGAGACCCGGATCCTGGCTCTTTTGAAACGGGGCCTGACCAACGACCGCATATCGGAACAATCCGGTCTGTCGGTCAACACGGTGAAATACCACCTCAAGAACATCTACCGGAAGCTCGGTGTGACAAACCGGGTGGAGGCCATCAATAAATTCAACCAATTGGCAAACCCATAAACGATAAAAAAAATGAAGACGTTACTGACATTCACACTGGCCATTTCCCTCATCGCATTGTTTGGATACCCCGTTTCGGCGCAGATCGATGACCCGGCCGACAAGACAAAGAATGAGGGCGAGCACCGGGTCAACAAGAACGTGGACAAGGGCATCGACAAGGGCTTCGACAAAGTGGAGGAAGGCATCGGCAATTTGTTCAAGAAGAAAAAGAAAGACAAGGACAATGAGGAGACTCCTTCCGGCAGCGGAACAGATGCCGGTGAGAAAGCCCCTCCACCACCGGCCTCCGGGCCCGGCGATGATGCTCCTGTTTCCGTGCTCAACTGGGCAAAATATGACTTTGTTCCGGGTGACAACATCATTTTCGAGGACAACCAGGAAGGGGAGGAGAATGGTGAGTTTCCGTCAAAATGGGACCTGGTGAAGGGCACGGTGGAGAATGCCAGGTTCGGCGGGGAGAATGTGATCATGTTCCGGGGGGGATCGCCCACGATCATACCCTACCTGAAGAACCCTGAAAATGATTACCTGCCTGACATTTTCACCGTTGAATTCGATCTCTTCCTGCCCAACAACTCATTTGAAGTTTTTCTTTACGACCGCAAGAACCAGCAAGCGACAGCAGGGAATACCCCCTTGAAGATCTGGTCGGAAAGCATGGAATTGAGCCCCGCAAGAAGCAACAACCCTGCTGGCTCCATCGCGGGGAAATGGGCACACGTCGCCATTGCCTTTACCAACGGAAAGTTAAAAGCGTATATCGACGAAACAAGGCTCATCAACATCCCGCACGCAGAGTTCAATCCTACCGGGATCTCATTTCATAGCTACCATGCGAGGGATAACAACCATTTCTATGTCAAGAACGTGAGAATCGCAGAGGGAGGTGTGAAGTACTACGACCGCATGCTGCAGGACGGCAAGATCATTGCCAACGGCATCCGGTTCGACGTGAACAAGGCGACGCTGAAACCCGAGTCCATGGGCGTGATCAACGAGATCTGCGACCTGATGAAGGAAAATCCCGACCTGAAGTTCAGCGTCGAGGGGCACACCGACAGCGACGGGGAGACCGATTTCAACCAGAAGCTCTCGGAGGAAAGGGCACAGACCGTCGTGAAAACACTGGAGACCATGGGCATCGCCTCCGACCG
>CAYLTG010000259.1:0-2245 GCA_964386225.1 uncultured Bacteroidales bacterium
CCTTTTATGGTTTCGATGCCCCCTGTTCTGGTTTCAGATCACATTGAAAAACCCCTGACATGCCTAAATGAAAAATATCCGGTATGTCCTGGACCATTCAACGGATTCTCCAGGCCCGACGGAAAAGTGAAAGAACACCTCCGGGCTCACCACATGCCCCCATCCCCACAGGTTCACCTTGCCGGTCCGGAAACTGCCGGTCTCGCGGATCCCGATCCTGTGCCGGAGGTGGACCAGTTCCCATTCGGCGGCGGTCTCTTCCCCGCCGGCCAGGTCGCTGAAAAAGAATTGCTGGTCGGGCGTGCCATTGAACCGGATCTCGTTTTCGCCGATAACGGCATTCCCTTCGGGATTGACGGTCTCCGTGAACCGCTCCGGCCTTAACCGGAAAGGGAACCGCAGGAGGTAATCCTTCCCGATGGGATCGCTGCCGACGGCCAGGAAGTTGTGGACGTATTCGCTGGAGGTGATGGCCTTCTCCCCGGTGTTCTCCAGGTGGTAACGGATCGTGAAGCCGCTTTCCTGCAGTGCGATCGTTTTCTTCAGAAAATAGGCATAGCCATTCACCGCTTCGGACCTGCAACTGATGATGATCCTGACTGCTTCCATTTCGGTGGCGAATTCAGCCGGCCTCACCTCGTAGTTTTCATGGAAGCTGTAGGCATCGCCCGTCTTTTTCAGCAGTCCCACCCCGATCTTGTGGAACCAGCCGCCAACGCGGGCCTTATCGAAGCCCAGGGCTGCCTCGATGCCGAATTCGTTGTACAGCCCTTGTCCGAAATGGTGTTCGTTGCCGGCTTCGTCGCGCTCACGGCCGGTGACAGGGATGTCCCGGAATCTCACTTCGGTGATCTTGCCGGTCCAATCAAACCGCGAAGCATTGTAATTATCATGGGGGAGGTCGAGGCGGAGTTCGAGGTTGTTGTTTTTCAGGGTGTGGGGCATGGGGTTAAATAACAATGGATTGATCTTCCGGGGATCAAATATAGTTCATTATGCGATGCATGCACGTTGAAGTTCTGCGCTGTAACCTGCAAGGGGAGTGCCGGCGGATTCCTCATGGTCTGCTTCGAGATGGATACAGGGTACTTGCTGCTGCCCGGTCATTTCCAGGCACACAGCTGGTTGTAAACCTCCGCGAGGATCATGAAGTTCTTGAAGTCCCTGAGGCCGGGGTTCTTTGCCAGCTCCGCTGCGACCGCGGGGCAGTCGCCGAAGAGCATTTCAAACTGCCCGGGATAGCTTTTTTTATCGACCTTGATGAGCGGCTGATCTCCTTTGCTCACGAAGTAGCTGGAGAACCGGACCTTCTGGTCGAGGACCCGCTGTTCGGTGTGGTAGGTCGGGCCGATGGAAAGCCCTTCGTCGGAGCTCCAGGTGAAGCCGATGCCGTCGATCCGCGACCGGGTCTCCGTGGTCCCCGTGGTGGTGACCGAGCTGTTCGGGTTCCGGTATACGGTGAGCCTGCCCGGCAGGAGCCGGTGCATGAAAACGGGCTCTCCCTTTTTTAAGGACGGCATGCTGACATAATCCTGCATGCCCTGGAAATACGGCATGGCATCCTCCGCTTCCACGAAAGGCATCTCATTGCCAAAGCCCCTGATCTGGCCGGCCCGGTATTTCACGGCGTTGCCGGCCGCGTCGGTGAACTTGATCTCCACGGGATTGTTCTCCACAAACCTGAACATCCATTTGATCTCGCCGACAAGAGTGTCGCCACTGTCGAGCACCACGTACCCTGGCAGGGCGATCATGCCGGCCATGCCGGGCTGGGCAGAGAGGGAAGGAGGGAGGAGGCCGGCGGCAAGTAGCGCCACAGCCAGTGATCCTTTTAGTTGTTTCATGGTTCCGGTTGTTAGATGATCGTTGTGCATGGCACATGCGGTTCTTGGCTCCGTCGGTCATGCTCCTGCGGACATGGCCGTATTCACACATGCTAATATATTGATTTTTAGTGAAAAAAGCAATAGGGTTGGGGGATTTTTTAGTGAAGAATGAAGAGTGAAGAATGAAGAGTGAAGAGTGAAGGACAGCCCCCCAAACCCTCATTTCTTCAGCTCATAATTCGTGCTTCTCCCTCCCTGTGGTTCTTTTTGCAGGATATCCTTGTTGATCAGGTCATTGATGTCCCGGATCGCAGAATCTTTGGAGCATTTTGCAATTCTCGCCCATTTCGAGGAGGTCAGTTTTCCTTCAAATCCGTCGAGCAGCATATTCAGCAGTTTCTTCTGCCTTTCGTTCAAGA
>CAYLTG010000259.1:2345-3611 GCA_964386225.1 uncultured Bacteroidales bacterium
CCTTCAAATCCGTCGAGCAGCATATTCAGCAGTTTCTTCTGCCTTTCGTTCAAGATCGTCTCGGCATGCTTATTCCAAAACTCTGCTTTCCACAGGACCCTTTTCAGGATGGATTCAGTCGATGTCAAGGCGTTTATGAGGCATTGCAGGAACCAGGTGACCCAATCCGTAATATCAAGATCCCCTTTTTGCGTTTTTTCAAGGATCGCGTAGTATTGTTTTCTTTCCTGCCTGATCTGTGCCGACATGCTGTAAAACCGTTGATTGCTCCTGTCGGCACGGGCCAGCATCATATCCGTCAGGGCCCTGGCGATCCTGCCATTGCCATCTTCAAAGGGATGGATCGTCACAAACCACAGGTGAGCCACGGCCGCCCTGATAACCAGGTCTGCTGTGTCTTCCGTGTTGAACCAATCCAGGAACCCTTTCATTTCTTCTTCTATGGAATCGGATCCTGGCGCCTGGAAATGCACTTTTTCTTTTCCCATAGCTCCTGATACGACCTGCATGTGGCCTGTCGTGTCCTTCCTCCAGCCTGCGACCGTTATTTTAAACATGCCACTCCTGCCGGTTGGGAACAATGCCGCATGCCAGTCAAAAAGCCTGTCGGCCGTCAGTGGTTTGAAGCAATCCTGTGTGGCATCCAGCATCATCTCGACCACACCGTCCACATCCCGGTCAGATTCCACCGAACCGGCAATCTCCATGCCCAGCCTTCGGGCGATCGACGACCGGACCTGGTCAGGGTCCAGGATCTCTCCTTCAATTTCTGATGATTTTAACACATCCAGTGTCAATGTGTCGAGGAAAGCCTCGTTTCTGAGGTGAAATCCCAGTGATTCCATTTTGCCTGTCAGCCGGCCCTGGAGATTTCTTGCTTGACTGAGGAGATTGATGATCTCTTCCGTCTTCCAGGTGAAGGCAGGCCAGTTGTCCTGTTGATAGATGTATGCGCACATTCGTTGCAAAATATGCAACAAATATAGGCGTTATTCGTCGCATTTCAAAATTAATCGTTGCAGATTTTGCGTTAATTAATCGGGTTTTCGAAGCCATTAGTTCCCTTGTTCGCATATTCTTTGAGGATCCCTGCCGGAAGCGATCAACCCTACGAGGGTTATTGGCAGCAGAAGTTCAAAGCCCGGAAAGGGGGCCGCTTTTCAGTATAGACTGTGAAGACCTGGAACCCTCGTAGGGTTTCCGGAATCCCGTCAGCGCGGCGCCGGTTCAGAATTCGTCGTTCCACCGCGGCAGCCGCCCCTGCAC
>CAYLTG010000260.1:0-3607 GCA_964386225.1 uncultured Bacteroidales bacterium
CAATCCTGCCATGAAAATTCAAAGAATCATAACGGCACTGATCATTGCGGGTGCCCTTTCAGTTATGCTCAATAGCTGCAATGACGGCGATGACGATGACAATAAAAATACGGGGGTAACCATCACCCTGCAACAACCCTCCGCCATTACCGAGACCGGGTTTACTGCCAACTGGTCGATTACTGGTGGCAGCGTTAAATCGGTCCTGGTCCAGGTGGCCGGGGACAAAGAATTCAAAGATATGATCAAAGAGGTGGTGGCAGATCCGGGCAGTTCGAGCCAGGCCGTCGACGGACTCCATGGCGCCTCTGAATACTGTCACCGGATCAGGGTCACCCTGGAGGGCGGAACCACCAAGGACAGCGATTACACGCAATTCTGGACAGGCTACCAGTCAGAACCCGCTGATGTGACCACCTCCGACGGCCTTCACATCAAGGGTGACCTGTACTACCTGAGCAGCAACCCGGCCAAAAGCCCGGCCATTATCCTGATGGGGCACCTGTCCATCAGCAACATGTGGAAGGGGGAGGAGCTTTTCCTCGACCTGCTGGCCCGGGGATACATATGTTACATTTTCAGCTACCGGGGCCACCCCGGATCGGATCCCTGGGATATTGAGCCACCCCCCGGGGTTGATTTCATGGCGTGGGCGGACGAGTTCATCGAATTATACGTCTCACAGGACCTGCAAGCCTGCTATGACCACCTGAAAGGACACCCCCTTGTCGACACCACGCGCATCGGGCTCATGGGCGGCTCGCTGGGCGCCAACATGAGCATGTTCGGGAACAACTGGCCGGGGGTGAAAGTGTCGGTGGGCCTTACCACATCCCGGCTGGGCCTTGATGATGCAGGAATTCTTCACAATGTCCTGTTTGTCGTCTCCGAACTGGACGGCAACTCATATGGCAATTACATAGACGAATCCTGGTACCTGTATAACATGGCTGCAGAACCCAGGGAGATCATCATCATCCCGGGTGATTTTCACGGGATCGACATGCTGGTGGAGCCATCGCTGAAGGGGGAGGTCCTGGAGTGGATCAACGCCAGGATGGGGATCTGAATCATCCCCGCACTTGCCTGAACGGACTATGAAACACCCAATTTAAACCCGGATATTAACCTAAAACACACCATCATGAAAAAACAGCTTTTATTCATCTCAGCCCTGCTGGTCCTGGCCTTCAGTTGTAGCAAGGACGAAGCAGTCGCGCCCGGCGACGAAGCCACCTTCAAGAACGGGGTGACGGAAAAGATCATCACGTTCAAGCAATCTTCGGGTATTATGGAAGTGATCCCCTGCCCGGACTGCCCGACCGGTTTCCAATTCTACACATCGGGGACCGGCATTGCCACCCACATGGGCAATATCACGGTTGAAAACAAGGTATGCATCGACCCCACAACCGGCATGTTCCTGGGTGATTACCTGGGATTCCTCCATGCAGCTAATGGCGATGAACTGCATACGCAGATGGTGAATGGCCCCTACTACCCGGAAGGACCAGAAGGACCTGCCTATTTTGATTATGACGTGCTGGGAGGTACCGGCAGGTTCAAGGAGGTGACCGGCGGAAACTTCATCATGTACGGATACATCGACTGGGTCAACTGGACCTGGGAGCTGCAGGGTGGCGGACCCATCTATTTCGAATGATCTTCCAATAGTTTTTCTCTAACGAGGGCCCATCACGGACGCAGGCGATACCTGGACCGTATCTGTCCGGAAGGGTCCTTTTTGCATGTCTTCATTTCACCCGCCCCCTTACCCTGCCCCCCCACAATAAGCCAACTGGCCGGCGGCCCGTTTTGATCCCCGAAAATTTTTCACTATCTTTAGGATGGTAGAATAACCATGAAAAGCACTTAACGGGTCTATGGGCCAGCGCCTCACACAGCGACTTATAGACCGCATCGACAGGCATCTCTTCGATCCCAGGTTGGATGCGGAGGCCCTGCTGCGCAAGCGGTGGGCCTGGATGTGGCTGGTAGTCACACTCTTCGGCGTACTCCTGACAGGCATCTATTTCATGTTCATCCTCGGGCTATATGAGCTGTGGTGGTCTGCAGTGGTATTTCACATTTGTTACCTGATCGGCTTCATCGTCTACAAAAATGCATTGCGCTTTGACCTCGTATTGAATATCATATTCACCATCTTCATCCTTACGATCTTCGGGGTCATGATCCAAACGGGAGGGCTTCACTCCAGCCTGGGCCTGGTATTCGTGGGGTTGAACGCTGCCATCGGGTCGATCCTCGCCGGGAATATAAAATGGACCATCAGCCTGTTTGCCCTTTACCTCAGCACCATCATCCTGCTGGGCATTCTTCAGCCCTGCCTGACCGTGCCTGAAAACATCAGCGCGCAGATCCAAACGGAAACCTTTATCTTTTCCACCATCTGGTTAACCACGATGATCCTGTGGATCCTGCTGCTTTTCCAGCGCGACCAGAGAAGGCTCCAAAAGGCGGAGGCCGACCGCCTGCGCAAGCTCGACGAGGCCAAGACCAAGCTCTACACCAACGTATCGCATGAGTTCAGGACACCGCTGACGGTGATCCGCGGCATGGCCGAACAACTCGAAAAGAATCCTGAAAAGTGGATGGCTACGGCCCCCGGCAAGATAATCACCCAGAGCGACGTGCTCCTGCGCCTGGTGAACCAGATGCTCGACATCGCCCGCATCGAGGCCGAAAGCCTTGTACTGGAGCCCGTTCACGGCGACCTTGGGCACTTCCTGCGCCATGTGACCGGATCGTTCCAGGGCCTGGCCGAGAGCCGCCGGATCGACCTGGAGCTGCTGACACCCGATAAGCCGGTCTTCACCGACTACGATCCCGACAAGCTCCTGCAGGTGCTGGCCAACCTGCTCTCCAACGCCCTGAAGTTCACCCCTGCCGGCGGGTCGGTCACCGTGGAACTGGAGGAGGTCAGCCACAACCCCGACAGCACTGCCGTGATCCGCGTCAGCGACACCGGGCGCGGAATCCCCGGGGAGTCTATCAGCAAGGTCTTCGACCGCTTTTACCAGGTGCCCGACCGGATGGAGGAGACCCCCGGCACCGGCCTCGGCCTGGCCCTGGCACGGGAGCTGGTCCGCATGATGAACGGGACCATCACCGTGGAAAGCACCCTGGGTCAGGGCACCACCTTCACCCTCACCCTGCCGGTGAGCAACCACGCACCCAAGGAACATGACAAAGACATCGCCAGGGTCCATCCCGGCAGGGTAAAGGCCAGCCTGCCACGCGAAGAAGATCCAACGACAGAGATGGGTGGTTCCGGCAACGGGGAACAGCCGCTTCTTCTCATCGTCGAGGACAACGGCGACGTGCGGGAGTACCTGCTGGCCGTGCTGGAGGGAAGCTACCGCTGCGTCACCGCCCCGAACGGCAAGGCCGGACTGGAGAAAGCCGTGGAGCTCATCCCCGACCTCATCCTCACCGACGTGATGATGCCCGTGATGGACGGCTTCGAGCTGCTCCAACACCTGCGCGGGGACCACCGCACCGACCACATCCCCGTGGTGGTGCTCACCGCCCGCGGCGATGCGGATTCAAGGATCACCGGCCTGGAGACCGGGGCCGACCACTACCT
>CAYLTG010000261.1:0-3590 GCA_964386225.1 uncultured Bacteroidales bacterium
TCCAGCTTTTCCAGCCTGGAAACGCTTACGGTGAACTCCCCGGTCCTGAGCCGGTCCTGTCCTCCCGATCCTACGCGGGCGGCATAGGTGTAGGTGCCGGGGCGGAGGTTTCCGGCATTGAGGTAATAAGCGTTGGAGGTACGGCTGAAGGTGAACGGATAACTGGCGCTGTCGCTGCCTGTAATGACGATCGTCACCTCCTCCTCATTGTCCAGTTCGTAAACCTCATCATACACCTCGGCCTCCAGCTCGATGTCCTCATTCTCCGTATAGTTGCGCTTTCCATACACACGGAACAGGCTCTTGTCCACCCGAAGGGCAAGGTACTGGATGGTCTTGTTGACCAGCTCCGTGAAGGCTTCGTGCGCATTGTTCATGGAATACTCTCGGATGCGCCATTTCCAGATACCCGGGCCCATGACGACCGCGGTCTTTCGGTCAAGGGACTGGTTGAATATCCAGAGCGGCTCACCGGTGGCGACGTTCCCGATCTGCTGAAAGAACAGGGGTACTGCGGAGGGCATCAGGTCGATGCTCCCGTAAGGGCTGATGAGGGGCGGGAACTGCCTGGCGGTCTCCAGGGTCCTTTCGTCCAGCGAGAAAAGGCCAAAATCCTTGTTTGGTGATGGGACCGCTTCGTTGTAGATGAGGTTGTCGGGGTTGACCACAATGCCGGTGCGCTGTTCATTGAAAAGCGGCAGGAAGGTCCTTTCGGTCAGAAAAAAGAGGGTCGGGACATTCCCGTCGGCGAGCTCGCTGAGCAGGCCGGTGACGTTGTTCCGCACCGAAGGAAGCCCGTGCAGGATCACAAGGTTGTAACCCTTTACGGCTCCCCGGAAATCGGTGACCAGGAACTCATCCAGCTCATAATTGGCGTTTCCCGTCACGGCCTGCTTGATGGCGGACACATCGGGATGGGGCGCATCGTAAAGCATCAGGATCTTTTGCCTGTCCTCCAGCACGTCCACGTAAATGTCCTGTACGTTATTCCGGTAGGTGACCTCTCCTTCCGTCGCTGAGATGCGGACCGTATACCGCTGCAAACCGGTCTCCTTCGCCTCCAGCGCGGTGGTCAGGGTCCTGAAATCATTGCCTGTGGCGAATCGCACTTCCTCGCTGAAGAGCACCTGTCCGTTGCGTTCGATGGTCACCCTGGCGACGACACCCCTGCACTTCCTGCCCAGGACATTGATCTCGAGGGGAAATAAATTGTCGCGGTAGGCGATCCTGTTATAATTGACCCGCGACAGGACCAGGTCGCGTTGCAGGGTGGTGTCGCCAAGCGCCACCGTATAGACCGGGAAGGTAAGGTCGGGCCCGGCATACAAAGGATTGACACCGCGGTTGCTGATGCCATCACTCATGACGACCAGCGCCCCGACATTCTTATGCGAAAACCGGTCGTAAATCCCTTTCAGGGCATCGCCCAGGTTGGTCTCCTGTTCTGTGTAATCGATCCGGAAATCATCATCCAGCCCCTGGCCGAAGACATAAGCACGCACATCCAGCGAGCGGCTGACCTCTTCCAGGAAACGGTCCGCCATCTCCGGGTACTCTTCGGTATAGAAAAGGGAATCCACGCCTGATCGGACAGACTCGCTGTTATCCTGCAGGACGAGCACCACCGGCTTCTCCAATTGACGCTTCACCGAGCGGATAAGGGGGTTGAGAAGGAGGAAAGCCAGCATGGCCACCACAACCGTACGCATTGCCCCGAGCACCCAGCGGAGGGCCGCAGGATATTCGTTCCTTTTCTCCCGGAAATACAGGATGCCCGCATACGACAAACCGGCCACCAGGCAAAGGGGCACGTACCAAAGGGAATATTCTGCAACGATGTTTTCCAAACCAGACAGAAGGCAGGTGAGAACTAGTTAACGATCACTTCCGGCGACGTAGTATCCGGCCATCAGGTACTCATGCCGCCGCAGACACTGATCACCTGCCCCGACACGTAAGATGAAAGGTCAGAACCGAGGAACACGCATACGTCGGCGACATCCTCCGGGGTCCCGCCGCGCTTCAGGGGGATCTTCTCAGCCCAGCCTTTCCTCACCTCTTCCGGGAGCTTCTCGGTCATCTCCGTGATGATGAACCCCGGCGCGATGGCATTGCAACGGATGTTCCTCGAACCGAGTTCCTGGGCGACGGACTTGGTGAAGCCGATGAGCCCGGCCTTGGACGCCGAATAGTTCGACTGCCCCGCATTACCGTTGACGCCGACCACGGAGCTCATGTTGATGATGGAGCCGGAACGCTGCTTGATGAAGGCCCGCTGCACCGCTTTCGTAAGGTTAAAAGCCGATTTGAGGTTCACCTGCATGATGATGTCCCAGTCGGATTCGGTCATGCGCAACAAAAGATTGTCGCGGGTGATGCCCGCATTGTTCACCAGGATGTCAACCTTCCCGAAATCCTCCAGCACCTGGTTGATGAATTGTTCGCTTCCTTCAAAAGAACTGGCATCGCTGGCATAGCCCTTTCCTTTGACGCCCATGGCATTAAGCTCCTTTTCGAGGGATTCGGCCAGTTCATCGTACCTAAGGTCCGAGAACGCCACGTCTGCCCCTTCGGCAGCGAATTTCAGTGCGATGGCCCTGCCGATCCCCCGGGAGCCCCCTGTGATCACTGCGGTTTTACCTTCCAAGAGTTTCATAGAATATCAGTTTTGTTTGCGGGTGTAAAGATAGTTATAATGGTTTTACTGCTATATGGTCGCATGGCTAAATGCTGTTCCGCTCCCGGGCTGGCGGCAACCCGAATCGGATCATCCCGGGTCCGCCGATGCGTGGTCTCAGGAGGTATCGCCTGCCAGGCGATAGATCACCTGCTTCTCCGAGACCACAGCTTCCAGGATATCAAGGGCCAGGAGGTTGACGAGGATGGTCTCGGCACGCTGGGGCGATATGGCTGCAAGCTTCCGGAATGCAGGGAAGGTGATGGTCTCATGACGCTCCAGGTACTCGAGAAGGGCTTTCTCCTTGTCGGTATAGGTTATGTAAGTGCCCTCCCCGCTTCCCTTTCGCCTCAGGGCCCTGGCAACGATCCTGTTCGCGAGGATATTCTGGTCCCCGACCCGGATGTAGATCCGCCACAGGTCCTCGTCGTTCTTGGCATAATAGGGCCCCTCATCCCCCTTGGGTATGATGATCTCGAGCACCACTTTGTCGTTGATGGTCCACTCCTTACTTAAAAAAGGAACCGGTGGCCTGCAGAAGAGCTGGGCCGCCGACTCCGCCATGAACTTCTCCTCCTCGCTCCGGACACCGGCAATGGCCCCATTGTCCTTCACCCCGATGAGAAGGGTCCCCCCGTCGGTGTTGGCGAAGGAGGAAAACGTGCGGGCGATCTTACGGGCACTGGATATCTCGAACTTAAAATCGAGCTGCTGGTGCTCGCCCTGGGCGATGAGGTCCTGTATGTAGAGCGATCTCTTCATCATTGGGAGATGTCAAACATAAATAAAAACCATGAAAGAACATGAATGTTGCTGTTGAGGGTAAATGTATTTCCCTCTGCTGGAATTTTAGTGATCAATTATTCAAAAGAACGAGGCAAACAAAAATCCAACCTCATTCCATCATTTTTCT
>CAYLTG010000262.1:0-3585 GCA_964386225.1 uncultured Bacteroidales bacterium
TCCCGCCGATCACCAGTACGATCACGGCGAGGAAGGAAAGAAGTGCTTTTTTCATGATGTGTGCGTTGTTTAGTTGATTGTTCCGTTCAGTCCTGAACATGTAAGTAAATTATATCCCCCTGTTTGAGCCGGTATCAGGAGATATCATCCGTCGGAATTGTCAATATTGAAGGATGGTTTTCCATAATCGGTTCCTGCAAAGATAAGGAAATCTTTGTTATTTGGAATGATTATAAATTAGCACCCCATTATTATTATCCCGGGTACAAATATTTTTTCTGTGCTGCATGAAAATTACTAACTTAACACCACATTTCCAACCCCTAAAAACCTATTCGTCATGAGAATCCACATCCTCCTTCTCGCCCTGGTGATGTTTGGCCTGATGGGCTGCTCCGAGCAAAAGACAGGAATTCAATTGATCCGGATCAGTCAATCGACCGACACAATAGGACCGAATGGTCCGAAAAGTTGGGGATATGCCGAGAATCTCACCTCGGCGGTCTTGATCCTGTTTTTCCCTGCCTGGCTTCCATCCGATTCCAGCCAGATCATTTCCTTACCCGCGTATGATCGCGACCTCATCAGAATTTTCCTTGACGATCAAGACCGTGAGCTGTGCTTCGAGTACCGGAAGGAATACGGGACGGACCTCGCACTGGAATTCGAGGGGCCTTTCACCCGGCTGAACGGGGTTTTGCTCTCGCTCGACATGCATGAGCTCCTGGAAAGCGGAATTGACGCGGGGATGCTGTCAGAGTCCGACATCCGCGATCTCCGTTATGTTGATTTCAGGTCCATCGACCTCACGGATTCGGCGAACACGTTTATCGACCGGGTGGCGGCTATCAATCCCAGCGTGGGTGTGATCGCAGAGGGCACTGAGGCCATCCGGGTCCTCGAAAAATTCGATCCCCATTTCCTGTATGTCGAAACTAACCCAAACTACACCAAAGGGCTCCCTGAACGGATCAAGGAAGAACCCCGGATCACAAGCCTAATTGTTTACGGTTTCTCGACGGGGCAATTGAACCTCATGAGCGGACTTCCAAAACTGACACGGCTGGACGCTTTTGACATCAGTCACGATTCATTGTCCGATGGATTCATCATCCCAAGAACGCTGGAGGCCCTCACCCTAAGAATGGAGGAGACCTTCCCGATAAAATTCGATCCTTCTGCTGAAAAGGTCGCTCCTGCACTCAGGTCCCTCAGCCTTTTCTGCCTCGACACCTTACTTGAACTGCCTCCTGCAGCGGAAATGAAAAACCTGAGGGTGCTTGATCTTGCCATCACTGACTGCATGCGATCCGGACCGGGACTCATCCTGCCGGGGCTCGAATCGGTGTGTTTCCCGCTTACGATAAGCAAGGATGTCTTTGAGGCGTTCATTGACCGGCATCCGCAGCTCAAACTCGTCAGCATCGCAGAATGTGAGAACATCGTTGACATCGCACCCCTGAAAAGCCTGGAAGAACTTGAATACCTGATCGTGAGCCCGAAAGTGGCGGGTCTTGACGCCAATTCATTCACTGGATTGGAGCATCTCGATTTTCTTTCGCTGCATTTCAACTACAAGCAAGAGCTGGACACCATGCTCCTGGCCGACTTAGGTGCGGTACTGCCCAACACCACCATCGGGATTAGCACAGGATTGTGCCTGGGCTCCGGTTACCTGCTGATTGCCATTCCACTGGCGCTGGTGTTCATCCTGCTGGGCATGGCATGGAGAAGAAGGCAACACCAGCTTCGGCTATGATCTCCCTGAACGGTCCGCTCAAAAGAGATCTCCTTGCTGCCATTCTGTTCATGGCAGGCATTTTGCTTTTTGTTACATTTCCGCGGGCACACGCACACTTGTCTTTCGTATCCTTTGCCGGGGTCGCGCTCGTATCGGTTTCCATGGCCCTCGTCATTCCATCGCTA
The DNA here is from genome assembly GCA_964386225.1 of uncultured Bacteroidales bacterium. Classification (GTDB taxonomy): domain Bacteria; phylum Bacteroidota; class Bacteroidia; order Bacteroidales; family JAADJA01; genus JAADJA01. The sequence continues at coordinate 1,927 of CAYLTG010000262.1, forward strand.
CGCGGGATCCCGGCGGCATTTGGCCTGCTCCCCCTGAAGGGTTTGAAATGGCCCTGGTTCCTGGCCGGCATAGGCTCAGGCATCCTGTTCGCGCTCCTCTACAGGAACTACCTCGAGGTCCCCGTGATAATTACCAGGTTCGGCCGGATGGCCCTGCTTGCCGGGGCCATTGGCGCTACGGAAGAGTTGCTTTTCAGGGGCTTTCTGCAGGTCCGGTTAAAGAAGGTCAGTGTGTATGGCGCCGTTCTCCTTGCAACGGTAGGCCATACCCTTTACAAAGTTATTCTCTTTGCCGGGATGCGTGACATTATCGAGACCGACCTGGTCTTCCTGGCTTCCTGGACCTTTGCAGCAGGCTTGATATTCGGTGCCCTGCGTGAACTGTCAAATACCACACTGACCCCCGTCGCAGGCCATGTGGCCTTCGACATCCTGGTGTACGGCGACTGGGAGCAAACACCCTGGTGGCTATGGGCATAACACACCTCAACAAACTGGACCTTTGGCCCTATTTCTCGAGATCAATCAGGAAAAGGGCGATCCTTGCCCTTTTGCTCAGACGCCTTAGCCTTTTCCGGATCGTTCCGGCACTGCTCTTCCTTAGCGCCAGTGAAAGGCGCAGACAGCGGAATGTGAGGAAATACAAGGTGGTGATCCCGGCCGTCTGTGTCCTCTCGGTCACCCACCGCTGCAACCTTGATTGCAAAGGGTGCTTCGCCCCTGTTAACGCCCATGCCCCGGCACTCGACCCTGCACGCATCCATGCTGCAGCCACCAGGCTTATGGCTCACGGAACATCGGTATTCGTGATCACCGGAGGGGAACCCCTGACCGTGAAAGGGCTCCTGCCTGTTCTGGCCTCATTGCGGAAGGGGATCTTCCTGCTTTTTTCAAATGGTCTCCTGTTTGGGGAAGGCATAGTGAGCCAGCTTCGGGAAGCGAGTAACGTCTTTCCCGTGATCTCTTACGAAGGAGATGACGAGTTGACCGACCTGCGGAGGGGACCTGGATCCTCGGCCCGCATCCGGAAGGCCATGGGGGATCTCCGCAGCCGTCATATCTTGTTCGGCGTATCAGTGACCGCCACCCGCCGGAACCTGCATGTGCTGACCTCAAGTGACTTTGCAAACCGGATGAAGGAAATGGGTGCTTCCGTAATTTTCATCATCGATTATTTTGCAACCGGCAGTGCATGGGATGCCGGCTCCCGGCTTTCGGCCTCAGATCAGATTACGCTGAATGCAGCCATTTCAAGGCAGAAAAAGGAGTCTGGCGTTCTCCTGGTCCACCTGTCCGAGGATGAAAACCCCGATAACACCTGTGTTGGAGGGGGGACCGGCCTGATCCACATCGACGCCACCGGCAGGGTCAGCCCCTGCCCTTTCCTGAACCACGCCGTGGACAGCATTTTTGAGAAAGATTATATTGATATCCTTAAATCGGAAACGCTGGTCACTTTCCGCCGGCAAGCAAAAGAGGCCATCGTCAAACCCTGCAAACCCGGCATCCCAGATCGGTAAGCCCTGCCGCCATGTTATTGCATTAAGTTTATCGCCAGGTCCTCTTCAATTTGAGATGGTATTGCTGTTGAACTTCCTGAGCAGCTGGAAAGCCCGCTCATCGCTCACGCGTTCGCCCCATTCGGCATCGGTGTTGCGG
>CAYLTG010000263.1:0-3531 GCA_964386225.1 uncultured Bacteroidales bacterium
GACCTGGAAGGGAAGAACCCCCTGTTCCTGGTGGTCCTGAACGGCGCCTTCATGTTCGCCGCCGACCTGATGAAGCGGGTCAGCATACCCTGCGAGGTTAGCTTCGTCAAACTCTCCTCCTACAGCGGGACAAGGACCACCTCGGTGGTGCGGGAACTGATCGGGCTCGACCAGGTACCTACGGGACGGACCGTGGTGATCCTGGAGGACATCATCGACACGGGCATCACCATGGGGGTGACCACCGAGAAACTGAAAAAGATGGGGGCGAAAGATGTGCGCATCGCCACCCTCCTCTTCAAGCCCGGTGCGTTCCGGATGGATTATGAGATCGATTACGTCGGCATGAAGATACCCAACGATTTCATCGTCGGCTACGGCCTCGATTATGACGGGTATGGCCGCAATTACCCGGAGATCTACAAGATCGTGGAGGACTGATATGGGAAGCCCGAACTTTGTCGACTACGTAAAGATCAACTGCCGCTCCGGGCGGGGCGGTGCCGGCTCGGCCCACTTCTTCCGGTCGCGGCTGAACCCCAAAGGGGGCCCCGACGGCGGCGACGGCGGCCGCGGCGGCCATATCATCCTGCGGGGCAACAAGCAGCTGTGGACCCTGTTGCATCTCAAATACACCAAGCACATCAAGGCCGAGCACGGGCAGCCGGGCTCAGGGCAGCTGAAGACCGGCGCCAGCGGCAAGGATGTGATCCTGGAGGTGCCCCTGGGCACGGTGGCACGCAACGCGGATACCGGCGAGTTTCAGTGCGAGATCACCGAGGACGGGCAGACCCATGTCCTGGTGAGCGGCGGCCGCGGCGGGCTGGGCAACGACCATTTCAAGTCGTCGACCAACCGGACGCCCCGATACGCACAGCCCGGCGAGGCGGGCAAGGATGAATGGCACATCCTCGAGTTGAAACTGCTGGCCGACGTCGGCCTGGTCGGGTTCCCCAATGCCGGCAAATCCACCCTCCTGGCCGCCGTGTCGGCCGCCAAGCCGGAGATCGCCGATTACCCGTTCACGACACTGACGCCCAACCTGGGGCTGGTCCGCTACCGCGACGACCGGTCCTTCGTCATCGCCGACATCCCCGGGATCATCGAAGGGGCCCATGAGGGTAAGGGACTGGGATTGCGGTTCCTGCGCCACATCGAAAGGAACTCCATCCTCCTCTTCATGGTGCCGGCCGATGCAAAGGACATCCAGGGGGAGTTCAATATCCTGCTCCGGGAACTGAAGCTTTACAACCCCGAACTGCTGGACAAGGACATCCTGCTGGCCATCACCAAGTCGGACCTGCTGGACGAAGAGTTGCAGCGGGAGATGAAACAGGAGCTCCCTCCCGGCGTGCCGTCGGTGTTCATCTCGTCGGTGGCCGGCACGGGGCTGATGAAACTGAAGGACATGATCTGGCGGCACCTTAACGAATGAACCGCGATGATAGAGGCCATCATTGACTGGGATAAAGCACTCTTCCTGTTCCTGAACGGGATGCATTCGGGATTCTGGGATGCGGTAATGGCCGCCGTGAGCAACAAGTATAACTGGATCCCGCTCTATCTCCTTTTCATTTACTGGATCATCCGGTTCTACGGCCGCGATTCTGTCTGGATAATCCTTTCCCTGATCGTGCTGGTGGCTGTCAGCGACCTGATCTCCGTCCATGCGTTCAAGAACGTGTTCATGCGGCTGCGGCCCTGCCATGACCCCGAACTGGCCGGGCTGGTGCATACCGTGAACGGCAAATGCGGCGGGCAGTACGGGTTTTATTCCGGCCATGCCACGAACCATTTTGCCGTGGCTGTTTTCCTGGCGTTCATCTTCAGGGGGAGGATCAGGTATTTTACCCCCCTGATCCTGGTGTGGGCGGCTTTGATCGGCTACAGCCGGATCTACCTTGGCGTGCATTTCCCGCTGGATGTGCTGGCGGGCGCGGCGGCGGGGAGCCTGCTCGCTTATGGAACGGTATTGGTGTTGAGGCTCTTTATGCCTTCGATGGGGAGGGGATATCCGAATAACGATTAACGATATGTGATATTCGAAGTATTGCGGAATGAAGGGAACGCCTTCTTCCTTCTGAAATAGATCCAGGATCGGATATCGTTGATCCTTGTTCGGATATCAAAAAAACAATGAATAGCACTCCGCCCTGTCAATACCCGTATGCGCGGCCTTCCATCTTTTCGATGACCACCCGGAAGACCATCACATCCCGCAGTGCCGGATCGTTGTACGAGAATTCCCGGTCGGTATATTGTTTCATGATCATGTTCAGCGCCTCCGCCTTTTCATCCATCTCCTCGACGAACTCCACATGGCCGTGGGCCAGCACGCTGCGGTATTTCATGCTGTAGCTGCAGGCCACCTCCTCGCTCTGCCAGCGCAGCTCATGATCGGTGGAGAAGGAGATGCAGACCCTGTTGTTCTGCTGCAGGATATCGATCTTCTTGCCTGTCCGGGAGGAATGCAGGTAGATGACATTGTTGTCGTACCCGAAGTTCATTGGGATGACATAGGGCCTGCCGTCCGGATCGACCATGGCAAGGCTGCACACCTCACATTGCCGGATGATCCGCTCCAATTCTTCCTTTAGGGTGATGGGCCTGTTCTTCATGATTCACCCCTTTCGATCTGTTTCACCCCCAGGAAGTAATTGACAAGGGATACGATGAGGCTGAAGAGGATGGCCCAGCCCAGTCCTTCCACGTAGAATCCCGAGATGAACTCATCGGCGATGAGCACGATGACGGCGTTGATCACCAGCAGGAAGAGCCCGAAGGTGAGGATGGTGATGGGGATGGTGAAGATCACCAGCAGGGGTCGGAGGAAGAAGTTCAGCAGGGCGATCACCAGGGCGATGATCAGGGCGGTGAGGAAGCCGTCCACGTGGACACCCCGGAGGATGTAGGAGGCGATGAGGACGCTGACGGCGCTGAGGATGAGTTTGACGATCCAGTTCATGGTTACAGTGTTTTTTTACCAATGAAAAAGCTTTACCCAAAGGTAGGGTAAAGCTTTTAATTCTGATATGTGTACGATGGAGTTCTTTATTCCATCACTTTCTTCCTGGCCTCTACCAGCTTCCTGGTGCCGTAGCCGATGGCCAGCGACAGCAGGATCAGGATACCCCCGCCGATGGGGGCGCCGCCGCCGATGGGAGCCGAGCCGGCACCGCCGCCGATTCCGGCATCGCCGGGCATCGGCTGTGCCGAAAGGATCACCGGGAGAAGTACTACAAATAATATCGCCAGGATTTGAATTGCCTTTTTCATATCGCGTCTATTTTTCATTTTTCTAGTTTGATTGAATTACCTGATGAAGACCTTGCCGGTGACGGCGCTATGGACGGTATAAACCTTAACCACATAGGTGCTGTTGACGTCGCTCATCGGGATGGTGTTCAGTCCGGGTTCGATGTCCGTCCTGACCACTTCCTGTCCCATCATGTTGTACACCGCAATTTCGCCCCTGGCTGAGAGGGGTGTCTGTACGAAGATCTTCTGATCGCCCGACCAGATGCTGATCTG
>CAYLTG010000264.1:0-3527 GCA_964386225.1 uncultured Bacteroidales bacterium
ATAAAAAAACCGGCCATCCCAACGGACAGCCGGTCATATTTCAATCGGGCGGGATCTACTGAATGATCATCTTCCCCGAAAAGCTGCCCGAGCCGGTGGAAACGGTATAATAATAAACACCGCCGGTCAGCTGTTGCCTGTCGAACCGGATCCTGTGGGTGGTGCTGCCGTTGTTCTCGATCACTTCTGTGTGGACGGTCCTGCCGGAGATGTCGGTCACGGAGAACCCGACTTCCATGGGCCGGTCCAGCTTCACTTCGATCCAGGTGGCGTCGAGGAAGGGGTTGGGATAGTTCTGTCCGACCACCGGCCCGCTCACGCCCGCTGCTGCTGCGCCGGTGCCTGTCAACACTTCGGTGTCGATGCTCAAATACTGGATGCTGTTGGAAGTGATCTCGGTTTGTGAGGCTGCCCACACGAAAATCCCCGGTTCGCCGTCCTCCTGGAAGGTGAAATGCAGCTCGCCGTTGACGATGTTGGGAGCCAGGGCGGGGTATGCGCATTCCGAGAACAGGAAGACCAGCTCGTCGGTGAGGTCCTCGATGCCGTTCCAGGTGAGGCCGCCGTCGCTGGAGGAGTTGCCGTAGATATGCCGGTAGTTGTACAGCCCGTTGCTGAACTCGGGGGCCACACCCGACCAGATGACGAAGATGCGGTCCATGCCGTCGATCAGGATCTGCGGATGGGAGGTGAGGGACATGAAGTAGGCCGGAAAATCGATCAGGCCGGCGATGCCATCGCCCACCACCTGGCCGACCAGGTTGCCGTTCTCGGCCAGGTACTCGAGGGTATAGGTGCTGATGATGGCGGTGTCGAGGGGCGGCATGTTCTCGTTCCAGTAGATCACGCCGTCGGTGGCGGGATAGTAGAACGCGGCACCGGTCTCGTCATAGACGTGGCGCATCCTGCCATAGACCAGGTGGACGGTCCCTTCGCTGTCGATGGAGAGGGCCTGGCTTCCGTCGCCGGCGCCGAACGGGTCGGTGTACTCCCCGGTGGCGGGGTAGAAAGGCGAGTTGTAAACCTCGGTATAGGTCCAGGTGTCACCGTTGTCGGTCGACTTGAAGATGCCGCCATGGCCGTCGTCGAAGCCCACGGAGAAGGCCACGATGCCGTCCCTGGGCTGGGCGAAGGCATAGTTCTCTGCCCCGATGCTCGGAAAATAATCCGGTCCGATCTCTTCGAAAAAGTGGTGCTGGATGTCCCAGGTCTCACCCCCGTCGGAAGAGCGGGAATAGAGCAGGGCGGCACCCTGGCCCATGTACTCGTTGCCGGTGGTCAGACCGAGGATGTGGAGGACCTCGTGGTTCTCCCCGCCGCTGGTGATGGCCGGCCAAACGATGCCGACGCCCGGTTCCGGGCCGTTGAGGAAGAACTCCTCCCAGTCGCCGGTACCTTTCACGTCACGTTTGCAGAACAGGAGGCCCCACTCGTTGTCGATGTTGGCATGGCCCACGGCCACCTCGCCCTGGGCTCCCAGGGGCGCGTATCCGGCCCATCCCGTCCGCACGGAGGCGATGGATTCGGTGGGGTAGCTGCCCCATGAACTTCCGTCGAAATAGTTGTAACCGATGCCGCGGTCCGGCCAGTCGGGTTCGAAGGCCATCATCCAGGTGGCCCCCACGGTGCCGTCGGGATAGGCATAGAGCCGCTGCTCGATGGAGTTGTAGGTCTGCAGGTCGAAATTGGACTGCCCGATGATGGCCTGCGACAGTTTTTCCCCGATCACCGCGCCCGGCCCCGCATAGCCTGAAGGATCGAGCTGGGGGACAGGCATTTTCTCTATCCGGTCCGTCGGGTACTGGGCCCAGGTGTTGATCGCAACCACAAGGGCAATGGTTAAAAGTAAATTCTTCTTCATAATCGTTGTTTTTGAATTTTGGCGCTAAGGTAGTAAACTGCACGGAATCTGGAAACCGAAGTTTCAGCCGCGATTACCGGGCCGGCAAAACATCATGAGATCCCGGGCTGATGCGGTGCGCTGCTGTCACCGCACAATCAGGACCTTGCCGGTCAGCACCTGCTGCGTTTCCATGGAGCGGATGGTGAACAAATAGGTCCCCGGGGCGAGGCCGGCGGCATTCAGGAAAAAATGATCGGCCCGGGTGGAGGCTTGCATGACGGTCTGCCCGCTGATGGCTGTCAGGGTCAGGGTATGGATGTCCTTCGACCCGTTGGAGAAGTAAATCCTGGACTGGCTGGCGACCGGGTTAGGGCGCACCTGTACCGGATCGTCACCCAGGTCGATGATATCCACAAAGCGGACTTCGGTAAAATTGTTGGTGCCCAGCTCGAGTTTATAGTAGAGCCTCTTGTTCACCGGTGGGGCCTCGTCGACAAAGCTGTAGCTGACCGGTTTGGTGAGGTCGCCGCACACCCCCTCGATGCCGCCGATCTCCACGAAGCTTTCACCGTCGTCGGAGCGGTGCACCTGTGTGCCGAAACAGGTGGCACCCGGTTCCATCTGCCAGGACAGGTAAACCTTGCCGCCTCCCGCAGCCAGGTTGAAATAGCCGATTTCGGGGATCTCCTGTGCATTCACGGATGTACCGGTCAGCCCAAGCATGAACCAGAAGAAGAAGACAGAATTCCGAACCATGATCCTAGTGTGCTTACAAAATAACACGAAAACAGGATGGTTTGTTGTCTTCTGCCAATCTGCAGGCTGATCGTGTCAGCAAGGACATCCCTGTTTTCAATAATCCAGTGTCACGATCCTGCCCTTCGTGAAACCGAAAAATTTATCCTTCGCTGCCGGCATGACTCCCTGTGCCAGGTCATCGGTGGTGTATCCTGCCACCTCCAGGCAGGTGGGGCAGGCGAGCACCTCCACGCCCATCTCCCCGAGGGTTTTCAGGTAGGTCTGAAAGGAGTCGAAACCTTCCATCGACAGGTCCTCGGCACCGGCAACCACCAGGTTGACGGCGTGGATGTCGAGGTATACCAGCACATCTTTGTCTTCGGCCATCAGGGTGGCCATTTTCATTGGCATCAGCACCCGGTGGGCGTCGTCGAAGCCGGCTGTGATATGGATGAACACCCCGTCGGTCGGTTCTTCGGCAGGCGCTTCGGTGGTGGTTGTTACCTGTGTGCAGGCAATAAGCAGTGGAATCAGGGCAAAGTAAAGATTGATCGTTCTCATGTTTTTGAAATTTTCATTAAAGATAAGAAATCTGAACAAGGGTTCCCTTGTTTGCAGGTGGGATTGAGCACGGGATTGCGTGTTGATGTCCGGATGCAGATCAGCCGGAAAGAATTTGAAGATACGCATTGGCCACCTGAAGGTGATCATCCTGCTTTTCGTTGGGCATTTTGTCGAAGGTCCGCACCAGCATTCCAAGCCTGGGATTTTGCAGGAAGAAATCGCGGTGCACATGCATGAACCTCCAGAAGAGGGCATCCCAGACCTCCTGCCACGCTCCTTTGGGGTAGTCGCCCATTTTCATGAGGTAGTTGCTGCCGCTGATGTAAGGCTTGGTGGCCATCATCCCGCCGTCGGCGAACTGGCTCATGCCATAGACGTTGGG
>CAYLTG010000265.1:0-3526 GCA_964386225.1 uncultured Bacteroidales bacterium
CCGTAGATGGCCGTGGAGGCCGCATCCTTGAGGATGTTGAAGGTCTCGATGTCCTCGGGGGCCACCGTCGTCGGGTCGACGCCCGGTACACCGTCCACCACGTAGAGCGGCTGGGTGTTGGACTCGAATCCCGAGGCACCCCTGATCTTCACGGCGAAGCCGGCGTTGGGGTCGCCCCCCTTCTTGGTGATCATCACCCCGGCGGCCTTGCCCTGCATCGACTGGATGGGGTCGGTGATCACACCGCCGTTGAGCTCCTCCGCCTTGACCTGCGCCACAGCCCCGGTCTTGTCGGTCTTTTTCTGAGTCCCGTACCCGATCACGATCAGCTCTTCGAGCATGGCGCTCTTCACGGCAAGGCTCACATCGAGGCGACCCGGCACCGCGGCGATCTCCTGGCTCTCGTAACCCACAAATGAGAACACGAGAATGGCGCCGGTCTCCACCGTCATCCGGTAATTCCCGTCGATGTCGGTCACTGTGCCGTTCGTGGTCCCCTTCTCGAGCACGGTGACCCCGGGCAACGGCAATCCGTCGTCAGCATCCGCCACGGTCCCGGTCACTTCGATCTTCTGCGCGAGCAGGGTGGTCGAAAGCAACAGGAAAGCAACCATCAGGAAAACCGACTTCCCAAAATTGTATACCTGTTTCATAAATATTTGAATTTTGAATTGTGTGTCATTCAGGTCTGAAAGGCGGCAAAGATAATGACTTCGTAAAAAAATAATGACTCTAAACCAACAGGTCATGTTAATTTATCCTTAATTTTCACCTGCCTGCATAACCATATCCCTGCCTGCATGCTTATCCCCTGACACGGTCATGCACCGCATGGCCGCACCACCGGGGACAGGCCCTGTTCAGGTTTGACTTGATGACTGTTTGAGTAGTGATCCGTATTGCCGGGACCCGGGTTTCAGCCCGACTGCAACCGCATGGAAGGTCTCAGCCGGTCAAAGATAAAAAAATATCTAAATAGATGCATAATTAAATCAGGGGCAGGATCAAATTTGCAGCCATCGATAATGAACGAACTTGATGGGAGGGATGTGCGGTTACGAGAAGAAAGCAGCGCGATCAGCGGGCATCGCCCTCGGCGGCGATGAGTGCATCCAGTTCCCGGTGAAGGCGGGCCTGAACCTCAGCATACCCCGGCTGCCCATAAAGGTTTTTCATTTCTCGCGGATCGCGGTCCAGGTCATAGAGCTCCCATTCGTCGATGTCGTCGTAGAAGTGGATCAGCTTATACCTGTCCGTCCGGATGCCGTAATGCCTTTTCACGGCGTGGATGCCGGGGTACTCATAATAATGGTAGTAAACGGACTCCCGCCAGTCCGTGGACTCGCCCCTCATCAGGGGCAGCATGCTGCGCCCCTGCATGTTGGCGGGCACCTCCACCCCTGCGGCTTCCAGGAAGGTTGGCGCAAGGTCCAGGTTCTGCACCAGGTCCCTGTTCACGGTTCCCGGTGCGATCCGGTCGGGCCACCGGACGATGAGCGGGGTCCTGAACGACTCCTCGTACATGAACCGCTTGTCGAACCAGCCGTGCTCCCCAAGGTAGAATCCCTGGTCGGAGGTATACACGACGATGGTATTCTCCGAGAGCCCCGACTCCTCGAGGTAATCCAGGATGCGGCCGACGTTGTCATCGACCGACAGGACCGTGGCCAGGTAATCCTGCATGTAGCGCTGGTACTTCCATGCCAGGAGGGAATCCCCCCGGGGTTGCGACCGCATGAAGCCTGCGACCACCGGGTTGTAGACGGAATCCCAGCGGGCCATCTGAGCGGGCAGCATGCGCTGGCGGCTCCACATATAGGCTTTCGGGTACCATTCGGAGAACTCTGCATACCCGGCCGCGGCCACCGAGTCGGGGGGCACCTTGTTGTCGTTGGTCAGGCCCATGTGGTCGGCGATCCGCATCTCCGCATCGCGGGCGGCGGTTCCTCTCCCGGAGTAGTCGTCGTACAATGTCGCCGGCTCAGGCAGCGGCCGGTCCATGAAAGCCCCCAGGCGGTCCGGGCCGGGCAGCCATTCCCGGTGCGGCGCCTTGTTCTGGCAGAGGAGCAGGAATGGTTTCTCCCGGTGGTCCCTGTTCCTGAGCCATTCGATGGAAAGGTCGGCGATGAGGTCCGTCACATACCCCGTATCCCTCACCCTTCCTTGTGCCGTGAGGAACTCAGGCTGGTAGTAGTCGCCCTGACCGGGCAGCACCTTCCAGTGATCGAACCCGGTGGGCTGCGATTTCAGGTGCCACTTCCCGATCACCGCCGTTTCGTAGCCTGCCAGCTGCAGCAGTTTGGGGAAGGTCTGCTGGGTGCTGTCGAACACGTCCGCATTGTCGCGCACCCCGTTGAGGTGGCTGTGCTTTCCTGTGAGGATGACGGCCCGGCTCGGGGCACAGATGGAATTGGTGACGAAGGCCCGGTCGAACCGCATCCCCCCCTGCGCCAGCCGGTCGATGTTGGGCGTTTCGACGAGGGCCGACCCGTACGCGCTGATGGCCTGGAAGGCATGGTCGTCGCTCATGATGAAGAGGATGTTGGGCGGCCGGTCCTCCCTTGTGGCACACCCAGAAAATATAGCCAGTGCGATTAACAGGATTACCGTATCTTTAATGGTCGGAAAGTGGATGTTACGCGGCATGACATGATCGATTGCAGGGGACATGGCCCCCGGTTGCTGAACATCTGCAAATATAACCCTAAATTCAATGCACGATGACCCGAACCCGAAGCTTCATCCCCCGGCGGACCCGCTCACCCCTTGCACTCCTCCTCCCCTTCTTGCTGATCCTAGCGTCCTGCCATGAAGATGAACGGTACAGCCGGCTTGAGGACTACACGTCGCCCGGATCGCTCGCACGGCTCAAAGGGGGCAAGATGGTCCAGGTGTCGAGCTACGACACCACCGGTGCCAATAACGACCGGATCAACATCCATGCAGGGAAGACGGCCACCATCTTCGATGCGGCGGGCCCCGGCCTGATCAGCAGGATCTGGGTGACCATCGATTCGCGTGATCCCCATTTCCTGAGGCGCATCGTTCTTAAGTTCTACTGGGACGGTGAAGAGAACCCCTCGGTGCTGGTGCCGGTCGGGGATTTCTTCGGCTGCGGCTACGAATACCGGCATTACACGGCCCAGTACCTGGGGATGTCGAGCGGGGGGTATTATTGTTATTTCCCCATGCCCTTCAACAGGTCGGCCAGGATCGAAGTGAGCAATGAAACAGGACAAGAGGTCTTCGCCTTTTACTACCACATCGATTATTTCCAGCTGGAGCACCCGTTCGGGGAGGACGTCGCCTATTTCCATGCCCTCTGGAACAGGGAGGTGCGGACCCGGCCGGGGTCAAACTACACCATCCTGGACGCCGAGGGGGAAGGGCATTTCGCAGGGTGCAACATCCATGCGCAGCCATACAAGAAGAGCTTCTGGTACCTTGAGGGGGATGAGATGGTATACGTCGACGGAGAGAAGGCCCCTTCGATCCATGGCACTGGCATGGAAGATTATTTCACCTC
>CAYLTG010000266.1:0-3523 GCA_964386225.1 uncultured Bacteroidales bacterium
TGACAGGTTTTTACCTGGTAAATGACACCCTCCTCCGGGTGGAGTTCTTCGCCCACTCCTCCGACGGCATCGGCTATTATTACCTGCGGCAGGGACGCATCGAAAAGGATACCGTGTTCATCTGGGTCGGTTTAGAAAGCGGGGAAAGGATCACGGACACCCTGCTGGTCTCACCGTTCCCCCTGGATACGGGAAGATAGCCGGATTTTTCATGTGGCAATGATCATTTTTTCTTACATTAGCCGGTAAGAACCGATGAGGACCTTTCTCCTATCCCTTCTTCTGTTTATCAGCTTTTTCGCGGCTGCCCAGGAGCTGAATGTCGGCGGTTTTGCCGGAACTGGCCCGTGGACCTGGGGCGTGAGTGGGGGCGTATTGGGAGGGGCCGTGGAGTTCAGGCCGGGTCAGGCCATATTTTCTATCAATACCGAACCCAACATCATTTTCAACTCGGAGGACCTTTTTTTTACCGCGCCCCTGTACATGAAGTTCATTCTCGGGAACAGGTTCAGGTTCTGCCCCACCATGGGCGGGTTCTGGAGGAGCAACGGGAATTTTGGCTGGTCGGCCGGACTGAACCTGGAATTCGGTCTGAAGGACAGGCTGGTCCTTTTCTTCAGGGGAGACCTCAACAAGGATTATTATCAAACAAAATACCCGGATCATTTTGGTGGGAGTTACCCGGTCACGGAGAGCGGCTATACGGTTTGGACGAATGTGGGACTGAAGGTCAATATATTGAAGAATGAAGAATGAAGAGTGAAGAGTGAAGAGCGACCCTGATGAACCGGCCAATGAAAATAAAATCTGCTATTTACCCTGTTTTCGTATTTACCCCATTCACCATAAACACACCCTCCGCGCATGAACCACCCGGGCAGCCGAGCCGTTGGATCACCCTACGGGCGCTGGTCGCCCTGATACCCTACGAGGGTTAGCTAACCCTCGTAGGGTATCCACCCCATTAAATTATAGTATCATTTGAACAGTTCCGCGTTCCGGGTTGTTGTTAGTTCGTATTTCCAAACAATCCGGATCTTTTGAAAAACCAACTTTCCCCTTCAGGTCCTAAAAAACCCAGGCTGCAGGCTTTCCTTGTAATCTTGTTTCTGGCAGCGGTTATCATCCCCGCAACAGCTCTCCGGGCGCAGCTCGATCCTGCCAAACTCAGTCATTTCCCCGAACTGGACGGCAACATGATCCATGACGTCATCAGCGACCAGCAGGGGGTCCTTTGGATCGCCACCCAGAGCGGCCTGGTGAAGTTCGACGGGAATGAATACACCCGCTTCCACCCGATCGCGGACGATTCCACCACCATCGGGACGGTCCTGACGACACAGCTTTATGAGGACAGGAACGGCTATATATGGGTCGGCTGCATGTACGATGTATACAGGTACAACCCAAAAACGAGATCCTTCAAGGTATACCCATACGCGGGCCTGACCGATTACCCTTCCTTCAGGCAGCCGGTGGTCTATTCCATCGCCGCCGGCCAGGACGGACGGACCTGGTTCGGCATCGGCTCCTTCAATGGCGGCACCTGCAGCAACGGACTGATGTATTACGATGAAGAAGAGGATAACCTGAGGTTGCATGAGAATCCCGACAGCCTGGTGGTGGACGGCATTTACCAACTCACCCCCGATCCCGGCGGCAACATCTGGATCATGAGCATGTCCGGTTTCTTCATGCTGGATCCCGCGAACAACCTCCACGAGGTGCCCGATACCGTGGGCCTGGAAACTGACAGGGACGAGTTCGTCAACGGAATGACCAGCACGGGCGACAGCTGCCTGTGGATCACGACGAACCATGCCGAACTCTACCGGTATGACCAGAAAAAAAACACGCTGAAAGGATGGTCAATGGCCCACCTTTTCGACGGACAGGAACTTCACGACTACGAATTCGAGATCGCCGCCGACAGGAACGGGGATCTCTGGATCGGCACCTGGCAGGGCCTGGTTCACTTCGACCGCCATTCGGAGTATTTTGAGCGCTTCGGAGCGTCCGGCACCGACCGCCTGCAGGGGGCTGATATCAACTGCCTGCATATTGATTCCTTTGAGAACCTGTGGATCGGAACGCTGTCGGTCGGGCTTATGAAGTACGTGGACCGGAACCTGATGCAGTCCGTGGTCCGGCAGGTCGACGACCGGAGCGGCCTTACGGAGGGCTGGGTGATGAAGATCCTCGAAGCTCAGGACGGGACCGTCTGGATCGACACACACCTCGGCCTGAACGCCTTTGACCCGGGATCGGGCGACCTCGTCCCCTACCCCGTGCCCGGCATGGCCGACGGCCTTTACTCCATTGACCTGATCATGGAGGCGGGTCCCGGCGAAATGCTGCTGCAGACAAACCTCGGCCACGGGATCTTCAATGCCGAAACTGGCAGATTCACACTCCGCAGCATCGAAGGGATCCCCGATGATGTGGGCCTGACCAAGGCAATACGCGACCGCACCGGCCGACTCTGGTTCGGGTCGTACCAGGGACTGTATGTGCAGGATGCGACGGGGAGCAACACCCGGCACATCGACCTGACCGTATGGCCGGCCACCTCGCAGGCCACCAACCAGGTCGCCAACTTTATCGACAGCCCGAGGCACGGGCTCTGGATATCCACCAACAACGGCCTTTTCCTCTATGATTACGGCACGGGGGAAATTGAAAGACATGCCTGGGACCCTGGAAAAGGGGATGTGCTCACCACGCAGGACATAAATTCCCTCTATGAAGACCCGGACGGCATCCTGTGGGTCGGGCCCTGGCTGGGCGGGTTGTGCGCCTACAACCCCGGAACGGGCGAGGTCAGGACCTACACCGTCGGCGACGGGCTCCCTTCGATGAGCGTCCAGGGCATCCTGGGGGATGAAAAGAACAGGGACCTCTGGCTGAGCACGTTCGGAGGCATCAGCCGGTTCAGCATCGATGAGGGGAAATTCTACAACTTCTCCCTGGACGACGGCATCCAGGGGCTGCTGCATTCCGACGGTTCTGATATGAGGTCCTCCGGCGGGATCTATTTTTTCGGGGGGAACAACGGGTTCACCTACTTCGATCCCGATGTGATCGCCAGGGCATCCAAGGAACCCCTGGTCTACATCACCGATTTCAAGGTGGCCGACCGGTCGATGGACTTCTCACCCTATATCGGCAGCAATGGCAGAGGGGCAGAAAAGCTCATGCTGGCCCATGGCCAGAACAACATCTCCATCGACTATGCCGGTATACAATACGACAACCCCGCCAAGAACATCTTCTCCTACAAGCTTGAGAACTATGACGATGACTGGCGGGAGGTGGGCAACCTGCATGCCGCCTTTTACTACAACCTGCCCCCGGGGTCTTACGTCTTCCGGGTGAAGGGGGCCAACAGCAACGGCCTGTGGAATGAGGAAGGGGCTTCCCTGGCGTTCACCATCAGTCCCCCCTGGTGGAGGACCTGGTGGGCCTACGGCATTTACGGGCTGCTGTTTGCGGGGGCCATCTTCGCTTTCGACCGCATCCAGCG